>CAZIJO010000004.1:0-22009 GCA_964539515.1 uncultured Bifidobacterium sp. | reverse complement strand
ATCCACAAACACGAACGTATTCGCGGGACCGGGGTTTATCATGCTGCCGAGCTTGCCGTAGGTGTACCACTTCTGGTTGGCGACGTGGCCATGATTGCCATCCAGCCACGGCCCATCGACGGGTACCGTTCCTCTCCGATACGGGTTGGTGCCCACGGCCTGGCTCATCGCGACACTGCGTGCATTTGGGATCCGCGTGCCCCGCAAAGCAGGGTCGGTCGCCGAAAAACCGTTGGGCGCACCGGGCACGCGGTTGTCCGCCGGGCAGTGATAAATCGAAACGTTTTTGCCTTGATACGGCGCCAAAAGCGAACGGGTCGGGTCCTTCAGGATGTTGGGGTCATACTCGTTGCCCCCGCCGATACCGGCGCTCCCGCCAACCCAATTGTAACCGGGTGTGGTATTGCCATCATCCGGGTTGGGTGGCAGCAAGTCCGAAAATTCATTGGCGTAAAGCGTGGTGGCCAGCATGAGTTGATGGGTGTTGTTCATGCAGTAAATCCCCTGCGCCTTGGTCTTGGATTTGGATAGCGCCGGCAACAGCATCGCCGCCAGGATGGCGATGATGGCTATTACTACCAGCAGTTCAATGAGGGTAAAGCCGGCCTTGGCGTCGGCTTCTTGTCCGCGACCCAGGTCATTAGGTTGGTTTTCGTGCTTCATCATGGCGAAAATTTGTGCTTGGCTGCCGCTCTCGTCAAGCGGGATTCAGATCGCCTTCTACCCAGGATCCAGTTTCACGGTGCGCAGTGCGAACCAACCTGCTTTCACCCAAAACATTGCAAGGCGTTCGTCCTCATCCTGGACCTGGATGAAAAGTCGGGACTTCTGACGGGTGCAAGTTGGATCGAGCCGCGTGCGCGGACTACGCGTTTGTTGGCAGCCGGGCCGAACCGAAGGCGAAGCATCCCGCGGCCCCGACTGCCAAGCGACCATAGCCGGTCGGAACTGAGGTGAATCTCATTCCAGACGGAATCGTACATCCTGGAAGGGGAGATCGTTTTCGCCGGTGATTCGAAGGGCAAAAACCCAGCCACCGTGCGAGTTCAAGCTGGTAACAGACAGTTGTGATTTGCCTTTGGGCAGCGTGAACGGGACGCGCTTCTCGAACTGGTGCTTGTCGCGATAAAGCATGCCTTTGCCGCGCGGCGGATAATCGCTCCCATCAAAAATCACCTGGTCGCCAAGTTTAACCCGGATGCCGTCATCCCAGCCGACGTGCAGGAAGGCGGATCGCTCGGACGGACTTTGCACAATCGAAACAAAGTGCGCCGCAGAGTTGTCGGTATTTCGGTAATCAAAGACGCCGATGCACGACGTGACGCCACGCGGGTCAAGATTGTCGTGTGCGAACCACCGCACCGCACCATCCCGCCCATTGTAGGCGGTGCGCGGGCTGATCGGTTTTTCCAGCGCTTCCATCGCGGCGAATTGCGGCTGCGTGTGCGGGTTTCCCATCAGACCCAGCACCCACCAGCGGCCCGGGGTGCCAAAGGCATCGCAGAGTTCTTCCCCGGAAATGCGCCCGCGATCGAACCGGCGGATTTTGTCCAGCACCGGCTGGAGCGGGGAGGATTTCAGTTCGGGTTTGTCCGCGAGGAGCTGATGCCAGTCGCGCAAGTCGATGTCCGGTCGCTTCAGGTCTTGTTTGGTCAACCCGTATTCTTTTTCGAGCGCGGGGGTGTGGGCATACCAAGAGGGCAGGCCGGAAAACGACCAGACATACCGTTTGGCTGCGGCCCGGAGAATGGCCATCTGCTGGCGTAGCTCGGCGATCTCCTGTTTCCAAGGCTGCAGCGGGTAATCCTTGCCGCCGGTTTCAATCATGTGGGTTGGCCACACGCCGGGGGCCACGGTACAGCGCCGCCGCCAATAATCGGCGGTTTTGGTGTCGGTGAGATACGGAATGCCCGGGTCTTCGAAGCGAGTCGTCGCCAGCGCAGTGACGGGATCGTGGAGGCAATAAGTGTACTCGACCCCGAGATGCAAACCACCGGTCGCGTCCCGCTCGGCCATGGCTTGGAGCATCCCGAGTTGGAACGCTTCGCCAATCGGCCGGCCGCGCAAAGACCCGGGCAGCAGGATGATCGGCGCGTCGGGAAACGCGTCGAGGATTGCGACCGTGCAATCGTGACCCTGGCGGCGAGCAGCGGCCAGCAAGTCGCCGACGGTATAATTGGTGTAGCTGTAAATCTTGTGGTCGATCGAGTAACGCAAATATGGATATTCGACGTCGACGCACACGCCACGGAAGCCCAGTTCCTTCGCGACCTGGCCAATGGCGGAAAACTCCGTCGCCATTTTTCGGGCGTAAGTCTGGGAAAGGAGAGTTTCCGCCGAGGGCCAGTCCCCGCTGTCCGAGAAGTAAACCGTCAGAAAGTTCTCCGTCACCCCCGCCCGGCGCAGCGCGGCTAGATTTGCTTTTGTCCCTTCAAGCCAGGCCGGATTCCCGGGGCCGCGACCCTCGAGCCCAAGAAATCGCTGCGCCGTGTTCTCCCAGCTCCCGATTGAAAAGAAAAATCCGTCGTAAAACTTTTTGATCTCGGCGGCGTGGTCGTTGAAATAGGGGTTCGGTTGTGCGGAGTAACAAATCATGGCCGGTCCGCTGCCTGCGATTGCGGGGATGGTAAGCAGAAGTCCCATACCGATGAGGACCGGCAATTTGACCACCGGAATACGGCAATACCGTTGGGGATTCATTGGTAACCCTTCATGTCCTCCAGCCGCAGCAGCACGATCGAGTTTAGGCCGAACGCGAAACGCGGCGGTGCTTTCGTTCTTTGGTGGGGTGATGCGCCCCGCCCGGCGAACTTGAGTGTGTGCCTGCCGGGCTTCAAATCGTGGAGATCGAAGCTGAACCACGTCCAGTCCTCCTCCAACACACAAAGATCCAGTTCGGGCCCGACCGGCTGGCCGTCGAGCATCGGTTGATAGCGCGCGCTGGCCAGCGAGAGGATCAGCACCGCGGCGACCTGGTAACGGCCCGGTTCGACGATGTCGAAATCAAATTCGATCTGCGCCTCCGGTTTGCCCGGCGTGTAGATCAAGCCCTCCTCCTCTTGCTTTGTCGTTGCGGGCGGTTCCGCGCGAAAGGTCAACGCTTTCGCGGGGAGCACGCGATACGGGGCGATGCGGTTGGCGGCCGGCGGCAACGGGGCTGCATTCGCGACCGGCGGCGTCTGATACCACATCGCCACGGAACTGACCCAATCCGGCCGCTCGCCGGAGGACGAGAGCTTCTTGCCCTCATCGGTCACCACACTGCCGCGATGTTCGATGGAGAATTTCAAGGAGTTCGTAAAATGCACGGGATCGGACAAGTGCCAGCGGTAAGCTGTGAGCCGATCCCCGGCGAAGACACCTTCGTACAACGTCACACCGTGGGCGGGGGCGACGAAAGGCCGGAAACCCCATGAGTCATTGAAATAATCCTCGGTCCCAGTTCCACACAGAGACGGCGTGGTTTCGCCATCAATGTAGAAATGATCATCGCCTTCGCCAAACCAGCCGGTCTTGACCTGGTGCACGGAATAGACCGTGCCCACGTAGTTGCCACGACCTTTGGTTTCCAGGATCGTGTAATCGCCGGGTGTCGCCGGGAACGCCTGGTTGTAACGGGCGTGAAAGTAGAGCGCGTCCTCCGGCAGGCTCGGCAGCTTCTCCCAGTCAACGTAGTAATAGACCTCCACCTCACCATAGCCGCGCGCCTCATTGGTCAGGGTCACTTTTGCGCTTTTGCGAAACGGCATCCGCCAGAAACAAGTCCGCGAGCGGCCGTAGGACGAAACGCTCACCGGCAACGAATGAAAGTTGGCAATCGCGCCGTGGCCCACGCCGAAGAAATCCCCCAGCGGCACCTCGACACTCGGTTTTTCCATCCCGTCCCAATAAATCCGCAGCACGAGCGAACGACCGGCAAACGGATCCTGCGCGGCGATCGTGTTCCAGATGTGTGTGATGGCGCCCGGGCCGGTCAATTCGGCGAGCACAAGGGTTTCGCCTTCCTTGATCGCGCGGGAATCGCCGTTGCTCTTTATGTCGGCGCTGGTGCTGGATACCCGGCGGGTTTGGGCCTCGGAGAGTTGCGTCAGCGCCGTCAGCGGGTTCACGCTCACGGGGGAAGTCCCTGCGGGCTGCGCCTGCCCATTGGTGATCGCGAGCAAACATGTGATCACCGTTGCCCTCTGAGAAATGGTTTTGAGGCGGGCAAGGAAGTCGGAAGGCATCGGTGTTTGCATCACGGACAAAACGTTGATTGCCCGTTTGACGGGGACAAGCAAAAAAACTTAAGGTGCGTCGCAACGACGTCGGGCTGGGACAAATTACCCCGGTGAGAACGAAGCGCTCGCCGCGATTCAACGATTACGGAGACCAACGGAACCTGAGAGCCGCCATGAACTGGGCAACGGCAAAATCAGAACTGCGGGCCACCACCCGGATTCACCGGGGCGTGTGGTTCGGGCTGTGGATCGCAGTTGTGATTGCTGGGCCCTGGGAAGTTCGAGGTGCGGGCGAAGATTCAGTTTTGCCGCGCGGCGACGGGCGTCCCGCACTCAGTAGCCCGTATTTTCCCGATCGCGTCCACGAGTTCATCTGGCGGAACTGGAATGTCGTCCCACCCGTGAAGCTGGCGGATATCCTGGGCACCACGGAGCGCAATGTCACTGCAGTTGCCGAGTCCATGGGCTTGCCGCCGATGCCGAGAGTTCCACCGGAAATGATGAAGCGGGGGTATGCCACCATCATTCGCCGCAACTGGCACCTGCTGCCGTACGAACAGTTGCTCCAGCTCCTAGAATGGACGCCGGAGCGGCTCGCTTTCACCCTGCGGGAGGAGGATTTCCTCTGGATCAAACTTGGCCGGCTGAAACCGGTCTGCGAGCCGCTCCGCTACCAAGCACCCGATAAAGCCGCAAAGCTTGCAGCGGCCAGAATTCGCCGCGTGGTCAAAGCGGATTTTGGCGCAACGGTCCGTCGGCCCGGTGTCCCTCGTTTCGACTTCGTGCGCCAGCTGGCCGAACCATTGCGTCGTGACGTCAAGTCCCTCGCGCCGATCGCGGATGAACAACAGCGGCTGGTTTATTCCTATGTGGCGGTTTATGGCGATCCCTTGCTGAACCCGGATCTGAATCCTTATCCCGACGGGTTGCTCCAGCGGCTCGCGGCGGTGGGGATCAACGGCGTCTGGCTGCAAGGCGTATTGCGCGATCTCGCGCCGGGCGGATCGGAGTTTCCAGAATTCGGAAATGACCACGAGCGCCGGCTCGCGAATTTGCGGGCGCTCGTGCAGCGGGCCCGGCGATACGGCATCGGCGTCTATCTCTATTTGAACGAGCCACGCGCGATGCCCGCCAGTTTCTTCAAGGACCGGCCGGAGATGGCGGGTGTTCGCGAAGGCGAGCTCACCGCGATCTGCACGTCCCACCCTGCTGTCCGGAAGTGGATGGGCGATGCGCTGGAGCATGTGTTCCGCGACGTGCCCGGCCTGGCCGGTGTCTATACCATCACGGCCTCCGAGAACCTGACGAGCTGCGCCTCGCATGGCGGCTGGAGTGCTTGCCCTCGTTGCCGGTCTCGCAGCGATGCGGACATTATCACGGAAGTCAACGCCGTCATTGAGGCGGGGGTGCATCGGGGCAATCCCCAGGCCAAAGTGCTCGTGTCGGATTGGGGTTGGCGTGGGCATGGCGAAGCGCCGGACATGATCGCGAAGCTGCCCAAACCGGTTTGCCTAATGTCCGTCAGCGAATGGAATCTGCCGATCGAACGCGGCGGCGTTCAGAGCAAGGTCGGCGAGTATTCGATTTCGGCGGTTGGCCCCGGCCCCCGCGCGCTACTGCACTGGCCGCTCGCGGCGGCGGCGGGTTTGCAACGGGGCACCGAGATTCAGTTCAACAATACCTGTGAGCTGGCCAGCATTCCCTATTTGCCGGTGATGGATCTGGTGGCCGAGCATTGCCGCAATCTCGTGCCGCAGAAACTTGACGCCATGTTGATCGGCTGGACGATGGGCGGTTATCCTTCGCCGAACTTCCGACTCGCCCAGGAGATCAGCCAGTCAACGGGGGCGGACATCGCCACTTCCCTCGAGACGGTGGCCCGGGAACGATTTGGGCCCAAGGGCGCTCCCCATGCGCGCCAGGCCTGGACGATGATGAGTGGTGGCTTTCGGCAGTACCCGTTTCACATCAGCGTGGTCTATACCTCGCCGGTGCAATGGGGGCCGGCGAATCCGCTTTATCCGACGAAGACTGGTTACAGTGCAACGATGTGGGGATTGCCGTACGACGACCTCAACGGCTGGCGCGGCCCGTATCCCCCCGAAGTTTTCATCAGACAGTTCGAAAAGGTGGTTGAAGGCTGGCGGGCGGGGATCGCCGAATTGGCGCTGGCCGTGGAGGCGACACCGCGCGGACGCCAGGCCGAGGTTGCCGCAGATTTACGCTTCGCCCAGGCGGCGGCCCTCCACTTCGAGTCAGTGGCCAACCAGGCAGCCTTTGTCCTGGCTCGGGATACGCTCGCCAAGTCGGGCGAGTCGCTGCCCGCTGCGGAACGCCACCGGTTGCGGCAAGAGATGAAACGTCGATTGGAGTCCGAGATCGCGCTGGCCCGTCAGCTCTTCACGCTCGTGCAGCAGGACGCACATATCGGCTTCGAACCTTCCTGCCAGTATTTTTATCTGCCGCTGGATCTGGTGGAAAAAGTCGTCAACTGCCGGTGGCTGTTGGAGCACTTCGAGTTGGATGAAAACCCGAAGCGACCAACCCCCAAGTAGCAACGGAGCCGCGACGGTCAGAGCCCTGGTCGCCGTTCATTTACGAGTGCTCCCAAGAAGTTGCGTTGCGAGGAATCCAATTGTGACATGCGGGCGGGCTGATTACGTTTTTGCCATTATGAAACCCAGCGCAGCCATGAATCTGAACCGGGTCGGACGCTTTCTGTTGCCCGTGAACCCGAGCGTTGATCTCCAATCCGGCGCGTTGATAACGAAAGCCCAAAAACGTGCCGGGTCGGAGAACAGCGCTTCGGCGGCCGAGGAAACGATGTGCGCGTGGGACAGCCTACAGGTCCGCCTCCTCACGTCGGCGGCTACGGTTCGGGGGTGTAATGCACGAACCAAGGCTGGGCCTGTTCTCGGAATGACAGCGGCTTGGTCGTTGCTGCTGGCGTCAGCGTCCGCTTGGGCGCAAACCGCCAATGAACCTGCAAGCTGGCAGTGGCGCGACGCACGCGAATTGCTTGTTGAAGGCAAAGGCTGGACGGACACGAAGAGTTATTACGACCGGCTGCCAGCCCGGGCCGAGAATCGCGCGAGCGCCTCCGTTTGGAATTTGAGCCAGGACTCCGCCGGGATGGTGGTGCGGTTCGAGACGGATGCGCCGACGATTGCCGCGCGTTGGGTTCTCCGACGGAGCACGCTTGCGATGCCGCACATGCCGGCGACCGGGGTGAGCGGGCTGGATTTGTATGTGAAAGAGCAGGGGAGCTGGCACTGGTTGGCGAACGGCCGGCCGGAAAAAACGGTGACCGAGCAGGTGTTGGTGCGGGGACTGAAACCCGGGCGCCGGGAATATCTGGTTTACCTCCCGCTTTACAATGGGGTTGAAGAGCTGAGCCTTGGCGTCCCGAAGGGCGTGGAGTTGTCCATAGCGCCCTCGCGGTCGCCGGGTAAGAAGTCGATCGTGTTTTATGGAACGTCAATTGTGCAAGGCGGCTGCGCGGCGCGACCCGGCATGGCGTACCCGGCGATCCTGGGCCGGCGGCTTGATCGATCGACCATCAACCTTGGGTTTTCCGGCAGCGCGCTCTGTGAGCCGGAACTGGCGGAGTTTTTCGCCGAACTGGACCCAGCCGCTTATGTGCTCGATCCCTTGCCGAACATGACGGCGGAGCTGGTAGCCGAACGCTTGGAGCGGTTCGTCCTGATTCTCCGGGCGGCCCATCCAAACACGCCCATCGTCCTGGTTGAACACCTCATTTATCCCGATGGCATTTTTGTCGAAGCCCGGCACAAGCGATATGTCGAAGACAACGCCCGACTCCGCGAAGTTTACGATCGGTTCGTCAAAGCCGGACAAAAGCGATTGTTCCTGGTGCCGGCAGCCCGGCTGATTGGAACGGATGGCGAGGCCACCGTGGATGGCACTCACCCCACCGACCTTGGCTTCGTGCGAATGGCGGATGCGATTGAGCCGGTGCTCCGCTGGGCGCTGAAATCAAGGCCTTAAACGGCTCGATCAAAAACGTCAAACCGCGACGTGGCCGACGACATGAGGAGGCGGATTCATTTAAAGTTGCTGCCCATTGTCCGCCTCGTCACCTCGGCGGCTACTTCTGGAACCGGCGGCCACCAACATTCGCAGAGAACCAGAGCCGCTGCTGGAATGGATCTCCTCCGCTGGAAGCAATAAAATATCGACGCTCTCCGCGTGGCGGTTTAGCTTCCATCCATTCATGAATCCTCGCTGCCAGTCTGAGCATGCCCTATTGAAGGCAACAAGATTGCCTGCCGACCTGGCATTCGGCCGTCGCCGTCGTGTCACCCCGGGATTCACGCTTATCGAGTTGTTGGTGGTCATTGCCATTATTGCGATTCTGGCGGCCATGCTTTTGCCCGCCTTGGCCAAGGCCAAGAGCCGGGCCAAGCGGGTCAATTGTCTGAGCAACCTGCGGCAATTCGGGCTGGCCATCCACATCTACGCGGCGGATTCCAAGGACAAACTGCCGCAAATGACCACGGGCAACTGGCTGTGGGACATGCCGGTCGCCATGGTGGACCTCATGCTACAAAACGGGGCCAAGCGGGATGTCATGTACTGCCCGGCCTTCCCCAAACAGAACAATGACGTTTTGTGGGGTGGCGCGAGCGGATTTGCCGGCAGCCAGTTTCGCGTGATCGGCTACGCGCAAACCTTTGCCCCGTCACCCAGTTTCGCCGCCAGCTATACCTTGATTTGGTCCAACTGCAATGCCTCCTTGATTCCCACGCCGCTGAAGAACCCCGCGTCCAGCCAGGTGATCCCGGCTCTGCCGTCGAGTGAAAAGGTCTTGGTAGCTGATGCCACGATTTCCGCTGGCGGCCAGAACAACTAAGCTTCGCGCAATACCAACACATTTACCAAGAATCCTGGGGGCTGGGACTCAGTGAGCGGCAATCGCAATGACCTGCACGAGACCCCCCATTTGGATGGCCGCTTTCCCGCCGGGGGCAATCTGGTGATGATTGACGGCCACGGCGAGTGGCGGAAATGGAATGACATGCGACCCCGCACCCAGGGCGGGGCGCCGGGGTTCTGGTGGTGAGTCGGTGGTCGTTTGTCGCCCGCCACATTCAAACGGCGGCAGGGTTTTTATGACGCGTGGGGGGGCAGGGTCCGGACCGGACAATTTGCGATTCTTGCGGACGGTTGTCTGTTTTTAGCTAAATCCTAAGAGAAAATCGTTGACCAAATCCGCAGGTAGTTCATAGTCAGTCCCGAACACTGCAACCGAAATGGCGAACTTGTTGTCACCCAGAACTGCCTCGGTCGAGGGTAAACTGCTCGAACGGAAAGTTGTCACCAGCTTCTCACGCTGTCGTCTTCGGTCTGTAACTTGGTTTCGTAAATTTTCTCCCGGTTCTTTAACGTAAATCGCCGGGCAAGTTATCCACACGATCATCAAACCACCACCCGTAACAAAAATGAAAATAATGGCACAAATACCCCGTGGCCCAACCTTCAAATCGTTGACGCTTTTGGCCGCGTGTCTTGCGGCATCCCCCATGAGCGCTGCTCCAGCCGGACCGACGCCCGTTGTCCCGGTGGGTGGCGGGGCGCCGGGCGCGTTTCCCAATACCAGCGTTTCCGCCATCAACGTAATCGCCAAAGGCAGCACGACCTTTAATGGCAACGTGGAAATCGCGAGCTATGAAGGGCAAGGTCCAATCCCCTGGACGATCAGCCGTTACAACCGCGGCGATTTTGCGATGCGACTTGCGCCCGCCAACCCTGCGGCGGCCGACGCCAGCACGCTGGGGTTGGGTTTCATTGATTTTGCTGGAGCCAATGACGCGGCGCTGGCCTATAACCAGTCTTGGCGGCCCGATGCACTCCTCGGCGTGATCATCCCGACCGCCCGGCAGAACGGACCCATAAATTGGGGTGACGGCGAGGGGGACTTCTATCCCACCGTCGCCCGGGGGCAAGGATCCTCCGGCTACGGCTATGGCATGGCCGATGGGAATTTTGCCCAAGGGAGCCTGGACATCCAGACGGGACGCGCAGGCACGCATGCCGCCAGCCCGGAGGCCAACTTCAGCTTCTCAGTTGCTTGGTTTCCGTTTGATGGTGGCTGGATCGGTGGAAATGTGGGCAACCCGGATGCGGTAACCGGGGAGCCCAAGTGGGACAGCGCCAACCAGCATGCGGCCGGCTTGACGCCGCGCTTGATGACGTGGACCGAGTTTCCGGAGGGCAGCGGCACTTATGGGGGACTCGGTCAGTTGCGTTTGCCTGGGGTGAATGCCGAAACCGATGGCATGATCTTCACGACTTCCTCCCATGGCAACAGCGACGTCAATATTGTTGGGGTTGCCCCAACCAACGATCCGGGCACGGGAGCTTCCGGCTGGATCGTGACGGTTCGTGAAGATTCAGCACTCACGAGTGACGAAGTTGCGGTCGCGGGCCAGTCCCTCTTCGGCTTCGTTTACGTCCCGTACAATGCGCAGAATCTGGTCGGTGGTCATGTCAACGGCACGACTGGCGCCAGCCTTCACTCGGCGGGAGCATTCACGTTGACGCGCACGGCCACGGGCACCTACGAAATTGCCATCGCGGGCAAATCCGCCTCGAGCGGCACATTGCTCCTCCAAGTGGCCGACTTTGAGGCCGGGGCCAGCGTGGCGATGGCCAGCCGTGCCTTTCTCTCTTATCAATACAATCCGGGCACGGGCAAATTCATCGTCCAATGCCGCAAGGCAACCAGCGACACAGTATCCGATCTGACCGACGCCAACTTTTACTTCGCGTGGGTTGATTTCGCAGCCCCCCTGGCGCCGCCGAATGGCCCGCGTCTGCGCAGCAAGGATGGCGTGGTGGTGGCCACCGGAACTGGAAATGTCGGTGAATTGAAGCCGAACTTGGGCAATCTCGCGGTGAACACCGACGAACCCGAAGTGCTCGTGGTCACCGTGGATCAGAATAATTCGGGACTCTATACTGACCCGATCAGCGGCAACCCTGCGGTCGAGGTCGTCATTGGTTACTTCTACGATCCGCGCACGCTGGCCCTCAAGCGTGGTCCCTTCTTCATTATGGGCAATGGCGGAGCGGGCAGTGGGACGATCCCCAAGCTTGATGTGAAATACAATCCGGTCAGCCATCAATACAACGTCGTGGGCAAAGCGAGCCTTTATGACGGCACGGCGGATCTGCTGATGATCGCCCGTGTCAATCCGGATTCCATTGCCGGAGCGAATGAACCGCTCGTCAACGTTTTCGTTTACGATGGGCTCACCAACACGCTGTCTTGGGATGATGTCGCCCTTGGCGTCAGTTCCAAGAACGGCAACTTCATTGTTGTCGCCGAGCACAAGGTCGCCGGAGAAGGGGAAGGGGTGTATGCGGCTTTGTTCAGTTCGAGCGGCGCCGTATTGACCCCGACACCCACTCGCTTGGATCTGGTTCCGGCCTCCGGCGCTTCGGATGAAGACGATCCCGACGTTGTCTATCTGCCGCGGCGGGATGTTTTCCTTTACGTCTCGAACACCGACAATAATGGCTTGGTAAACAAGATTGTCGGCTCGATAATGCAGACCACGCCGTCGGGAGGCAGCGTGGTGGTCAGCGGGCAGGAGCAGAGACTGACGGTGGGCAGCGGCACCCAAGGGCATCAGTCTTCCCTTGAGAATCCATTCAACGGTGAACTCATCACCGCTTACGATGGCGAAAACAACCTGTCATTCTACAACATCGGCGCCGGGCCGACCTATCCCTTCACCGCCGCCAGACCCGAGTCGCCTTATTTTACCGGCACGGGCAACAATCCGTTCTCGCAAAACCATCCCCAGCTCGCGGCGGACCCGGATAGCGGGGTAATCATCGTCGGCCATACTGCGAACAACAGCAGTGTGGGATACCCGAATGCCTACGTGTTCAGCCTCTTCGACACGAACGGCGCGAAGCTGCCCAGCCAATTGGGTACTCCCTACTTCCTCATGGACGCTGTTCCGGGTGCTGCCACCGATACCGGCCCCAACGTCCATAACATCAAGTATGATGGTTTCAGTGATTCGTTCCTGGCCGTGGTCACGGGCGGCGGCGGCGCAACCAGAGTTACTTATCTGGCTGCGGTGAGCGTCACCTCGTCCTACCTCCCGCCGCCTACGCTCACAATTACCCGGAGTGGCGCCAATGCAATCATCCGGTGGCCTGCGACGGCGGCGTTCTATAAGCTGAAATCGGCCACCAACCTTGCCTCCCCCACTTGGTCAAACGTTGCAGGGGTGCCGAACCAGGTTGGCGATCAAATGGAACTTTCCGTTCCGCTCAGCGGGAGTCAGTTCTATCGACTCGAGAAATAAGGGTTTTCCGTCGACGCCATCCTGAGGTGAGGGCTGGCTGACGATCGACGAGAACACCTGACCTGCAATTAGAGGGGCGGCAAATGCCGCCCCTCTTCCGTTGTAGCAGAGTATTGACATGAAAGACGCGTCGTCCGGTATTCACCCGATGCGCTTTTCGGGCGGGCAGTTGGTGGAATTTATTGTTGACCAAATCCTTCAAGTGTTCATAGTCACTTCAGAACTCAGCAACCACAATGGCGAACAGAATGTCACTTAGAATTCAGTTATTCGAGGATGGACCGGAGGACCGCGCCGGCGTCACCGCATCCTCACATCCGATTCGTCAAACTCCTACTTGGCTTGGTCAACTTCCTCCGTCCTTTAGATCAATTTATCCCGCAATCATCAAACCAACCCGATAAACCCGTAACCGTAATGAAAACCCTACGAACTAATGCGTCTCTGCTCTCACTGTTGGCCCTGCCGGCATTGATGGTCCAGGTCGCGCGCGCCGACTATCAATCCACCGTCCTCGCCGACGGCCCGAAGGCCTACTATCGCTTAAATGACAATACCAACCGGACGCTGATCAACAAGAATAGTGGCAGCTTGGGTGCGCCCGGCGACGCAACCAATGACCTGGGCGGAGTCGTTCATCCATTTCCGGGCGCAATTGTCGGCGACGGAAATCGTTCCGAGTTTTTTGATTTCACGACGCGAACGGAGATTCCTTTCAACGCGGCGCTTAACCCGCCGAACACGCAACCCTTTACGATTGAGGCCTGGCTTTATCCGGCGAGCGATCAATCCGCCAGCGGCATGGCCCCGCTGGCAAACCGCTGGACGCTGACCAGCCCCCGGTTCGGTTGGGTTTTCTTCCAACGCAAGCCGGATGCCTCTTATAACGGCAGCGAACCCGTCGGTTGGAATTGCCGAATGTACAACGGTATCGGCACCAGCGGACGGCTGGACGTAACGAGTTTGGTGCCGTTTCAGATCGGAAAGTGGCAACATGTCGTTGTGGTTTATGATCCGGTGGAAGTGACTAATGCAACGTTGACCATGTACATTGATGGTGTGGCCGCCAATACCAACGTATGGACCGGCGGAGCCACCGGTGAGGAGCCCGGCTACGCGCCCGTGACTGGCGACCTGAGTCCCCAACCGGCACTGGCCCTTGGCAACTACAACAATGCCAATAGCAGCTTGAACCCTTGGTATGGAGCGGTGGACGAGTTCGCCTTTTACGCAACGAAGTTATCCCCGGCGCAAATCCTGGCTCATTACCAGAATGCAACCAACGCCAATCGCACCACGCCTTACAGCACCCTGATTCAATCGCACAATCCGGTGGCCTACTTGCGTTTGGACGAAATTGCCCCCGGGCCGGATGTGGCCCTTAATCTGGGCGACTTGCGGGCAAACGGCATTGCGGCACACACGGCCGAGGTGGTTCATCCGGGCCCCAGCGCCCTGGCCGGCCGAACTGACGACGGCTCCGCGTCCTATCACCGGCGGAATGGCAACGCCACCACGACCATTCCGTGGAAACTGGAGAACAATCCGAGTGCGGGCACACCTTTCACCTTCGAAGCCTGGCTGCGCCCGATGCAAGACACGCAAGGGGGCCAGTGCCCGGTCAACAACCGCATGGTGGGGGGAACGGGGCGGACCGGTTGGGTCATTTTCCAACGTAACCCAAACAAGACGTACCCCATCAGCGAAGGGTATGGATGGAATTTCCGCATGTTCAGCGGTGCCGGGAATAGCGGTCAGGACGTCTTGACCGGTGGAAATAGCCAGCTCCCGCCGGAGGATCCCAATTACAACCTCGGCGACTATACCATCGGAAAATGGCAGCACCTCGTTGTTACCTGGTTGCCGGAGATTGACAATGGCGATCCGGCTGGCAACGGAAATAACCAGTGGCAAGGGGTCTTGACCGCGTATGTTGACGGCGTGGCCGTGGCCACAAATCCTGCAGCCCTATACGCCGCCAATCGAGAGGTGCCTGAGGTGCTTCCCCCGTCCGGGGCCGCCGCCGATCTCGGGATTGGGAGCTACAATGCCGCTTCCGGTCTCGGCAGCAATCCTTATGAAGGTGACATCGACGAGGTGGCGTTCTACAACGGCTACCTGCTGACTCCGGAACAGATTCTGGCGCATTATCAAGCGGGCACCAACGCCAACTACGGCACGAATTACGAGACCCTGGTAATGACCGACGGCTTGAACACGCAAGCGGTTCCGGGTGCCGAGCGCTCGGGGTTGCCGAAAACTTATCTCCGTTTCAATGATCCGGCTTATTACCCGGCGGCCAATAGTGGTACGGCTGGCTTTGTCGCCAATGCAAGCCAGGTTGTCACCACCAACCTCATCGCCGGACCGCGGCCGCCGACTTTTGTCGGTTTCGATGCCGCAAATCTGGCATTGCCGCTCGATGGCTTGAAGCAGTGGGCCAATCTGAACAATCCCCCGGGATTGAACATTGCCGGGCAGATCACCTTGGAAGCCTGGATCAATCCCGCCGCCACGCAGGGCGATCCCGCCCGGATCATCTCCCACGGCCCGCAGACGCCAAGTAATTTCCTCACGCAAGGTTTTGACAATGCGGTGACCAATACCACCGAAGTGTTCCTTGCGATTGAAGGAGGAAATTATGTGGTGGGTTCGCGCGAATCCACCGACGGGGTGGTTTCTCCGGCCAACGGTGCGAGTTTTGCCATCCCGGTTGGTGACCTGGGTGGTGGCAATTGGATCCATCTGGTTGGAACTTACGACGGGGCCAACTGGAATCTCTATCGCAATGGCACCAAGGTGGCCACTGCCGCCTCGGCCATTGGCGCGCTGACGGTGACCAATGGCAACTGGGCGATTGGTTGCACCGGCGAAGGCTGGGCCAACAATTTTGCCGGTGCGGTCGATGAGGTTGCCATTTATAGCACGGCCTTGACGGCCACTCAGGTTGCGAGCCATTACGCGGCGGCCACCACCGTGAGCGCCCCCATCACAATTGTTCGTTCCGGCGCCAGCAACGTGACGATCACCTGGCCCGCCGGCACGACCTTGCGTGAATCCACGACCGTCAACGGGACTTATACGCCGGTGCCGGGATCACCGGTTTCGCCGCTCACCATCCCTGCCACCGGCACCAAATTCTATCGCTGGTCGATTCCATGAGGTGAGTCATCGGAAGTCAACACCGACTTCAACGCAATAGACATGAGGCCGGGAAGGTAACATTTCCCGGCCTCTTTTTTTGTCCCGGTTCGAATTGGTAACTATGATTGTATGAAAAGAACGTCGCTCTTCCTGCTTTTGCTCTGCCTGCTGGGCTGCCGCACGTTGACCGAGCCGCAAAGATTTACCGGCCCCTGGAATGTGAAAGCCCTTGCGGCTGTACCGCCAGCGACCTTTGGTCCGCGCACCAACCTGGTGCAGGAAGTCTATTATGAAGGTGAACCATTCCACGGAAAGCCGACCCGGATTTTCGGCTATTACACCCGGCCGGCCGAGGGCAAAGGCCCGTTCCCAGCCATGCTCCTCGTGCATGGCGGCGGCGGCAAAGCGTTTCGCGAATGGGCGGAGCATTGGGCGCGACGCGGGTATGCGGCGCTGGCCATGGATCTGGCCGGTCATGGCCCGGCGGGTCGTTTACCTGAAGGCGGGCCGGATCAGGATGACGAAAACAAGTTCCGCGATTTCACCGACGCCGATGCCGATCAAATGTGGACCTACCATGCGGTCGCCGCCGTCCTGCGCGGTCATTCGCTTCTGGCCGGCCAACCCGAAGTGGACCCGAACCGGATCGGCATCACTGGCATCAGCTGGGGTGGATATCTCACCTGTATCGTCGCCGGGATCGATGGCCGCCTCAAAGTGGCGGTGCCGGTTTATGGTTGCGGCTTCTTGAATGACAACAGCGCCTGGCTTGCACGGTTTGAGCGGATGAGTGCTTCCCAGCGAAAACGATGGGTGGATTATTTTGATCCCTCCCGGTATTTGAGCGGTGCGACGTGCCCCATCCTGTTTCTTAACGGGTCCAACGATTTTGCCTATCCGCTCGACAGCTACCAAAAGTCCTACGCACTGGTTGACGGTTCATTGTCAACCCTGTCCGTGAAAGTCCGCCTGCCGCACGGCCATATTTGGAACTTCAACGAAGTCGATTGCTTTGTGGATAGCGTCTTGAAGGAAGGCGAGCCGTTAGCCACGATCCAGCCGGTCAGAATCATCGGCGACGTCGCGACCACCACCTTCAGTTCCGCGGTGCCGGTGACCAAGGCGGAATTGAACTACACCAGCGATTCCGGGGAATGGCAAAAACGGTTGTGGAAAACCGTGCCGGCAACCATCACCCACGACAGTGTCACCGCCAGGCTTCCAACCGAACGGCCGCTGGTCTTTTACCTCTCGGTTACCGACCGGCGCGACGTGACTGTCAGCGCCGCGCACATTGAGCTGGTCGATTCAGCAGGCAAATGAGCCAAACCAGCAGCCGCCCGGCTTTGAACTTCTGTCCGGGCGCCCGCTTGAATAAACCAGCAGGGGGAAGTGAAGCCTAGAGGTTGCATCGGGTGGAGGCTGCGATTCGTTGACGTTGCCCGGGGTCCGGGCTAATCTGGTCGCGTATCCAGGAAACGGGAAGTCGGCATACCGATTATCATGAAGACCAGGACCTTGACCTCGGGTTTGCTCCCGTCGAATGGCCGCCGGGGCTTTACGTTGATTGAGCTCCTGGTGGTGATTGCGATCATTGCCATCCTGGCGGCCATGTTGCTCCCGGCGCTAGGTCGGGCCAAACAGCGGGCCTACGCGATCCAATGCATGAACAATACCCGGCAGATTGCGTACGGTTGGATCATGTACGCCGATGATTTCAACGGCAATATTTGCGGCAACGCCTCGGGCTCCAACATACCTTTTCAGAATTGGGTGCTTGGGACGATGCGCAACCCGGGTTACGGTGCGGTCGCGGACAATACCAACACCTTGAATCTGGTGGGGCCGGCGGCGCAATTGGGTTCCTATGTCAAGAATTACCGCGTCTATCGTTGCCCGGCTGATCAGTCCACGGGCTTGGTGCCGGGGCAGTCCGCTCCCGCGGCCAGAGTTCGCAGCGTGTCCATGAACAGTTGGTTGGGTTACAATTCGGAAGCATGGGATGGTCCTGCCGGTCTGCTCGTGTACCGAAAAATCTCCCAGATGGTCACGCCATCGCCTTCCGGCATCTGGGTGGTGCTGGACGAGCGCGAGGACAGCATCAACGACGCCTGGTTCGCTGTGAGCATGGCAGGATCGCCATCCACACGCGGGGCGGCCCCCAGCCCTGGCGCTTACATCATCATTGATTTTCCCGCCAGTTACCATGCCGGCGCGGCCGGCTTCGCCTTTGCCGATGGCCATTCGGAAATTCACAAGTGGCGGGACTCCCGCACCATGCCAGTTTTGAAACGCGGACAGGACACCGCGTTGCGAGTTCCCTCGGCCAACAATAAGGATGTAGCCTGGCTGCACGAACACTCAACCGGGTTCAAATAAATCGGCGAGACAGGTAAAAGTTTTGCCCCGGCCGCTTCGCCCGCTCGGGCCGCATGGCCGAGTTGCCGCACAACTAACGTGTTTCCTCCGTATGCCGGCGCGTCGTTAACACAGAGCGGTAAACTTCGTATCGTTGCGCGGCCTCGGGGCTCAGGGTTGGCCGCGCAAATTGCTGGTATCCCCAGGAGATTGCGGTGTCGCTATATTCGCCCGTCAATCTGAGCTTGTCGCGCAGTTTGTCGGCGGTGATTCCGCGCCATGCGACCGCCGTCCGCGGGTCGTTGACATGGGTTTTGTAACCAAAGCGGTTGGTGTAATCCGAAAAACTCTCGACCCCCAATTCACCCAATTCGATGTTGATCCAAAACTCCTTGTGGGTGCTTTCACAAGCGGCCTTCATCGCTGCCAGGAAAGGTCGTCGTTCCTCCAAGGTATAAAAGGAGAGATGCTCACCGCTGTCCTGCACGGCCACGATGTCCACCTGGCTTTGCGCCAGCAAGGCAGTCCAAAACTTCTGGTATTCGCTGGGGGCAGCCCACCGGAAGCTGCCAACGTACCCCGCCTGATCCAAAATGAAGAACGGCGAAATCATCACTGCCTTGGTGGGAGTGGTTTGCTTGCAGATCGTCGAAATCTCCCGGTACAGTGTTGCAATCAACTCCGCCGGAGCATCCCACATCACGTACAATTCGTACGGAAGATACCAGCCGGCAAATGAGGGATGCTCCCCATAACGGCGCGCCAGCGCTTCGATGCGCCCGCGCGCCCGGGCAATTTCCGGTGCCGCATCGGGCAACGTCCACCAATTGGGCGCGGCCAGCGTATCGACGTAAATCGAGAGTCCGCGCCGGTCCGCTTCTACAAACAGTCCTGCCAGCAGATCGGCCGTGACCGATGCTGGCTCGCCACCCACATAAGGTCCATTCAGCACCAGAATGCGGATGCCGAGGGCTTCCAGCTGATCCAGTTCGGTGCGCCATGCGGCGATGGGCCGATTGAGGTCTTCAGGTGACACCCACCAGAGCGTGCCGCGCAGTTGGGCTTGGCGCTGCGGCGGTGACGACCGGGAAAAGACGCAGCCCGCCAACAGCAGCACCACAAGCGATCCGATTGCCGGGAGGAGTCCGGCGGAGCGGATCCCGGAGTTCCGGGCCGGATTTGGTGGATTGTTCCGATTGCATTGGGAAATTGCCATATTGACCGGTCGATCGGGCCCGCGTCGGTTGCTGCGTGTCGCCTGGGCTCATCAAGGAGGAAGCGGCGCGCCGTAGCTGGCGGTGGTGATGCGCACCCGGGGCTGCACGCCCGGGGAAACGCTGTCACACTCAAACCGCAGTCGGTTATTTCCCGACATCAATGTCGGCACGTCACCATTTGCTTCAACGTCCTGAAGAAAACCGCCATCCGGGGCGAAGACTTTGCCGGCCGACGGCAGATTGAACTCAAGATAGCTGCCGCTTTCCAGCTCCACGGGGAGCACCAAGGTCTGGCTTCCCACTGTCACTCGCGGATTGCGGATCTTTGCCTTTACGAGCGGGGTGGCGCGAACCGGACTGACGAAGCACTCCGTCGTGCCATTCGCCGGGACGTTGTTGATCCAGAGGGTGAGTTTTTCGATCTGCTTGTAATCCACCGTCTCCCGGTAAATGCTGTAGGCATCCCCGTACGGCCAGGCATAAGCAGCGTGGCGTTCGCCCGCGGGTTCGATCAACTCGAAGTAGCGCCAGCCGGTGAAGTCCACCACCACGAAATGTTCACCCGTGCCCGCAACTATGTGCGCCGGGCAGCGCAACTGGAAGTTCAACACTTCCCCCTGGCCATCGCCATAAACCCAGACCCCCAGCGCCCGCTCGCCGCCGAGGTTCAACGGGGGCGTAAACGTCCGGCCAAAACTCGCCCACGTCGCGGTTCGTTCGGGTCGCGTATTGGTGGCCGTGATCAATCCGCTGCGCGTGCCGGCTTTGAGCCGGTTCGTTGACGACTCCAGTGCGGCGGAAACGCCATTGCCCTGGGCGCGTTCGGGGAACGCCTTGGGGGCCTCGAAATCCGTAACGGGAATTGAATTGGTGGCGTCGTAATCCGCCGCGGACATCAAGACCTCGAGGCGCAGTCGCAGCGGTTGCGCGGCGAACGGGTTCGTCACCGTCCAGGTCCCCGTCCGATCATCCCGGCTTTCGAATTTGTGTTTCGTGTATTGGGCGGGCCGCAGTTGCCACTTTCCCGCCGCCGACTGCTCCAACGTGAATTCATCCCCGGGCACGCGGAGCCGGGCCTTGACGGCGTCGGAAAAATACTTTGCATGGCGCAGTTCCTCGTACTGCCGTGTGATGCTGCCCAGCCGTTGCAAGGCCGGATTCTTCGCGAATTTCGCCGGGTCCACCCCCATGAGGGAGAAGCCGACGTTGTTGCCGATCGCCTTGCCGCATAAATACTCCATGTCATCCGCGAACGTCGGCTCGCCTTGCGGCCCGGTCCAGGTTTTCACGGCCCACCAGCCGAGGTGCATGGGGAGGAACATCCGGTCACCGTCCGCATTCGCGGCGTTGTGAATGTCAATGAACCGTTTGTGGCTCCGCGTCGGATGATCCCAAGCGCCCATGCGCGAACGGACATACCACAGGTGATGATGGAAAGTGCTCATCTCCATGAGGGCTGGATGATCCAACCGCTTCCAGAGCTCGAAGACAAACTTCGAACCGTAATGCCAGCCGTTCTCCCCGCCGCCGAGGATGTCCTCGCCGTCGAGCGCGTCCAGATACATCATGTCGAACCCACACTCATTGAACGTTTGCGCCGTGGCGGCCGCCACGTCCGCCAGCATCGTGGTGTCACCGTCCGGAACGAACAGGCCGAAGCATTCCTTCAGGTGATGAACTTTCGCCCCTTTACCATGCGCCGCCACCCGCGTGCCCCAGGCGCCCCGCTGACAGTTGGTGAAGGCATACGGGGCCGCCTGGCTCGCGCCCGAGTAAACGATGAGTTCATCGTCCACGTGCAGCGTGGCGCTGTTGCGCACGAAGAAACCGGTGATGGCGGACATGTTGGTCGTCGGCTCCGTGACGGACACGGTGGCCAGATTGGTGGTGGCGTCCAGGGCCTCGGCCAACGTGAACGTGGCGTCTTTGGCCAGGCGCCGGTCGGGCACCGGCGTGACCCACGGGCATTTCTTGTCGATGAAGAAGGCATAGGTATGCAGTCCGGCTTTGAGACCGGCAGCGTGGAGTTTGTCTACCACGGCCTTGAGACTGGCGCGCCCCTTGGGATACGTCTTCGGATTAGGTTCGCAATCCCCGAACCGGAACGAACCGCCGCCATGGAAATCAATCTGGTTCATGCCCAGGCTGCGGGCGAGCTTGATCCAGTCATCCGCCTTGTCCTCGGAGAGATCCGAGAAGTTGAACAGGTACGAACCCTGATTGATTTCGGCGTCGAGGGCCCAAGGCCCCCCGATCGGGGAATGCGGCAAATCCGGCGCGGCGGTCACGACTTCCTGAAGCACCGAGCGCAAGGCGCGGGTGGGACAGCCGATCAATGCCGCCTTCGCCCCGGCAAATCCGAACCGCAGATAACAACTCGCCTCCAGCCGGGTCGAAGCCCGGGGCAACTCCCGCACGTTGGTCTGCAGATTCAACGCCAGGGCGCAGCCGGCAAATCCTTCCTCGGCGCCGCCTTTCAAAGTCAGCGGCACATCGGCAAACACAAGTTCCTCCGCCCCGTTGCCCGTCACCGCCACCACCTCGACGCTGATGCTGTGTTTCGCGCCGATGAACTTCAGTGTGGCGCTAATGCCCGTGTCCGCGAACTCAAGCCGCAATCCCTCCGGGGTGGCTATGGCGCTGGTTGCGGCATGGAACTTCCCGGCTTGCTTCACTCGTGCGAACGGAACGGTGGGGTTTTGAACGGCGTAATTGTTGCCGGAAG
>CAZIJO010000003.1:0-85882 GCA_964539515.1 uncultured Bifidobacterium sp. | reverse complement strand
CACCGGCCATGCCGTGGTCAGCAGCGACATATCGGACACCGGCGACAGCGGCGTGTCGTTGACGGGCGGGGACCGACAAACCCTTATGCCCGGTGGCCATTTTGTTGAAAACTGTCATTTCCAAAGATTGGGCCGCTGGTCCAAATGCTACGTGCCGGCGGTGGCGATGACCGGCGTCGGTTTGCGTGCGGCACACAACCTCATCCACGACCACCCCCACTGTGCGATCCTCTACTGGGGAAACGACCATGTGATGGAGTTCAACGAGATTCATCACATCGCGCTGGAGACCGGCGACGTGGGGGCGATCTATACCGGCCGCGACTACACATTTCGCGGAAACAAAATTCGCCACAATTTCATCCATCACACCGGCGGAGTCGGCATGGGTTCCATGGGTGTCTATATGGACGACTGCGTGAGCGGCACGGAGGTGTTCGGCAATGTGTTTTACAAGGTTCACTGGGCCATGTTCATCGGCGGGGGCCGGGATCATCGCGTGGAGAACAACTTGTTTGTGGACTGCGACCCAGCCGTGCGCGCGGATGGCCGTGGCCTTGACCCGTCAACTGTCTGGCACAACATGGTGGACGACACCATGCGGAAGCGGCTGGGTGACGTGCCCCTGGCGCTCTATCGTGAGCGATATCCGGAAATGAAATCGCTCGACCGCTATTACGGTCCGCCCCAAGGTCCAGCGATCACCGGCGGGGCGTTCAAAGGGGTGCCGCCGGAGGACAACGTGATTGCCCGCAATATCTGCGTCGGCAAATGGCTGGATATCGGCTGGCATGCCACGGCTCGCTTGTTCCAACTTGAAAACAATCTTACCAACGCCGCCTCAAGTCTCAAATCCTTGCCAGATGACAAGTGGCGCGCGGTGGACTTCAAGCTGAAGAAAGATTCGCCAGCCTGGGCTCTGGGATTCCGACGCATTCCCGTTGAACAGATTGGCCTGCGCCAGGATGACCTGCGGCGCGGTTTGAAGCTACTTTCCGCTACCGACAATCCCTAACCGGGACGGAGTTGGTCCGGATCGCGAGCAAGCGTCAGAATCTCACGCTTTTTTGCTTTCCTGGCATTCAGCGGGCAACGGTTGACACCGCCCGCCAGCCGGCCAATCATTCCACCCATGAGTGAAATAATTTATCCCCGCAGTCCCCGCGAAACCATGAACGGCTGGCCGCATTTGCCGCGTTACGTGGATAAGATCCGGCTGCATCTGGCCGGAAAACTCCACGCTGACTACCAGAACAACTTCGGCAAAGGCTTTGATGGTGCCTGGCTGAAGGCGGCAGGCGTGACCCACGAGCAGATGATCGCGGTGGTGAAAGAAACAGTCAGCGACGGCGAGGTGTGCGATTGGGTTCTCCACCACGTTAGAAAGTCTCCGACCGACAAAGCCGCGTTGCTGGCCAGCATGCTCGATTACCCCAAGGCCGATGATGCAGAAGGCATCGCCCGGTTGAAAATGCGCAAAGCCCAGGCCGGGTTAAGCCACCGCGATGATCTCAAAAACTTTGTAGACTTCATTGATGCCGACGAGAAGCGATCGTAGCCAGCCCGTAGCCAGGGCCGTACTGTTAGCGCTCAATTAACTGAACCGAATTGCTAACTTGCCACCAGTTCCGCCATCCGATTCGCAACCATTTCCCACGAGGCCGGATGCGGCACAATCGCTTGAGTCTTGATGGAATTGCGTAGAATCTCCCGGGCTTCGCCCAGCGACGGGATATGCCGCAAAGCCAACGTTTGCACGAGCACGTTGCCGATCGCGCCACTGTCCGGGGAAGTGAGGATGACCGGCACTTGCAGCGCGTTGACAATGAAGTGATTGAGAAGTCCATTTTCCGCCCCACCGAACAAGTAGAGCCGGGTGAATTTGCTGCCGGTCAACTGTTCAAGCAGAAGAAACTCCTTGCGATACTCCAACGCGAGGCTTTCCAGCACACACCGGATAATCTGCCCGGGTTTGCGGGGAATCTCCTGGCCCGTCTCGCGACAAAAAGCTTGAACCTTCAAGGGGAGATCACCCGGCTCCGCAAAGCGGGGATCGGCAAGGTTGATCAGGCATTCGAACGCGGGTGAAGTGGTCGCGAGATGAAGCAGGACGTCGTCCGATAGTTCGCGGTCCTGGGCGATCCAAAACCGCCGGCAATCCTCCAGCAATTCGAGGCCTAAAGTGGGCTTGTAGAGATTGGTCGTCCCATCCAGACAGATTTCATTTGAGTAACCCAGTTCCTGCGCCGCTTTACTCATTAGGGGTGCGGGCACTTGCGTCCCGATGAGCGATTCGCTGCCGACCCGCATGTAGGCCCAATCCTTGCCATGTCCGAGCGGCAGGCCAGCCAAGGCGGCTGAAAGTTCGTTCGAACACGAAGCAATCACTGTCGCATCCTCGAGCCGCGTCTGTTTTATCAGGTCGGGCCGCAGCCGGCCGAGCTTCGTGCCTGGAGAAACAAGGTTCGGTAACAACTCCATGGCCAGCCCTAAGCGGCTCGCCAACGGCTTCGACCAGGTTTGCGTGGCCGGATTCAGAAGCTGGGTTGTGCTCGCTGAAGATAATTCCGCGCTACGGTCGCCTCCGAGCAGATGGTTGAACCCATCAGCAAATGGCAGCAGATGATTGCCCCGTTTAAGCCGGCGGGAACCTTCCGCGCCCAACTGAAACAAAGTGCAACCGGGCCGGCTTTGCACCCCGGCTTCTTCATAAATGGTATCCGGCTGCAGCTTCGACAGGACCGTCTTCATCCCGGCGGCAGTCCGTTGATCCGCACGGTGAAATACGGGTGTCAACAGGGCCCCGTCCGAATCAAACAACATGTAATCTCCGCCCCACGAGCTGCAACTCACGCCCGCCACCCCCACCTCCTGCTCGCCCAATTCAGTCAGCGCAGCCAGCGTTTCGCGATAGATTTCGGGGACGTTCCATTGCAAAGAATTCTTCTCACTGATGACCGAGGTTTTGAACCGACGCAACTCATTCACCTTGAGCGTTTGATTGTGCAAGGTACCCAACAGAATGCGACTGGTTCGCACGCCAAAATCACAAGCGACATAATACTTCTCCATAAGCGCAGTGGATCATGCAGATGTTGTGCCCACGCCACGGCACCGCAGTCGTGATTCCGGCCCGACATTGCAAGCTTTGGCGAAATGAATGCATGACATTCCCCCGACCTGTCTCACCGCTTGTACCGAATTCAGGCAGCCCGCCAATAATCTTGGAATCGCGATGTTCCCGGCAGGGGGTGACAGGGACGACCTCCTAGAAATAAACCAGCTGGAC
The DNA here is from genome assembly GCA_964539515.1 of uncultured Bifidobacterium sp. Taxonomy (GTDB): domain Bacteria; phylum Verrucomicrobiota; class Verrucomicrobiia; order Limisphaerales; family JADLHS01; genus JADLHS01. The sequence goes on along the minus strand of CAZIJO010000003.1, from coordinate 82,593 downwards.
AATTGCCTCGGCGCGACCGTTCGTGTTAGCTTCGCCCCAGAAACTTTCAATCCACAACGAATATGATAAGCCGTCGTCAAGCCCTCAAAACCACTGCCCTCGTTTCGGCCGCCTTCGCGACCGTGCCCGGCGCCATTGCCCAAACCACACCCGCGGTTGCCTCCGCCACGCCCGCCGGCCCGTTTACGTTACCACCGCTGCCCTACGCCTTTGACGCGCTCGAACCCCACATCGACGCACGCACGATGGAGATTCACCACGACAAACACCATGCTGCCTACGTGGCCAATTTGAACAAGGCGGTGGCAGACCATCCCGCGGCGGGCAAAAAATCGGTTGAAGAAATGGTCGCGAATCTGAATGCCCTCCCGGAAAAAATCCGCACTGCCGTCCGCAATAACGGTGGTGGACACTATAACCATTCTCTCTTCTGGCAGATGATGAAAAAGAACGGCGGCGGCGAGCCAAAGGGTGAGTTGCTCAGGGCCATCGAGAAATCCTTCGGCGGGTTCAATGCCTTCAAGGAATCCTTGGGCAAGGCGGGGCTCGGCCAATTCGGTAGCGGTTGGGCGTGGTTGGCTTATTCGAACGGCAAGCTCGCCATTCACGCCACACCCAACCAGGACAGTCCGCTGGCGCAGGGTGCACAAATCCTCCTCGGCTTGGACGTCTGGGAGCACGCCTACTACTTGAAGTACCAGAACAAGCGCGCGGACTACATCGCCGCCTGGTGGAACGTTGTGAATTGGGACTTCGTGGCCGAGCGCTACGCGCAATTTGCAAAGTAACGCCCCGAGCTGCCTTCTCCCGCTGATGCGATCGCTGATTCCAGCAATGGATATTCAGCACGGCTTGCGCCCCAGGAACTGCTCGTGATCCACATCCTTAAACTCGCGTCACGAGTGAAGCCGACAGTATTTGCGGCCCTTTTGGGCTTCACCCTCGTCAGCCGCGCCGAACTGGCGGAGGATTACGCCAAGCACATCCGCCCGTTGATGGCGAAGAAATGCTACGAGTGTCACAACGCGACCCAGACCAAGGGAGACCTGAATCTCGAGCGGTTCGAGAATTTCGACGCGATCAAGACCGAGCCGGAGCTCTGGCAGGCGGTGCTGGAGAAGGTCCAGGCCTATGAGATGCCGCCCAAGAAGTCCGGCGAGCTGGACTTTAATCAGTTCCAGAAACTCACGGGATTCCTCCGGCAACTGCCCCAGCCCGAAAAGCCCGATTGCAATCAGATCGCTTCCGACCGCACGGCCAATTTCTACCGCGGCTACGTAATGAGCCGGCGGCTTAACCGCGCCGAATACATCAACACCATCCGCGATCTTTTCGGCGTCGAACTCGACCTCCAACTGGAACACCTGCTGCCCGCGGACGGCGGCGGCGGCGAGGGCTTTGACACGACCGGCGACACGCTGTTCACGTCCTCCATTCACGTGGAGAAGTATCTCGCGGCGGCCGAGCAAATCACGCAGTTGATCCTGCCGGATCGCCCCCGCGGACAAGCCCGCGAATTGCGCTCGGCCCGCGAACGCATCCTGTTTCGCACGCCGGGCTGGTTCGAAAAATCGGAGACGTTCGCGCGGGAAGTAATTGCCGCGTTTGCCCGTCGCGCCTGGCGCCGACCGGTGAGCCGCGAGGAAGTGAATGACCTGCACAGTTTGTATGCACGGGCGAACAGGCGGGGCGATAATTTCGCGGCTGCGGTACGGCTAGCTCTTCAGGGCGTGCTTATCTCGCCCCACTTTCTATTCCTCGCGGAGCCCGAGCCCGCCACCAACGGGATCCAACGGCTCGCGGATGTTCCCCTCGCCAGCAAGCTGTCCTATTTTCTTTGGTCCTCGATGCCCGATGAAGAACTGCTCGCGCTCGCCGAGGCGGGCCACCTCGCCCACACCAATGTTTATCGTGCGCAGATTCGTCGAATGCTGAAAGATCCGAAAGCCGCCGCGTTTGGCGAACGCTTCGCCCTCCAATGGCTGGATCTGGACCGGCTCGGCAGCGAGGTGAAGCCCGACGCCACGAAGTATCCGGAGTTCGACCCTGCGCTCGCCCAGGCCATGAAAGGTGAGGTCACGGCGTTTTTCAATTACCTAATTCAAGCGGACCGATCCTTGCTCGAACTGCTTGATAGTAATTACACCTTTGCCAACCAGCGGCTCGCGAATCTGTATGGCCTTCCAGATGTCACGGGCAATGAGCTGCGACTCGTGGAAGTGGCGGATGCCCGGCGCGGCGGCCTGCTGGGCATGGCCGCCGTGCATGCGGCAACTTCGTTCCCATTGCGCACCAGTCCAGTCTTGCGCGGACGCTGGGTGATCGAGGCGTTGCTGGGTGAAAAGATTCCACCGCCGCCACCGGATGTGCCCGCACTGAATGAGAGGGCCGCCGAGACCGCCGGTCTTTCCCTGCGGCAACAGCTCGAGCAACATCGCCTCAAGGCCGAATGCGCATCGTGCCACGACAAGATGGATCCACTCGGCTTTGGCCTCGAAAACTATGATGTCCTCGGCCGCTGGCGCGACCATTTGCAAGGCACGCCGCTGGACACCAAGGGGACGCTGCCCTCGGGCGAGGTCTACGAAGGTCCGGCTGGATTAAAACAGGTGCTCTTGGCGCGCAAGGAGAAGATCATCCGTCACCTGGCCCGCAAAATGACCGGCTTCGCTTTCGGACGCGAATTGAACAAATTTGACGACTGTGTTATTGATGAGGCCATGAAAGCCCTCGCGCAGAACAACTGGCGCACCACCGTATTGATCGAGACGATCGCGATGAGCTACCCGTTTCAACATCGCTTCTATCCGAAGCTCAACGCACCAGAGTCCTGACATGGAATCCGCCAACCGATCCGGCTTGGAATTCGTCCCCCAAACGCCCGCCATTCTGAAAAGAAACTGGCGCATGCCCCGCCGTTCGTTTCTCAAAGGCACGGGGGCGTTGCTGGGACTGCCCCTGCTGGATGCCATGGGTAAGGTCGCCGCTTTGGCGGCGCCGGATGCGGTCGCTTCGACCAAAGCCGCCACCAACGTGCAAGCGCCGGTGCGCATGGCCGGCATTTATTTCCCGAACGGGGTGTGGGAGAAAAACTGGTTTCCCAAGCAGGCTGGCGCCGAATTTGAATTACCCTACGCCCTCGAACCGCTGGCCCGGCATCGCGAAAACTTGCTGGTTTTCTCCGGCCTCGACAAACAACACAGCCATCAAGGCGACGGTCATTACGCCAAGACTGCAAACTTCCTGACCGGCCTGCCGGTGCGTAAGACCGCCGGGAAAGACATCAGCGTGGGCGGGCTTTCGATTGACCAGCTCTGTGCGCAGCAAATCGGCCACCTGACTCCCCTGCCCTCGCTCGAACTGGGCATTGACCCGGTGATCTCGGGCATTGACACCAACGTCGGTTATACCCGGCTCTATGGCTGTTACATCGCCTGGCGCTCGCCCAGCATGCCGTTGGCGAAGGAGATCAACCCCCGGCTCGCCTACGAGCGGCTCTTTAGCGTGATGAAGGCCAACCGCATATCGAACGCCGACCGTCGCCAGCAGGCGGATCGGGCCGCGCTCCTGGATCTCGTTCTTGACGATGCCAAATCGTTGCGCAACCGCCTGGGCCGGGACGATCAATACAAACTCGACGAATACCTTGATGCCGTCCGCGAAGTGGAGAAACGACTCGAGTTCTTCTCCAAGCCCGATCCACGCGGGTGGAAGCCCGAAACGCAACCGGGCGAGATCGCGGCGCCGAAGGGCGAACCTGGCGATCACCAGGAACACGTCCGGCTGATGCTCGATTTGATGGCGCTGGCCTTTTGGACCGACAGCACCCGCGTCGGCACTTTCATGTTTGCCAACGACGTTTCCGGCAAGAATTTCGGCCAGCTCATTCCCGGTGCCGGCGGCGGCCATCACGAATTCAGCCATCACCAGGACAAGCCCGAGAAGTTCGAGCCGTACACCAAAATCAACCGCTGGCATAACGAGCAGCTCGCTTATTTGATGGACAAACTCGCCGCGATCAAGGAGGGCGAACGCACGCTGCTCGACAACAGCATGGTGTTGTTCGGTTCGAGCATGTCCGACGGCAACCGGCATGATCCGGCCAACCTACCCATCCTCCTGGCCGGGCGGGGCGGCGGCAAACTCAAGCCCGGCCGCCATATCGCCAGCCCAAAGGGCACGCCGCTCTGCAATCTCTACGTTTCGATGCTCGAACACATGGGCACGCCGGTGGAAAAGTTTGGCGACAGCACCGGCGCGCTGGCGCTCGGGTAGCGTCGGGCCAAGGTTCATAATCATAATCTTAATCGTATTCTTATTCTCCCCGGCAGAACGGCGCGATCGGCAAAGGCATTACGATCAAGACGAAGATTAGGATTAAGAACGGATTATAACCCGCTCCGGCAATTCGTCTCCACCACCAGCCAGTCCGCATAAAAAATCAGTGCCCATCACGGTCCATCCGTGGTAAGAATCCATTCATGAGAAAGCAACTCTCCCGTCGTTCCGCGCTTCGCACAATCGCCGCAACTTCAGCTGCCGCCGCCGTCGCCTCAGGTCTCTCGCATCGTCTCACTGCCGCAGAAGCCGCCATCGCTCCCAAACTCAAGGGCCGCATCAACCACTCCGTCTGCAAATGGTGTTACGGCAAGATTCCCCTCGAGGAATTCTGTGTTGCCGCCAAGGAGATCGGGCTGCAATCCGTTGAACTGCTCGAAGTGAAGGATTTTCCCACGCTCAAGAAGCACGGACTCACCTGCGCCGTCGTGAGTGGCGTGCCCGGCGGCATCACCTCGGGACTGAACCGCGTGGAGAACCACGACAAAATTGTCGAGTTCATGGCGCAGACGCTGCCCGTCGCCGCTGAGTTCGGCGCACCGAATGTGATTTGCTTTTCCGGCAACCGCAAAGGCATGAGCGACGAGCAAGGTCTGGCGAACTGCGCGGTGGGGTTGAAACGCATCGCACCCCTCGCCGAGAAACACAAGGTCACGGTCATCATGGAATTGCTCAACAGCAAGGTGGACCACCACGATTACATGTGTGATCACGCCCGCTGGGGGGTGGAGTTGGTCAGGCAGGTCGGCTCCGAGCGCTTCAAACTCCTCTACGACATTTACCACATGCAAATCATGGACGGGGACATTTGCGCCACCATCAAACAGAGCCACGAAGCTATCGCGCACTATCATACAGGCGGCGTGCCGGGCCGCGGGGAGATTGATGATACCCAGGAACTCCACTACCCCCGCATCATGCAGGCGATCCTGGATACGGGCTACAAAGGGTTCGTCGCGCAGGAATTTGTTCCGAAGCGTCCGGACGCTCTGGCTTCCCTCAAACAAGGCGTGCGGATTTGTGACATCTAACCCGGCGACCTCGGCTTAAACGAGCGCCTAAAAAGCGACTCCCTCTCCAGTTGACGATCACGGAACCATATCGCTGAATTGGACGGCGATTTCATTGGCTGGCAGCTGAGGAAGAAAAAACATGCTCCGCTTCCCACGTCTTGAAATCGTCGTCCGATTCCACAATCTGGGAGGAACCATTGGCCAGGCCATAAACGCGGGCCGGCTTACCGCTGGGCGCAAGCCAGGTTTGCCGGTCGCGAAACAACGCCACCGCGCCCCCGGGAATTCCCTTAAGGTCGTCGATGGAGCCGTGATAGAGGATTTCAAATTGGTTTGTTCCGCTGAGCGGCAGGTTGTCCCTTTGTAAATAGGTTGTTGTCTGATCCAAACTCGAGGGAAAGCGACCTTGATGATCCGAAGCATACCTGGTGAACACCTGGCTGAGATTCACGGCATCCCGGGTTTTGCCCCCCGCCCGGCGGTGTAATTCGTCGTAGTATTCGGGCGGACGCGGTTCCCGTTTTGCAGCAGTCGGGGATACTTGCATCGGTCGCTGGCGGGCGAGATTATTCGCAAGCTCATTGGTCTGCACCTGCAGCGCCTGCGCCAGTCGGCGGAGCCGCGCGAGCTCGCTCTCCTGATTCCTGGTGGCGCTCCCGGCGGCCACCCATTGGTTTGACATCCTTTCTTGCTCGGCCATCAACCCGGCCACCTGCTCGTCCTGCCAAAGCACCGTCTTATCATTTTCGCGCAACTTCACCTGGGCGGTGCGGAAGAGAAACAAAGTCACCACCAGACTCGCAGCGATGGTGGCAAGCAGCAGAGTGAGTTTGAATTTTGTCATAGTTCGTCCCCCAAAGACCGATGGATACTACTCATTACCTTGTCCGTGCCGTTGCCGCCAGCGATTGGTCACCCGGCTGTCGGCCATGCCACCACCCGTCATCCCGATCGTCAGCCGCGCGTCCCAAACGTCGTCCACCGGAACTTTCTGGGTGATCGCCCAATCTTCCCCGAGTTGCAGTTCCCCGACCAAATCTTTCGTGCGCACGATCTCGTAACGATTGAGAATAGCGTCATCCAAGCTTGAGCCCAAATAGGGTTTCAGTTGGGTGAGTTCGCTTGGGAATCGGCCTGCATTTGACAGTCCAAACTGCCAAAGCGCACCCTGCAGGACGTCGAGCACGCGCGACTCCGCATTGGCTCGGAGATTACTGACAGCACGACGGTATTCCTCGTCGGTGCTAAGCGCCAGCGGATGGATGGACTCAATCCATTCCTGCTCGGTGAGAAACTGCAGTTCGGGAATTCTTCCAGCCGGATTCGCCTCCAGCCATTGCCGGAGTTGGGTTGCACGTTCCGACCAGATTCTACTCGTAGTTGCGAAGTTATTGCCGGCGTTTGTCGAACTTGAAGCGTTCAGTTGTTTCAGTGCCTGAACCTCCCGGCTCAAGCGACCCACCTGACCACGAAGCCGCAACAGTTCCATGAATTGGTCTCCGTGGACCGCACTCGAACTTTTGGTTTCGGTCAGGAGGTTTGTGAGCTTTTCATTCCTCGCTTTTAGTTCGGCCAAAAGATCTGCCTGGCGCTGCAACGCGCGCACTTGTTCAGCCAATTGTTTTTGAGCGTGGACTTGAACGAGCACGGGCGTGCCTAAACTGGCCACCAAGATGGTGGCAACCACAAGCTTTTGCATGGTGGTCATGGTCACGGCATTGGTGGCGGTGGTCATCAAGGTTGTCGCAGCCAGCGTGGCAACGGATGAAATCGTGACGACCAACCCAGGGGGCGCGGCGTGGACGGCATTGGCCGTGATTACGACGACGAGTCCGCTCGCGCCAACGGTAATGCCGCGATTGGCAAATAGCCCGCGGAGGCGTTCCACGGCGCGGTTTACTCTCTTTTGCGCGGCTTCGTCGCTGATGCCCAGCGTTGCCGCCATCTCGTTCGCGGACTTGCGTTCAAAGTAGCGGAGCAACAGCGCGTCACGGTCCGCATCGCTCAGTTCGCCGAGCGCGGTGTCGAGCAACGGCGCAATGTGCTCCCAGACGGCGTTTGGTTCAGCGGCAAGCAATTCGTTCATGGCGGCGGCCTCCTGTTCCCGGCTCCGGCGGCGCACATCCGTGCGGACGGTCTGCGCAGCGATGTTCTGCGCGGTGCGATGTAGCCAACCGGACAAAACCGCTCGATCCGTGAGCCTGGCGGCGTTCCGGGCGAGGGCGAGGAACACGCCTTGGGTCACGTCTTGCGCGAGGTGCGCGTCACAAACCATGCGCAACGCGGCGGAATAGACGATATCCACATGGCGGCGCACCAGTTCGGCAAAGGCCGGATCGGAGCGGTGTTCCGCATAGGCGCGCAGCAATTGGGCGTCGGTCTGGTCTTTCACTCACCCTATAGTAGCCGCCAAGGGCAGAATCGGACAGGGAATGTAGGGTCGGCCATCTTGCCTGGCGTGGAGGTTGGCATCCTGCCAACCGGAATGCGGTCGAAGCCGGTGACGCCACACGAAACCTTCAAACCACCCGGATATACGTGAGCACTTTCCGTCGGCCAGGATGCGCCGGCTCAACGACTGGCGGGTGAACCGCCACTCCGCGACGGCGCACGGAAGCCCTGCCCCTCGAAGGCGACCGGGCAAGAAATCCGTTTTCATCCGAGTTCCACCCTGCTTAAATACCGGCGCGACATGAAAGACTTCCCAACGCCGCTCGACCTCAAAAAGATCAAAGCCTACCCGCTGGCCCAGCGGCGAAATCTCAGCACCTTGGAAGAACTCCTGACGGGAGTCAGCAGTGGAGACACCGCCTGTTCCGCGGGGATGACGGCGCATATCCGTGACTGCGTGGCGAAAGTCACCGCGGCTCGCAACCGCGGCGCAAGCGTCATGCTGCTCTACGGCGCGCACCTTGTAAAAAATGGCTTGCTGGAGGTGGTCAATGGGCTCGTCGCGGGAGGGTGGGTCACGCACCTGGCCACCAACGGCGCCGGCACGATCCACGATTGGGAACTCGCCTTCCAGGGCCGGACCGCGGAGAGTGTTCGCGATAATGTCGCCACCGGCACGTTCGGCACCTGGGACGAAACCGGTCGTAATATTCATCTGGCCCTGCTGGCGGGCGCGTTGCGCGGGGAAGGTTACGGACGCAGCCTGGGTCGCTTCATCGTTGAGGACGGCACGACGCTGCCCGCGATGGATGCCCTCAAGCAATCTTTGAGCACCGAGCCGACGCACCCGCTCGCGCCGGCCCGCGCCGAATTGTTGCAGGCCATGATCGCGCACACCCTTCCGGCCGGCCGGATCGAAGTCAAGCACCGGCATCCGGCGAGTTCCATTCTCGCGCAGGCTTTCCGGCACAATGTTCCGCTCACCGTTCATCCCGGCATTGGTTACGACATCATTTCCAATCACCCGATGTTCAACGGCGCGGCCATCGGCCGGGCCGCCACGACCGACTTCGGACTCTTTGGCCGCGCGGTGGACGGACTGGACGGCGGCGTGGTCTTGTCCGTCGGTTCGGCCATCATGGCGCCGCAGGTGTTTGAGAAGAGCCTCAGTTGCGTGAACAATCTGCGCCTGCAAGCCGGGCGCAAAATCGTCAGTGGCCATACGATTTACGTCGTGGACATTCAAGACGGCGGGAACTGGGACTGGAGCACCGGCGAACCGCCCAAGGACAATCCCGCGTACTACCTTCGGTTTTGCAAGAGCTTCGCCCGCATGGGCGGCACGATGAACTACGTCGAATGCGACAACGTGGTGTTTCTCCAGAATTTGCTCCGCCAGCTACCGGAAACGGTTTGATTGCAGCCGGCCCGCGAGATCAGAAGGACAGGTATTTCAGCACCTGCACCTCGCGTTTGAAGACCAGTTGGATGGTGTTGCGGTCAATCTGCACGTTCAGCGGCCCGCGCTGCTGAAAGTGCTCCCACAGGATCCGGCCGTTCTTGGGATTGATCCGCCGGATGCGCAGATAGGGCCTTTTTTCCATGCCCAGCACCGCCAGATCAGAGTTGATCTCGTCCTCATCGTCGCGCGGGCCGGTGAAAGCGATGCAATAGATATACTGGCCGGCGAGATAGCTGATGTTGCCGCTCAGCGTTTGCTGCCAAAGTTCCTTGCCCGTCTTGGGATCCAGTTTGAGAACCACAGGATTAATCCGATCACTCACGTCAATCTGTTTGGAATACTTGATGTTCTCCGGGCTGGCCGTCGTGGTGTTCACATAAATCATCCCGGAATCATCAAAGTAAAGTCCGGAGATACCGACCGAGGGCAGCCGCCAATGGGCGTTGCCGGTCGCAAGTTCGAACGCGCTCAATACACCTTGATCGAAAACGTAGAGGGTATCACCGCGCTCCACCACGGGACCGAGCCCGCTGTGCTCCTCCGCTTCGTCCCCGTCGTCAACGGATTCCCCACCGCCGCCGAGGACCGGGTAACTGAGCGCACTCTGCCATTTTTGCCGGTTGGATTTATCGAGGACCACGAGGGTCTTGCCCGCGACGATCGCATTGCCGCTGGATAGCGGATACAGCGCGGGCCGACCGACGACTTCGCCCACCCAGTCGGCCGCATTCTTCCCATCACCGATCCGCACCTTCACGGCGTATCGGCTCACATCCTCCACCACTTGATCACCGCCCGCGTTGCGTTGCATTTCGTTGAGTAATTCGTTGGCCACATCCACCGTGGCCGTCACCGACAAGTTCCCATTGAGGGCGGATTTCTTGGGCGGCGCTTTCATGGCCGTGTGACTGATGAACTTTTCCTCGATCAGTCGCCGGGAAAACTGCACAAAACCATCCCGCGTGGGAACGACCGTGAAATGATCGGCGTAATTCGGCCCGGTTTTCGCCGCCGGGCGAACGGGAATGTTTTCGTCCTGGGAACGCATTTCGGCCAGCGTGCGTTCCTGGTTGGCCGCAGTGGCAATCGTCGCCGGGCCAGCAATCTTTGCTGCGGCCGGGGCTTCGGCCAGTTGCGTGGCGAGCTTCTGCGGATCCAGTTTTTGGGCGGGCTCGACCGGTGCTTTCCGGGCGGCGGCTGACTTCGCGGCGGGCGGGCGGGTGGTTTTGCCGACAACCGCGTTCGTGGCCGTCGGCGCGCCCGGGGAAACGGGCACCTCGCCGAGCTGGTTCGTCCGCGCCTTCCCGGACGCCAAATTGAAGCGGGTAATGGTCATGAGCCCTTCACCGTACCCGGTGCGCCATTCGATCTCCTCCCCGAGCTTCCGGGCGCGGGAGGAATCGTCCGTGACGGCGAGCTCCTGCCGGGGCGCACCGGAATCCCAATCGTAGCGCACCAGCTTGCCATCCACCGCCACCCAGAGGTTTTGATCGTGCACATACAAATCCAAGTCACGCTCGGCCGCCCGGGTCCTGTCGCGGATCAGTTCCTCAAGTTGTGGAACCTTGAACAAGCTCTCGCCTCTTTGCTCCGCGGACTGCATCTCTTTGAGTTCCCGGGCGGCCTTCTCGGCCATTGTCTTCTTGTCGACGAGCTGGCGACGCCAGACTTCCTTTTTGGTTTTGAGATCGTATCGGGCCAGTTTGTCGCCATGAATGAACACCAGCTGCCCAGGGTCGCTCAGCGCACTCACACCGGACATGGCCGGTTCATTCTCAAAGCGAACCGCGAAAGCGGTATGGGGTCGCGAGAGAAAGAACTCGAACCAAATCCACAGCCCGATGAACACAACCACCAGCAAGGCGGCCAGTTTGAACACCAGGCCAATCTTGTTCCAGCGTTGACGCTCGACCACGGATTTCCGGCCGGCATAAACCGGAATGTCAATGCCCTGCAAATCCGCCTTTTCCTGGCAATGCGGCGAACAGACATAGCCAAACAGCTCCATGCACTTCGGACAGATCGATTTCCCGCAGACGCGACATTGGCCCGTCACCCGCTGTTGCGGATGCTTGGAACAAAACCGCGTGTCCTTCACATCCGCTGTCTCGGCAGCCGATGCCGCCTGCCCGCCGTGACTCAACCGGACACGTGGCGCCATTGGCGCGGGCGCGGACGGCGCCGTCGGCTCCGGGGTTGACGTTGGTGGCGGCACTATGGCCACCGCCGGAGCAGCGTCCTCCCCGGTCCCGCTTGCCTGGCTGAACTGCTGCTGAATCAGCGCATTCACTCGCACGGACGAATCCAACCCGCAGCCAGGGCAGACAAATTTCACTGGCTGCCGGACCATTTCGACCGAAACGTCGAAGGCGTATTTTGCGCCGCAATCACATTGGATCTTCATTGGCCACTACGGTTTTGGGTTTAACAGCACCACGTTTGTCGCGAGCGGCAGCGGCATCACCAACACCGCTGGCGATCCCAGCACGCTGCCGTCACCCAATAGCAGGTTGCCACCGTACTTGTGATGGTTGTTGCCCGGTGGCTTGCCCGTCGGGGAAAAGGCCGCCTGCCCGGCCGCCTTTGCGAGGGCGTCGGTCTGCCGATCGCTCATCAGCACCGCCTGCGGATTGGACACCGCTCGTCCCATGTAATAGGCGTAACTGATCCGGCCTTTCGGCAGCGGCTCGCCCGGCGGCAAGGGCGAATCCTTGCTCCCCGGACAAACGAAGATGGCCGTGTCCGCGGCATAGCGCGGCACCAGGCCGGCCAGAGCTTCCTCGGCCGACCGCGCGCCGGGAACCACGGGATACCGGTCGGCGCTGTCATTGGCATAAATCTGCATTGCCACGGCGATTTTTTGCAGGTTGGTCGAACACTTTTTCTTTTGCTGCATTTGATTTTGACGGGAGCCAAAACCGAAATACATCGCGTACAAGACCAGAATGATTGCCAGCACAATCATCATTTCAATGAGGGAAAATCCTCCGGCACGGAACTGGGTCACCGGACGGCGACGTCCTGGCCGGGTTGATTTCATGCTGTCGATATAACGGACGCCTCTCGGTCTGGCAACGGGGATTTCCACCTAGGCGTTACAATCGAAAGCAACGGCAGGTTGGTTTCTGCCTGAAGCCACCACCTTTAGAACAGCACCGATCTATTCCGCCAGTTTTCGCGCCCGCAGCAAAAGCCATCCCCAGCCCACCAGAAAGCTCAGCCCGCCGAGCGGCGTGATGGCACCTAGCCATTTTGTATTCGTCACGGCGAGCAGGTAGAGCGAACCGGAGAAAATCAGGATTCCCGCCAGGAAACTCAGCCAGGGGCCGCTGGGTATCGGCCGGCGTTGCGCCAGCACGAACAGCATCAGGGTATGGATGAAGTGGTAGAACACCGCTTTCTCCCAGATGGCCGCGGTGTGGTTTTGTGCCAGCAAGTCTTTCAATCCGTGCGCCCCAAACGCCCCGAGCGCCACGGCCAGAAAGCCCAGCAGCGCTGCCACACGGATGGCCGTAGGGTTGGTCATGTTCGCTCGAGAAACAGGTTCGCTCACTTGCCACTGTTCGCCGCCATCCGTTCGGTCAGTTGGCGGATGAGGTATTTGTCTTCCGTCGCCTGTTGCCACGCGGAAAACCACAAATTGCCCAGCATCTGCCCGCCCTTCACGAGCTGGCCCTCGAGAAACGCCCGGCCCTCGCCCGCCGGCGCATTCTCCGAAGTTAGTTTCTTCTCCTTCTCCAGCTGGTAAAGCGGTTCGAGCTGTTGATAGGTCTGACCGAGATAAATCATGACCTGGCGGAACAGATCTTCTGGTTTCAGGGGATCGCCCACGATGATCGCCGGACGGATTCTTCCCACCAGTGGTGCGGCGTTGATGCCACCGGTTTTTTTGAAAAAGCCACCGTCAATCCAGGCATGAAAACTGGCGTTCGTCGTGTAGCCCTTCGGATTGGCGCCCACCCAACCGTGATGATGCCGGGTCACGTGCAAGGGTTGGGCGCCATCGCCAACGAAGTGCCCCATCACCCCCATGACGTAAACGATGTTGGCCTGGGCATTGGCGATTTCCTCCGGCGTGCCGCCGTACTCCTGATATGCTTTGAGGTAGGAAAAACCGGACCGCAGCTTGCCGCAATACTCCGTGATGGTGTACGGCGCGAAACCGATGAGTTCCCGCGTGTGGTCCCGGTTCTTCAAAGGATCAATCGGATCGAAGCGCTCCGGGTGGGCGGCCCGGGCAATCGCCAGACGGGCCGCCAGGTCGTAACGCAGATTCGGCAACGTGTCGGCGGTCAGGCCGTATGCGGCCAGCTCCTCCAAATCCAGGTAATGATCCGGTCCATTGGCATGCGGGAGCGCCGGATCGTTCGTGATGTTGCGCCAGCGATCGGGTTCGCCCCCGAGGAAGGCAATGCGCTCGCGCGCTTGCGGCGTTAGCGCAAAGGCCGGAAAACTCGCCGGCAAGGCGGCCAGGGCCAGCTGATTCACGACCCGGTGACCCTCATAATCCCAGGCGCGAGCCATGGGCGGCATAAAGGCTGTCAGCACGGCCAACAGGGCGACGGCGATGACTCTTATTTTCATGGCGTAATAAAATCCAGCGTTGGCAAATGTAACGACGGGGCGGGAAAAGAAAAATTCAAATCGTGCGCCGCCGGGAGCGCCGACCTCAGCCCCGAAGCGAACACGATCAGCTTTCCTACCCGCCCAATCACTGGTCCGACCGCCAGTGGGGAGTCAAATAATCCGTGTCTTTCCAGCCGCGTCCGTGGTTAAATTTTTCGCGTGACGATCATCACGGACCAAAACTGCACGAGCTATCACCGCCCGGGTCATCCCGAACGCCCGGCCCGGGTTGCCCTGACACAGGAGTTGTTGCGCGACCAAACGGAACTCCCGTTGACCTGGGTATCGCCCACGCCCGCCAATGATGAAGCCATCCTCCGCGCGCACACCCCCGAGTACATTGCCCGTCTCCGCGTTCCCCGCGATTTCGATGCCGACACCTCGTTCTTTCCGGAGATTGAGACCCTGGCCCGCAACGCGGCCGGCGCAGCGTTGCTCGCCCTCGCATTTGCCCGCAAAGGCGAAGCCGTTTTCAGTCTCATGCGTCCCCCGGGGCATCATGCCACCCGGAACGAGGTCATGGGATTCTGCTACCTGAACAGCGTCGCCATCGCGGCGTTGCAGGCCCTGGCCAGCGGGACCAAACGCATTGCCGTCTTCGACTTTGATGTCCATCACGGCAACGGGACGGAGGACATTCTGGTGAATCATCCGGGCGCGGCGTTTTTTTCCATTCACGAGCACCCCTGCTACCCCGGCACGGGCGCGGCCCACGTCGGTAACAATTGCTTCAACTATCCGGTGGCCCCACATTCGCCGCGCGGTGAATACCGCCAGCGATTGGCGCACGCCTTGTCGGACTTGAAGTCGTTCCGCCCGGAATTAATCGCGGTCTCCGCCGGCTTTGACGCTTATGTGCGAGATCCGTTGGCGCAAGGGTCGCTCGAAGAGGATGATTTTCACTGGCTAGGGACGGAGTTACGCCAAATCGGCGTGCCCATGTTCAGCCTGCTGGAAGGTGGTTACAGCCGCGAGCTGCCGAAACTGATCTTCGCCTACTTGCAGGGCCTTGCGGGTCAATAAACCGGAGGCAGCAAGCTGTCCGCATTCAAGCTTGCGCCGCGGCGAAAGGAGCCGTCCGCATTTCGATGAATGTCATCCGCCGTCCAAAGCCGCTGGTCCGGCCCTCCCGAACGGAGTTCAAAACGGCCGCCCCCCAGCGCGTGGATGAACAACGGCGTGCCCCAGCGATCCACCAGTTTCCCGTCGGGGGCCAGCGCGGGGTGCCGGTCCGGCAGAAATCGCTCGCCAGCGCCGTTCTGGCCCCGCAACAGTTCCGCCCAGTCTTCATTCGCACTTAACGGTCGATTCCCGGCGGACTTCAGCAGGAGCAAGGAGTTCTCCATCAAGCGTGACATCAGGGTGAGATCGTTCGCCGGCGGGAGATTGGAATTGGCATAGTCCCGCAGGATGGTCTCGCCCAACAATGGCGCCACCGGTCCGGAACCAACTGCGCCCGGGGTGGGCACGGTGGTGACGGCGACCGCGCCGGCCATGGGATCGCTTTCGGGCGGAGACACGCTCCGCGACTGGGTGGACTCTTCGCGCAGCGGAATGCCCAGCCAGAGGATGACCGCGAGCAAGGTCGCGCAAGCAATGAGCCCAAAACGCTTCAAGGCAACATGAAACCAATAGGGTTCGGGAAGTTTGCGATGTTCGGCAGCACGTAGCCCAGGTTGCCGGCCGACACCCCAGCCCGCGTAGCAACCCTCCGCCACAGTTCGCCTCGGCGCGCCCTCCCGCTGTCAAACGGGATGAGCTCCGAAAATCCTGTCGGCAACCAAAAAGTGCCGAAGGAGGGCACGAGACTCTCAAATGTGCTCGCCGATGGTTGGCGGGGCTTGGTACGTCGCCTCCAACTCCGGCGCCAGCCGGGCATCTTCGCTCGCCAGCACACGGTAACTTTTGATTTGAAACGACACCTCCCGACCGTCAACCAGGCCCAGCTGGGCATATTCTTCCTTTGTCATACGGCTACGAATGATCAGGCCGGAGGCCAGTTCCAATTCGAGCCGTAGCAGGATTCCGAGGAAGAAAGTGTGCCGCAATACGGCGCGATAGGGAAGCAGGGCCAGATCATTGGAAACCTGCACCGCGTACGGCCGGAAACCTATCCGCAGGCGCATGCCGTCGGCGTGACCACCGGCCGGAAACGCCATTTCATTGATCCGGGCGACGCCCCCCGACACCTCGGTGTCGAGGACGTTCATTACACCTACAAAGCGCGCCACGAATTCGTTCGCCGGTTGTTCATAGACTTCGCGCGGCGTCCCGATCTGTTCGAGATTTCCCTTCGAGAAAATCACGATGCGATTCGAAACTTCCATCGCTTCCTCCTGGTCGTGCGTGACGAAAATCGTAGTCACATTCAGCTCGTGGTGCAGGGTCACGAGCCACTCGCGCAACTCCTGGCGGATCTTTGCGTCCACGGCGCCAAACGGTTCATCCAGCAACAGCACGCCGGGCTTGGGCGCCAGGGAGCGGGCGATGGCCACGCGTTGCCGCTGCCCGCCGGATAGCTGGTGCGGATAACGATTCTCCAGGCCGGCCAGACCAAAAAGTTGCAATAATTCCATCACCCGGGCCTCGGCCTCCGCCGGCTTCCACTTTTTTATCTTCAGACCGAAGGCAATGTTTTTGAACACCGTCATGCTCTTGAACAGCGCGTAACTCTGAAAGACGAACCCGATGTTGCGCTTCTGCACCGGCACATCGTTCACCCGCTCGCCCCGGACGAAGATGTCCCCTTCGGTCGGCACTTCGAGGCCCGCAATCATCCGCAGCACCGTCGTCTTGCCGCCGCCGCTGGGCCCCAGCAAGGCCATCAATTCCCCGTCGTTGACGGAGAAATTGACATCATTCACGGCGGTGACCTCGCCGAATTTCTTGGTGACGCCTTTCAGTTCGATGCTCATTCAGATTTGGGTTGCGCCAGGAAAACCGTGTCGCCGGTCTCCCCCAGCGTCGCCTGCTGGGCGAGTTCAAATTCCCGGTGCTGCTTCCATTCCAGGAAGGTTTTGATAGCCAATGTTACCAGCGCCAGCATCGCCAGGAGACTGGCGACGGCGAAAGCCGCCGGCCCCTGATACTCGTTGTAAAGTTTCTCCACCCGCAAAGGCATTGTATCCGTCTGCCCGGTGATGTGACCGCTCACCACCGACACGGCGCCGAATTCGCCCATCGCGCGGGCGTTGCACAAAATAATCCCGTAGATCAGCCCCCACTTTACGGACGGCAGCGTGACGTGCCAGAAAGTCTGCCAGCCGTTGGCGCCCAGGGTGAGGGCCGCCTGCTCCTGGTCCGTGCCGGTCGCCTGCATCACGGGGATCAACTCCCGGGCCACGAACGGGAAGGTGATGAACACCGTCGCCAGCACAATCCCGGGTACCGCAAAAATGACTTTGAAGTCATGATCGTTCAGCCATTCGCCAAAAAAACCCTGCAGACCAAACAACACGATGAACATCAAGCCCGCCACCACCGGCGAAACCGAGAAGGGCAGATCGATCAAGGTGATGAGCAGCGCCTTGCCGCGAAACTCGAACTTGGCAATCGCCCAGGCGGCCGCGAGCCCGAACAGCACATTCAACGGCACGCTGATCGCCGCCACCAGCAGGGTGAGTTTGATCGCCGACCAGGAATCCGGATGCGTCAGCGCGGACCAGTAAGCCGTCCAACCTTTGGCAAACGCCTGCGCAAACACGTTGATCAGCGGCAGGAGCAGAAAAACCAGGCAAAACAGCATCGCCAGGGCAATGAGCGTCCATTTCGCAAACGGGGATTCTTCCGTCCCGCGTTGCGATTTCTTGCGCCCTCCGGCCCATTGTTTTTTGGTAATGCCAGCCATTTAAGCGTCCGTTAATCCGACCGCAAACGATCTACTCTGCAAAGTACTGGCGACTTGAACCCGGCGGGGAGACAAAGATCAGCCTTTTGAAAAGTAGCGCTCATCCCTTCACAAACTTGTTGGCCCACTGTTCGAGCACATTGATGACTCCGAGCAAGGCAAACGAGAAGATCAATAGCACCACCGCCAGCGTCATGGCCCCGGCATGCTCGAATTGATCCAGGTGTTCGACAATCAGGAACGGAACAATCTCGTCCACGTACCGGTGGTGGCTGGAAATAAAAACGATGGACCCGTATTCGCCAATTGCCCGGGCAAACGCCAGCGCGAAACCCGTGATGATGGATGGCAGCAGCGACGGGGCAATCACGGTCAAAAACGTTCGCAGCCGCCCGGCCCCCAGCGTCGCGGCCGATTCCTCGACCTCGCGTTCGAAGTTCTCAATCACCGGTTGGAGCGTGCGCACGACAAACGGCATTCCGACGAAGGTCAACGCAATGATGACCCCCAGCGGGGTGAAAGCGCCCTTGACTCCCAACGGCACCAGGTATTTTCCCAGCCAGCCGTTGGCCGCGAAAAGGCTGGCCAGGGTCAGCCCCGCCACCGCGGTTGGCAGGGCGAAGGGAAAATCCACCATGGCATCGATGAACCGGCGTCCGGGAAATTCGTACCGCGTCAGCACCCAGGCAAGCAACGTGCCGAAAACGGCGTTCGCAAACGCCGCGACCAACGAGGCTCCGAAGGTGAGTTTGTAGGCTGCCAGCGCCCGGTCGGTCGTCGCCAACCGCCAGAACTCGCTCCACGGAATGCCAAGCGTCTTGAGCACGATCGCGCCGATGGGAATGAGCACAATCGCGCTCAAATAGAAGAGCGTAAAGCCCATCGTCAGACCGAAGCCGGGCATGACATTGAATTTCTTTTGTTCCATCCGAGTGCGGCGCACAGACTAACTTTTTACTTGTTTACCGCACAATCCTAGAATGTAGCGGGCCGCAAGCTGTGCGCTGGAAACCAGTCAGCTCCTTACGGATTCGATGCGGCCTCCGTCGCAAGCCCAACCTTGGTGATGTCCAATTGCTGCAACACATCCAGCACGTTGATCATGTTTTGATAATCCACTTCCTCCGAACCCTCGACGACCACGCCCAACTCCGGATCGGCGGTTTTCATCTGCTGCAACTTTGTTTTTAGCGCGGGGATCGTTAACGGTTCGCGATTAAAGAATGCCTGCCCGGTATCGTCCACGATGATACGGTTGACCTTCGGCTTGGGCGCGTCAGCTTTCGGTGGCGGCGGTTTGCCGGAGGGCAGATTGATCTCGAGGCTGTTGGTCAACTGCGGGGTCGTGATGATGAAAATCACCAGCAGCACGAACACCAAGTCGAGCAGCGGCGTGATGTTCAACTCGTTCAGCGAGCCGTGGCCTTCACGGTGAACTTTTCTGAACGCGCGCCGCTTTTTCATTCGATTCCGATCTCCTCAACGGTCTGCACATCAAACCGGACGAGCACTTGCGCGGGAAAGCCCTTCGGCGGCGGACGGCCGATGTTGGCCGTCGCTGCCAACACCCTCCTCACGGAGGCATCCCAAGCCGAATTTCCGGAACCTTTCTTCCAGGTTGTCCCCTGCACGCGTCCTGAGCTGTCTAACGCCAATTCCACCTCGGCGACGAATTTGGCGTCATCAATTCCCTCGGGCCGGCTCCAGCGGGAGCGCAGCGTGTATTCGACAAATCCTTTGTAGATCAAATCAGGGTCGGCCGTAGTCTCAACTTGCTTGCCGCCCTCGAAAGCGAACGCCGGCAAAGCAGTCGGCGCGGGAGCGGCGGCCGGGACGGCCACGGAGGCGGCCGGCGGGGGTGTGGCGGTGGGCTTGGCAATTTGGGGCGCGGTTTCCACCGGCTTGGTTTGCTCCGGTTTTGGTTCTTCCACGGGCGGCTTGGGTTCCGGTTCTTTTTCCTTGGGCTTTTCCTCCGGCGGCTTTTCCTTTGGCACCATCGTCACGGCAATCTTTTTGAGTTCCTTGCCAAGCATACCCTCGCGGGCCGCGATGAACACCAAGCCACCAATGATGACGGCGTGGAACCCCAGGGAAATCACGACACTCAATCGCGACGCGCGTTGCTCTTTTCGACGATCCGCCATTTGCTCAGTTCTTTCCGTTCGGCTCGGTGGCCAGATCCACTTTCACGACGTTGGCCTGTTGCAGGGCATCCATCACGGTCACGATGTGCCGGTACTTCGTCTTGCTGTCACCGCGGACAATGACACTCAAATCCGGGTCGTCCACGCGCAACTGGATGAGTTCCGAGAGCAATCCTTCGAGTGTGACCTGCTGCTTGTTCAGGTGAATCGTGCCCGCCGCGTCCACCGTCACGTAGTTCGCTTTGGGCGGTGAATCCTTTTGCTTCTTCGATGCCGTCGGCAGGTTCAAATCCAGATCGTTCACAATGGGGGTTGTGGTGATGATGAAAATCACCAGCAACACGAACGCGAGATCGAGCAACGGAGTGATATTCAGCTCCGTCAGCGACTGATGCAAGCTCTTGGAGCACTTTCTCATATATGCGCCGCCTGAATGACGGTGTTGGCATCATAGCCCTCCTTGCGAATGGCGCGGGTGATGGCTTCGGAAACCTCCTCGCCGATGGGCCGCGCGTCCACGTAGGTGTGTTCGATCTGCGTGGCGAACCGGATGGCAAACGCGTCCAGTTCCTGTGTGAACGCGCGAATCCGCGTCACCATGAAGTTGTAGGCGAACATCGCGGGAATCGCGACCAGCAGGCCAATGACCGTGGCAATCAACGCGCCCGCGACACCGGGTGCCATAGCAGTGAGGCTGGCGGAATTTGCCTTCGCGATGCCGGAGAAAGTCTCCATGACGCCCCAGACAGTGCCGAGCAAACCAATGAACGGCCCGCCCGCCACGGCCGTGGACAGCACAATCATCCCCTTCTCCAGCGCGAGCGCCTCGTGCATCGCGGCTTCTTCCAGTGAGACCCGCACCGAATCAAAACTGGCCTGGGTAATCCTGGCCTCGCCCTTCACGACCACGGGATGTTTCGTGATTTGGAACTGAAGTTCCTTTTGCCCGGCCTCGTACAATTCGTAAGCCGGCGCGCCATCGAACTTCAGCCCCTTGCGCTGCAACTCCAGCGGGTCGCGCGTCTCGTGATAGGCGTCAAAGAACCTTTTCGACACCCGGCTCGCGCGCCAGAGTTGGAGGATTTTGGTAATAATGACCGACCAACTGAACAGCGACACGATGACGAGCGCGCCGATGGTGAGCTTGCCTTCGAGCGTGGCTTTTTCGAACGCGAACTGGAGCGCGCCCGAGGCGAACATGGGAGTGAGGAGGGTTTCGGTTAGCATAGAGGTTTTGGAAATGGATTGCGGTAGTGGCTCAGGATTTTTTCTCGGGCAGAATCACCGTGACGCGGCCGGTGGTTTTGGCGATACGCGGGCCGGGACGATTCTTCTTCAACTCGTCTTCCTCGTCCTGCTTTTCACCGGCGGCAGCTTCTTTCGCGCTGTCGTCCGACTGCAAACCCTGGCTGGTGGTTGCCGCCACGTTGGCCTGGGCAAAGCCAACCTGCGAAGAAGTCACGTCGCCGCTGGCGGTCACGTTCTGGGACAGCAGCGACGCATCCACGCTCGACCCGCTGGCGTTGACACTGCCGACGCCAATGATCGTTCCCGAGATGGTGTCACCGGCGCTGACGTTGGCGCTGCCCACGGCCAGGGCGGTTACGTTCACGCTCTGATTGGCCTCAATGTCCAGGTTGTCCCGCGCAAAGACCAACCCCTTGATGTCGCCACTCGCTTCCAACTTCACCGTGCTGCCAATGACGCCCGAACCGCTCGCGTCAATGTTGCCGCGATAAATCACATTGCCGCGCTCATCCTGCGTTCCCGCGCGCAGCGTGACCGTGCCGAGGCTGCTGCCCACGCCGTTGAGCGGGATCTGCACAATGCCGCCCGAACTCGCGATGATGTTGCCTTGGGGCGTTTCGACGACAATGTCCCCCACAGTGTTGAGCGAACGGGGAAATGCAGAATCCTGCGATGGCGGAAAGGTGGTCGCCAGAATGCCGCTGCCGGGTATCGTCGGTGCGTAAGTCTGAATGGCCCGGGTGACCGGGTCCACGTAAATCTTCTCCACGGTCGCCGCGCCTCCCCCGCCCGTGCCCGCGTCCACATCCCCTTCCAGCGACCGCACCAGCACATGGCCGCCGTCGTAGGCCGCAATGCGCGAGCCGTTCACGTTGATGTCGCCACGCGCGATGACGGTGATGTCGCTCTCGTCCACCGTAAAAATGCCGCGGGCCGCCTGGCCACTCGTCGTGAAGGTGCGCGAACCGACGCTGACATGGCCGTCCGCATATACATTGATCTCACCGCCATTCAGCGACGCAATCTTGGTGGAAAACATGTCGAGGTTGCCGGTCAGGAATACATTGATGTCCGCGCCCTCCGTGAAAAGGTTTGCCAGTCGGGCATTGGCGCGCGGGCCCTGGGACACGATGCCAACCGTCGCGCCCAGGTCGAGGTTGTTGGCCCGGAGGGTGAATCTGCCACCGCCGCCGATACGATAACCGGTGTCGGGGTTGAGCGGCACGTCCTGGCTGTTGTTGTAAAGTTGCTGAAGCACGGCGGCACTCGCGAATTCCGCCGTCACGGTGACCGGTTCACCGTTTGGTTGATACAACGGAATCCCATCGGCATCGAAGGCCCGCACGGTCAGATTCAGCAACGCCTGCAACTGTTCGCCCGTCATGCGGCCCTGGAACGTCAGCTCACCAGTCGTCGGATTGTAGATGAACTGGTTTTGAACACCGGCAGCGCCACCGGTCAGCGGCGGATAAATCAAATCAAGCAGCGGATCGAACAACCGGAAATTCGGCTGCGGACTGGCGACCGTCGTGAATTCGTTTCGATTGATGATGTTGCCCGCAACCGTGATGCGGGTTTCATCCGTGGCGCGAAGATTCTGCCCGTCGAACCGGCTGTTGACCATGTTGCCGCCAATGCTGATCTCCGCGCGTTTGGGCACGCCCAGCAGAATGCCGTCCATGTCGCCCGCAATGTCCAGTGTGACCGGCACCGGGTCGTTCAGGTGCAGCAGGTTGCCCGAGCGATCCGCGATCCCGAAATCACCGAATGCCCGATACTGCGTCTTGCCACTGTCGGAAAAGACCAGCTGGGTGAGATCGCCGGCGCGCGTGCCAAAGAGCGAACCGCCGTCCGTGGTGGCGATGCTGAGGTTGCCGTTGGGCGCGGGAAACAGAATGACATCGTTGCCAAGGACCACACCGCCCGCACCGGCGGTGATTTCAAGCAGCCCGGGATAAATCGCCGGAATGCCTTGCGAAAAGACGTCGAGATAACGCGGCAGCGCCGTCCCGCGCAATTGCACGGAGTGACCGCCGTTCAAGATCGTGTAGGCATTGGCGGCGTAGTCGAAGCGATGCCGATTGGGCGAGGTGCTCGATCCGAGATTGTTGAACACCCCGTTCGGATTGCGCACCTCCTGCAGCAGAATGTCGTTGGCGGCGTTGACCGTCCAGCCACCGCTCACCAGACTCAGCGCAAGCAGACGCGTGGCGAGGCCGGCGTTGCGGCCGGCAGTGATACTGCCCACACCATTGCGCACGACAAAATGCCCGCCAACATCCCGACCGGCAGTAATGGTCACGTTGCCAGGGGCCGCACCGAAAGCGCCGCTGCCGGCGTCAGTTTGCACCCCGCCCGCGATCGGAAGATAGCTCAACACATCCAATCCGGCCGTCAGCGACACATCGCCACCGCTGGCCGTGCTGATGCCGCCGAGGTCGGCGCTCACGTTGTAGCCCGAACCGGTGGGCACAAAGATAAAACCGTTCGCCTTCGTGCCGGTGTTGATGCTGCCGCCCACCGCATGGGCACTGATGCGGCCGCCGCCAATTGTCCGCACGTGGCCGCTGCCCACGCTGAGGTTGTTGCCCGCCAGCAAACTGATGTTTCCATTTTGCGCCTGCAACGAACCTGTCCCCGAGAACAGAATGTTGCCGGTGCCGGCAATCACTGAGTCCGCCAGTGAAAAGTCACGCCCGGCCTGCAAAGTCACCGACCAGTTCTCACCGGCGAGAATGCTCGCGCCGCTGGAAAGCGTGATGTTGTTGCCGGCCTCAAGTTTCAAGAGGCTGCCGGGTTCGCTGAGGCCGGTACTGGCGACGAGATCCCAGGTGACCCCCGATGCCAGGGTGATGTTGCGCGTGGCTTGCAGTATAATTTGAGAGAAGCCCAGGAACGACGAGTTCACGTCGAGGTTGAGCGTGCCGGGGACGGGCGGATCATTCGCTCCTACCGTGCCCGAACCAAGGGTGCCACCGCTGAAACCGATCACGATGTCCTGCGGATCAATCAGCAATCGTCCGCCGCGATAACCGACAGCCGCACGGCCATCAATTTGCGACTCGATGGAATCCATGAGCGGCGCGGAGACTTCCGCGAAGCCTCCGTCACCGCCCAGCGACCCACCCCGGACTTCAATCTGAGAACCAGTCTCGTCCGCGAATGTGCCGGCGGACTTGATGACAATCGCGCCGCCGGCGCTCACACCAACCGAATCTCCACTGGCAGAAACAATGGAGTCTTGCCCGAGGGTGAGCGAATCCGAGGCAATCAATTCGATGATGCCGTTGCGCTCGCGAATCGAGTTGGCCTGCACCAATCCATGCTGGTTCACCACACGCGCGTTCAGGGCAATCGTGCCGGCATCCGCAATCAGATCGCCGGAGTTGTTGACCGCCCCCGTGGGCAGCGTGACCGAAGCGCTCAAGCCGCGCCCATCGGGCCGTTCACTCAGCAAGATTTCCTGTCCGGCGATCAGGCCGATGCTGCCGCCGGGCGCGGTGATACTACCGTGATTCTCGATGGTTTCGGCAATCAGAAACGCTGAGCCGCCCTGCCCCACGCTAAACTGACCGTAGTTGATGATGCTTGCCCCAGGTGCTGGACCGGTGAATTGCCAGAACAATCCGCCGCCACTTTCCGCCGGCACAAACGGCGCGGTGGAAACAATCAGCCCCGCCGCGCTCACGAACGAATTCGGCCCGAAGTAAAAGCCGTTCTGGTTCATCAACACCACTACCCCGTTGGCGGCAAGATTGCCGTAAATTTGCGATGGACTGGCGTCGTGGATGCGATTCCAAACAACGGAGGATGCCGAGGGTTGAATGAAACGGGTGGTTTCGCCCGCAGCGATGTTGAAGGACTGCCAGTTGAGGATGGCATTGTGCGACGCCGTGATGTGGTATTGGTTGCCGTTGACAGTGACGCTGGCATTGCCGCTCTGAACGCTGAGACCATTCGGGTTGGCCAACACGTTTGTGGTGATCAGGAACGCCACCGTAACCGAGAAGACTCGTATGAGATTTGTGACAACACCCGCCCTTACCCCGGCCCTCTCCCCCAGGAGAGGGAGAAATTCTCGCCGCGTCTTGCCATTTGAAACATCACCAGTTTGCTGATGAGACCCACCTTGACGAATTATTTGGCGGCGGATGCAACCAAGACGACCGGAGCTTTCGTTGACGCTGATTGGCCCTCCCTCTCCCCGAGGGAGAGGGACGGGGTGAGGGCGAGCGTCCTTCAAATTTTTTGGCTCAATAGTCTTCATTCAAAACTGTCCTCCCAATGAGAAGAGCACGCGCGGTTGATAAGCCTGGGTGTTGGCGGAGTCGGCCAGCGGCCAACCGACTGCAACTTTCGCGTCAAAGTGGTTGTTGATGTTTGCTGAGAGGCCAAAACCCGTGCTCCAGAGAAAGCGGTCCGGCGCGACCCAAGGAACATCGTCGAGATAGATCGGCTGGCCGGCGTCGAGAAATATCGAACCCCGCAACCAAACCGGCGTGAAGCCATCCACCACTCCGGCTTCAGTGGCAAGGTATGGCGTGCGCAGCTCCGCACTGGTAAACCAACCGACGTCTCCGTACTCATCGCCCTCATAATAGCCCCGCACGCTGTTGATGCCGCCGACGGCAAATTGTTCGTTGTTGATCAACGGTCCCGTCGCCGCCTGCCCATTGAGTCGCCACAACAGCGACCAGTCGTTGAACACTTTGCGATCGTAGCTCAGCGCAAAGACGGCCTTCGCATATTCCGCCTGCGCTTCAGGGGTGTACGAGGCGGCAACAAAATCAGAGTCGTTGCCCAGAAAATTGGCGCTCAAGACCACGCTGGCAAACAAGGTGGCTTTCGGACTTGCATCCGCGAAACTGAACCCGAAGTTAAGCGGCAGATAGTTGACCTCGGTCTTGCGCGGGGGCTGTGGCGACGACACCTCGCTGGTAATAATCTGCGACCCTTGGGAATTGGTGATGACGGTAATGATCAGAAAGTTGTTCGTGTTGTAACTCTCCTTCTCGCTGCGCTTCCAGTCCATGCCGAGGGAGAAGTTGAGGCGGCGGGTGTCACTCAAAGCGCGCGGCAGATTGAGGTTGTAGCCAGCGCTTTGATTTAAGTTCAAATCCTGGCCGCTGTCCCGGGAGAGAATCGTCAGCAACGGCGTCTGGGAAACCACGGTGGTCGGGCCGTAATTGACACCAGTGTCGCTGGAAGAACCACTGACGGAGAATGTCAGGTCCGGCCGGCTGCCCGGTGGCGGCAGGCGGAACTGCTTGGTCGCCTCGTCAAAGCCAAAGTTGCGGTTGCCGCTGATGATCTCCTGCACCGATTGCGGCTCGCCAAACGGAATGCGGTAATAAGCGCCGAAGTTCGCCACGAGCGGCCGGTTGAAAAAGTAATCCGGGTCTGGCTGCGGGACTTTGAACTCCTCGGGGGTGAATCCATAGAAAATGCCAACAGCGTGCTCCCGTTGCCAGAGGTTGTTGTAATTAGCAGAGGCGTTGAGCCGCCAGTCCGGCGTGCCGGGGGTCGATTGATTGTTGAGCTCCAATCGCCCGTGCAAGGGCAAGCGGTCCTTCACCCGCAAATCCAAGGCGGTCGTGCCCGGGTCGGGGCCGGGATTGAGGACCGGATAAATCTGCCGGTCCCGGTTCTGATTCGCGAGGTCCAGTTCACGCTGCAACACGCGACTGTTGATTACCTCGTCCTTCCAGATGAGCGCGTTGGCCACCGACGGCAAAGCGCGCATGACGTTGTTGGAACTGAAATAGCGATTGCCGGTCACGCGCGCATCCACGAGCACGCCTTCGGTGACTTGGATTTTGATGGTGGCGTTGGTGAGTTGCTGGGGCGGCAGCGCTACGCTGGCGCTGGCAAAACCGCGCTCGCGATAGGCGAGTTGCAGATCCCCGAGAACCTTCCGCACCTGCGTGAACGTGACGTTCGTGCCAACGCCATTGGTGACGATGGCATCAATTGCAGCCGGGGCGAGCAACGTGTTGCCCAGCACTTCATAACGACGCACCTCAAACGTGCGCTCGGGGGGAGTGGCTGGAACATTGGTTGGCGTCACGGTTTGTGCTTTGGCGAGCGCTTCCGCCTCGGGATCCCAACCCTCGTTCACCTGGATGACAATCGTGCCATCGGTCAGCAATTGTTCCGGAACGGTGACCGTGGCCAGCGGCAGGCGGCGCTCGCGGTAAGCGTCACGCAGTTTCACCAGCGCTTCGCGCAACGCATCAAGATTGGCCGACGGCCCGGCCGCCGGACCGAGAATGCGGTCGATCGCCTCCGGCGAAAGCTTGGTGTTGCCGTGAATTTCAAAGTGGCGGATGTCGTAGGCCGGCGCAGCCAACGCCGGCAGTTCCACCGGCGGGGTCGCCGCCGGCGCGGCCTGGCCCGGCGCCGGACCTTCCCACACCCGCACGCGCACCACGCCATTGGTGAGCGCTTGCTGTGGCAACGTCAATGCCGCCTGTCGATAGCCGCGCTCGCGCAAGGCGGTTTGCAATCGGTTCAGGGCGCGCCGGATTTCCGCCACGGTCACGGCATCACCGGTTGCGTCGGCCGTCAACCGTTCCACGTCCGCCGGAGTGAGCACCGGACTATCGAGTTCATAGCGCGCGACCTGATAGCTGGGAACGATCGGCGCATTGGTGGACTGCGCCAGCGCCATTGTTCCGCTGAAGCGGGCGGCGATGAGCAGGGCGGTCATAATCAGAACTCCGGTTTGCAGACCCGGCATTCGATTGAATCTTGAAGATGGCTCCATTCGTATGGTCGCTCGGGCAGAAGCCGGCGCGGGCCAGGGACCCGCGCCGGCGGCAACGAGTATTACTTAATCAAGGGGCGAGACCGGGCCACCTTGCGCCGAGCGCTCGACCCGGGCGCGACTCAGCGGAATTGAGTAAGCGGAGGTTTGCAGGTCCTCATCAATCTTCGCAATCAGCGCATTACGGAAGTTGCGGAGGTTGGCCGATGCGGTGGTCCGAATGAAGATGTGCTCATAGCCCCACTGCGTGTATTGGCCGTTGATGACCGGCGCGTGATTGTTGCTGACGGAGTTGTAAGGATTCAACACCGGCCGAAAGCCATTCAAAGCCAGGATATTGGCCCCGCCATTGACGTTCACCGCGTCCACTCCGGTCAAATAACTGACTGCCGGGCCGGAGATGTTCAGCAGGTCGCGAATCTGCGTGGACGTGCGCCCGGTGGGATCAGGATCGAACTGGGTCGTAGCAGGGTTCCAGTTGTAGAAGATCGCGTTGCCGTAGAATCCCTGTTCGCGTTCGATGATCGTCCGCTGACCAGCACTCGGGTCGCGGCTGACGTAGTAGATGGGTGCGGTATCATTGGTGTTGCCGGTCAGAAACCAACCGGGAACGGAACCGTTGGCTGCCAGCGTGCGGAATTGTTGCACGGTGATGTTGGTCAATCCCGCCGGAGCACTGGTGCTCTTGACGAAAAAGACCGGCGTGAGACCAAAGCGCACATCTTCCAGGGCGGGCGAGGTATATGGCGTGGATGCCTGGAATACCGAGGAATACGCCAGGTCCGACTGGAGATTCACCGTGGAGGTGCCTCCCGGGGTCGAAGACGCCAGGTAGTTGACGTTACGATTCTGCACCAGGTCCTGGATGCCGGCGTTGGCCCCGTTGTAGAACGTGCGGATGGTGACAGTTTGATTGCCGAACAAGTTCGTGATCTGCCCCGTCCACGTCACCTTTAGTGAAGAGGGCGGCGGGGTGAGGTTATTCTCCGACGCGAGATTTGCTCCATAGAGCGCCCGGATGGCACGATAGGACGTATCACGAAAGGCCACCGCGCCGGAGATGTTGATTTCCACCTGCGCCTGCGCGCTGGTGACAGCGAGCACCGCGCCCGCCGCAATTATCAGTAAGTTTGTCGTTTTCATAATCAGTCTCTCAAAGGTTCAAGTTTTCGATTTCAAATAGGGATAATTCCGTTTTCAGTTGTTTAGTTCGGTTCAGGTTATTGCACATCCACCGCAAAGAAGCGGATGTCGGCGGAATTGGTGTCCGTGAGCGACAACACTCCGCCCGTGCCCGCAAGGGAATTGCCAGTGGTCCAGGTCGAGACGGGCGTGGTCAATCCCGCTGCATTAGTAGCCCGTAACCGATACGTTCCGCCGGAAACCGTCGTGAAGGAGACGGTGGTGACATCGCCGGTGCGGGTGATGCTGGTGATTGTCGGCGCCGGCAGTACCGTGGAGGCCGCCGTGAAGGTCAACGCGCCGTTGGGCTTCAGTTCAAAGAAGCCCAGGAAGCGTCCCGGCAGATTTAACGCGCTGTTGCCCGGCAACAGTTCATACAAGTCCGAGCGGGAAACGTTTTCAGGCGCACCGTCAAAATCAGCGGCGGTGAGATTCTCCACATTTCCCTGAAACGTGTTGTCATAATTACCGAACGTGCCAATGACTTGACCGAGATTGAAGTCGCTGGCCACGGGCAAGACGACTCCGGTCACAGTGTTGTTGGGTCCGGCTGCGAGGAAACTGCTGCCGTTGGCAGCGCGCACTCCGACGGCGTCAATCTGCGCGCCGGCGGTGCCCTGGGTCGAAGTGCTGCGCCGCAACCAGGGCGCGCTGGGCGTGCCGGCATCCACGCGGGGCCGGCTCACCCAGAGGGTCTGGATGGGATAGGTTGGATTGCCCGCCGTGCGAATGGCGCCCGCCACGGACCACTTCAATTCGTTCACACTCGGAAAAGCGGCACCGAGTTGGGAGACGGACAAGTTGGTAACCGCGAAGGTTGAACCTCCCGGCAGGTTGTTATAGTTGGTAGCCTTGCCGATGTTCACGGCGTAATCACTCGCCGATCCGGTCTGGCGGAACGCCAGCACGAGATCACCCGAGCTGTACAGGAATGGCGCTGCGAACGCCGCCCCGGTGAACCAGGCAAAACCACCCACCACCGCAGCGACGCTGCGGATGGGTTTCAGGTTTTGATTTGATTTCATTTTCACTGTGTTTGGTTTTCTGTGCTCAATGAGGTCAAACACGGGAAACAACCGCGCACGGGCGCGACGACACCGCAGCCAGCGGTGTCAACCGAAGGCGGGAACGAATCAGGCTGAGGATCAGCGAGCGCTTACTCGCCGGCAGCAACTGGATGCGGACCTTCACCGGGTTTCCTGTTCTTCCTCGAAGAACTTCCGGTGGTCCGGTGAGCTCTTGAAATTTTGGGTTTCAAGTTTGTAACGACCTCCCCGGGCGGGGTGGGCCAGACTAGATCCACAGCGACCGTCAACCAGCCGTTCCATAAGCCAGCCGCCGCCGGCGTGGTCGCCCAGGCGTGCGGGGTCCAAAGGGAGCCGTTGTTGTTGGCGCGGGTCATGAGAACATCAATGAGTGACGGGCTAGACGAAATCGAGCTTGTCGCTCTCCGTATCAATGTCGGCAAACAGCCACGATGACAGATAACGTTCCGAGGCGGACGGCACGATGGCGACAATCTGCTTGCCTAAGTTCTCCGGGCGCTTTGCCACTTGCAACGCCGCCCAAACAATGGCGCCGCTCGAAATGCCAACGGGAATCCCGTCGAGGCGGTTGATCTCCTTCGACACCGGGCCGGATTCGGCTTCATCCACCTTGATGACCTCGTCCACGATCTTCACGTTTAGATTGTCCGGAATGAAACCCGCGCCGATGCCCTGCAGCTTGTGCGGGCCGGGCTGGCCGCCCGAAATGACCGGCGATTTGACCGGCTCAACCGCGATTGCCTTGAAAGCAGGCTTGCGCGACTTGATGACTTCGGCCACGCCGGTGATCGTCCCACCCGTTCCAACACCCGCGACAACAAAGTCAACTTTGCCGTCCGTGTCGCGCCAGATTTCCTCCGCCGTGGTCTTGCGATGAATCGCCGGGTTCGACGGATTGGAGAACTGCTGAAGAATGACGCTGTTCGGAATCTGCTGGCGCAATTCCTCGGCCTTGGCGATGGCGCCTTTCATCCCTTTTGGGCCCTCGGTCAGGACCAATTTTGCGCCAAGAATCTTGAGCAGCTTGCGGCGTTCGAGGCTCATGGTTTCGGGCATGGTGAGAATCAACTTCAGTCCCCGGGCCGCCGCCACGAAGGCGAGCGCGATGCCGGTGTTGCCGCTCGTGGGTTCGATGAGCACCGTGCTCGGGTTGATCTTCCCGGTTTGCAGGGCGTCATCAATCATCGCCACCCCGATACGGTCCTTCACGCTGGACAGCGGATTGAAGAATTCCAGTTTGAGCAGGACCTCGGCGACCGCGCCATGGTTTTGCGCAGTGCGATTCAAGCGCACGAGCGGCGTATTGCCGATCGTTTCCGTGATGTTGTTGTAGATGCGAGGCATAGAGATGTTGGTTTGGTTCGGGCGGATCAAAGGTTGGGAGCGTAGGCGAGGAATTTCCGGTACTCGGTCAGAATGGAACGTAGCGCCAGCACGAAGGCCCATTCGCGAAGATAAGCCGGAACCTGCCCGGGCGTTTCGAGAATGACCTCGAACGGACGCGTCGGAGCTTCTGGCGCCGTCGGCGATCCACCTTCATAGTGGTCGTAGGAAACATCCCGCGCGCGAAACGCCTCGATGCCTGAGTCCTCCGCCACCGGCAACAATTCCGCGGCGGCGGCCAGCGCGGGATCCAGCAGTTGGCGCGCAAGGGTCTCGCCCCGAACCAGCCCGTAGAAGGTATTGCTCCCGGCCTTGGTGTGCAGCTTGATGATGCCTTCCAGGTGTTGCGACGCGAGTTCACTTTGCAACCAGCGCGCCTCGGGTTCGTGAGAGATCTTCACAAGTTCAAGATTCAGGTCCTTGCCGCGGCTGGAAAACGCCGTGCCCGCCGCGAGCCCGGTGGGATTGCAAGCCGGATAGAGGAACAGGACATACCCGGCGGCAAGTTCGGGATGCGCTTCGAGCAATTGGGCGAACTTCACCAATGCGCGTGTTCCTTCCGGTTCATCCCCATAGATGCCGGCGAAAATGCCGACGGGAATCGGCACATCCCCGCCTTGCGGGCCGACGAAAATGTAGCGTGGCATCGCGTAACTGTGGCCATCGCGCTCAAACTGCCCAAGGGGCCGGGCAAGCAGATTGGACGACTTGGCAGCGAGTTGATCCAGGGGCGCCAACAGATCGGCCAGCGTGGGACGCTCGCGCAGGTTGAATCCGGCACGGATGGCGGGGGCAAGCGCAGTGGTTTTCATGGGTTCACCTTGGTCGTGGTTCAAATGTTCTGGGCATAGGCCTGTAATGAGCGGAATTCGGACAGGATGGCAAGCAACGCCGCATTCAGCGCCTCGACTTGCAGATGCACCGCGGCCGCGCGCGGTGTGGCCAGGGTAATTTCAAACGGCGGATTCTCCAGGCCAGGCACGGCGCGCAACGCTCCGCGCGCGGCGTTGTAGATGTCCGCATACACCATCCCGCGCCGGGCGGGGATGCCGTCGATCTCGCGTTGACGATTGCGCGGGAGAAAGGTTCCCGCCGCCTGAAGCGCGGGTTGCAGCAAGGCCTGCGAGATGATCCCACCCGAGGCGAAGCCATAAACGCCCGCAGTTTCCGCGTCACTGCGCAGGTTGAGGATGCCGTGAAACGCCTGCATCCAGATTTCCGATTCGAGAAAGCGGACTTCGGGCGCGTCGGATTCGGTCCAGAACAAACGGTTCAACGCAGCGCCGGCACGGGAGAGGCGGGTGTTGTCCTCGAAGCCCGTGGGGTTGCAGAGCGGATAAATCGAGAAAGCATAGCCCCGCGCCAGTTCGGGCGCTTGTTCCAATCCCGCGATGAATCGCGTCAGGGCAAACGCGCCCTCCGGCTCATCGCCATTCAACGTGGCGAAAATGCCAAGGCGAAACGTGTCATGACCACCCGCTGGCCCGGCCCAAATAAAACGCGGGAGGCCATAGAGTTCGCCAGCGGACTCGAACGTCTTCACCGCCTTGCTCAGCAGGTGGCCGGATTTTTCCGCGACGGCATCGAAGTAGCGCAACAGCCGGTCCGGCTGGCGCGAGTCGTTCGCCGCTTTGACCGGGTGCCGTTTGGAGTTCACGAGCGTCATGGTTGCGGGCTCAAATGTTGGGCGCGTAGGCAATGAACTTCCGGTATTCGAGCAGGATGGTTTGCAATGCCGCGACGAAGGCGGCGTCCTTGACCTCGGGGGCGGGCGACTGCGGCGTTTCGAGGATGATTTCGAATGGACGCGGACTTGCACTGGCCGGCGCGCTCAGGACGCCTTGGTAGCATTCCAAGATGATTCCGTTGCGCGCCCGAAAGCCGTCGATGGTCTCACGAGCATTACGCGGCAAAATCCGCTCGGCAGCGGCCAGGGCGGGTTCGATCAGGTGTTTGGTTAATGTGGCGCCCCGCGCATAACCGTAGAAACCATCGCTGGTATCGTCCGTGTGCAGGGAGATGATGCCGTCAAATGAACGCGCGCCCAGCTCGGCTTCGAGAAGTTTCACCTCTGGCTCGCCCGAGTTCGTCCAGAATTCACGGTTCAGGTCCCTGCCCCGGCGTGACAAGCGAGTGTTGTCCTCGTAGCCCGTGGGGTTGCAAACCGGATAGACCGTGAGGGAGTAACCTCGCGCCACCTCGGGCACGCTCTCCAGCAGCTTCAGAAACAACACCGCCGCGCGCACGCCCTCGGGCTCATCGCCATGAATCCCGGCAAAAATGCCGATGCGGATGGGGCGGTCGCCCCCGCGGAGCCCGAGATAAGTGTAACGCGGCAACACATAGGACTCACCGGCCTGATCGAAGCGCAATTCGTGATTCGCCACCAAATTGGGCGAACTGGCCGCCAGCGCCTCCAATGGCGCAACGGCGTCGCCGGCTGAACGCAGGCGGGCTGCCGCCGGCTTTTCCGGGAAGCGTGAAATCATGGTCGTGCTCATGGTCACTTGGATTTTTTGTAGAGTTGGTCGAACACGCCGCCCTCGCTGAAATGCGTCTTTTGCGCGCTGGCCCAATCACCAAAGACTTTCTCGACGGAGAACAACTCCAGCTTGCCGAACTGGGCGGCGTATTGCCCGGCAACCTTTTGCGATCGGGGCCGATAATAATTGGCCGCAATGATCCCCTGCCCTTCGTCCGAATAAAGGTGTTCGAGATAAGCGCGTGCGAGTTGCTCCGTGCCGCGCTTGCCAACCACCTTTTGGACTACGGCCACGGGCATGTCGGCCTCAATACTGCACGAAGGCACGACCGCCTCGAATTTCCCCGCGCCAAATTCCTTCACCGTCAAATACACCTCCGCCTCGAAGGTCAGCAGCACATCGCCGATTTCGCGCTGGGCGAATGTCGTGGTGGCACCGCGACCGCCGGTGTCGAGGACGGGAACGTTCGCGAACAGTTTCCCCACAAACTCGCGGGCCTTCGCCTCGTCACCGGCGGATTGCTTCAGCGCGTATCCCCACGCCGCCAAATAACTGTAACGGCCGTTGCCCGAGGTTTTCGGATTGGGCACGATCACCGAGATGCCGGGCTGCACCAGGTCGCTCCAGTCCTTGATGCCCTTGGGGTTTCCCTGGCGCACCAGAAACACGATCGTGGAGCTGAAAGGCGAACTTTGATGCGGCAACAGCTTGCGCCAGTCGCGGGCGATCAGACCACGCTCGGCCACCGCTTCCACATCCGTGACCTGGTTGAAAGTGACCACATCGGCCTCCAGGCCATCAATCACCGCGCGCGCCTGCTTGGAAGAACCGGCGTGCGACTGATTCACCGCCACGCTCGCGCCCCCTGCCTGTTGCCAGTGGCGCACAAAGGCTTCGTTGTAGCGCTGGAACAATTCACGCGAAATGTCGAATGAGGCATTCAAGAGCTTCGTCTCCGCCGCCGCGGCCAACGACACCGCAGCAAGGGCCATTGCTCCGAGCGCGAATCGTTTTGCGGCAACGGTGACGTTCATGGGTTTTGGGCTCTGGCGGTGGTGCGCGAGGCGTTCAGCGTTGGATCTGATCAAAGGAGCCGCCGTCCGCAAAGTGCGCCTTGTGCGCCTTCTGCCAGCCACCGAACACTTCATCAATCGTGAACAGACTGACCTTGGTGAATTGGCTGGCGTACTTCGCTGCCGCCTTTTCGGAACGCGGACGATAAAAGTTCCGTCCGGCAATTTCCTGGCCCTCATCCGAGTAAAGATATTCGAGATATGCCGTGGCAACGGCTTCGGTGCCCTTTTTCTTCGCCACCTTGTCCACGACCGTCACCGGCGGCTCCGCCAGAATGCTGACGGACGGAACAACGATTTCGAATTTGTCCGCCCCGTATTCCTTGAGCGCAAGGAACGCCTCGTTCTCCCAGCCCACAAGCACATCGCCGATTTCGCGCTGGATGAAGGTGGTGGTCGCTCCCCGCGCGCCGGTATCGAGCACAGGCACGTTCTTGTAGAATTTTGCCACAAATTCTTTCGCCTTCACCTCGTCCCCGCCGTTTTTCAACACGTAGCCCCACGCCGCCAGATACGTCCACCGGGCCGCCCCGGAGGTTTTGGGATTGGCCGGAATAATCGCCACGCCCGGCTTGACGAGGTCGTTCCAATCTTTGATGCCTTTGGGATTCCCTTTGCGCACCAGGAATACGATCGTCGAGGTGTAGGGCGCACTATTGCCGGGCAATCGCTTTTGCCACGTGGCCGGGAACAGTCTCGCCTTCTCCGCAATGACGTCCACGTCGTAAGCCAGCGCGAGGGTGACGACATCGGCGGAGAGTCCTTCCATCACCGAGCGCGCCTGTTTGCCCGAGCCGCCGTGGGATTGATCAATCTTCACGGTGTCACCGGTCTTTTCCTTCCAAAACTTCGCGAAGGCGGCGTTGTACTCCGTGTAGAGCTCGCGCGTGGGGTCATAGGAGACGTTGAGGAGCTTGAAGTCCTTGGCATTTACGCCCGCTCCCGAGCCCAAGGCCGCCAAAGCGGCTACCAAAAGGGTGATGAGTTTGGTCATTTGCACTTGATTGATTCCTTTCATAGGTCAGGGACTTAAAACGCAAGCTGGAGCCGGGTCATGAATACGCTTTCGTCCTGGTGCGTAACCGTGGCCGGGGGCACGTGGGTGCCGATGAACACCGGATTCACCTCGCCCCCGCCGCCAAACCAGGTTCTGGAATAACTCGTAAGCACCCGGACATTCCGGTTCAGCCACCAGTTCAGCCCAATTCCCCAACTCATGGCCGAATGCGCCGAAAGCGTGGGATCGGAGAAAACGGGGAAAGCATCTGAATCAAGATCCGCCTGGGCAAAGCGGGCCACGAGCTGCCAGGCTCCCCATTTTCCAGCCCGCGGATCAAATGGCGACTTCGGCGCGATGCCAGTGAAGGAGGCATCTTCACCCGTCAACACCCATTGCGCAGAAAGCTGCCAGGCCGAATCCAACAAATCCTCGCGCGCCCCGGTCACACTGTTTACCACGCCCTGCTGGGCAACGATGTATTCCCCCAACAGCCCAAATGGTCCCAGGGTGTAGGCCGCATAGGGGGAAATCCGCCAGTGAACCCCGTCGGCATATACGGTCCCGATCGCCGGATTGTAGGCAAAGAATTGTTGCAAGGCGGAGGTCACATAACCGGGCAAAGTTCCGCCCGTCGTGTTCGGCAAGCTGGCGGTATTGGAACGCACCTGGGTGAAGCTCCCGCCCGCGCCCAAGCGAAGTCCCGTCAGCATGGTGGTGGCGCTTTGCTTGAATGGTTGAAACCCAAGCCGTCCCGCGAATTCCTTGGCATCATCGATATCGCTGTTGCTCGCAACTCGCGCATCCCCGGAGCCATCAAAAACCCCGGCGGCATAACTTACCGCTCCACCGGCAATGTCTCCCCAGATTTGGAGGCCGAGGGTTCGTGCCGGCACAAAATTGCTGACCAACGAACGCTCGTTAAACGGCAGCATGCCGACGGATTGCAACATTTCAAATCCGACCGGGCTCTTGAACTTTCCGGCCTTCAACTGCAACTCGGGCCGGTAACGGTAATTCATCCAGGCATCAAAGATTTGGACGTTGTTGCCGCCGAAATCGGGCGTCAAATTGAAATCGAAATCACGAAAGAGCGTGCCCTCGAAAATGGGCCGGGCGCGCCGCAAATAAAAACCATCATTGCCTTCGAGGTATTGATTGTCGTCAAAAAAGGAACGCGAATCCACCTGCACCAAACCCCGTAGCTTCAACACATAGTTCGTGTCCGCCGAACTGATGGCGAATCCATTCGCCCCGGCCGTGATTCGCGGCGTTTCCTTCGCGCGCGCGGCGGCTTGCGCCTCGGCGGCTTCTGCCGCCAGCTCCTCGTTGCGCGCCATCACCCGAAGTTTCTGATCCAGCTCCTGCGTTGTCGGCCCATCCTTTGGGGAAACCGCGATCTCGGGCAGGACCTTGCCCGACTCAAGGGAGCCGACCTTGCCCTCGAGTTCACCGATGCGCCCGAGGAGTTTCTGCACCTCTTCCTGGTGTGCCTTCTCGGCGGCTTCGGTCCGCTGCTTTTGCTCCGCCTCCTTGTTTTCAAGCCGCTCCAAGCGACCGAGCAGTTCTTTGATCAGCTCCGATTGTTCTGGCTGGCTCGGAGAAACTCCGTTGGCAGCAGGGACCGCTTGGGAGGAGGGCGTGGCAGCCGGAACGGTGTTCGAAGATACCGGTTGGGCTTTCCCCCCAACTGGTGACAACAGGCCAGCTAAAACCATGACTGGCATGTTCCAACCAAACAGGATTGTTTTCGCGATTCTCCTCATTCCATCATCCTTCGGTGGTCTGACCGGTATTACCCTTCCAACGGTTTACGGTCGAGCCTTACTTTCTCGGTGCGCTCGATCTGTACGACCTGGGAATCATGAACAACAATCTGCACAACGCCAAAGCGCAACGAAGCGACTTGGGCACGCACCGTTTCAAGCCAGGTTTCCTGGTTCGCCACCACTGGTGTTTTGGCTGAATTTTCGATTGTTTTCATACCTATTTTTCGTAACAACGCGACCAGAATAGACTTAATCTCTACTAAGTCAATAGTTATTTTGTAGTTTGTTTTTGCCTGTAATATCGACATATTCTCTGATTCTCTAAAACTTTACTTTTCAGGTAGAGATTGTTTACTTGCTGGCATGAAACTATCCGTTCGTGGGGAATACGCGCTACGAGCGCTGTTGGTTCTGGCGCGTGACTTTCAGGAGGATGACTCCGTGGTGCGCATTCAGGAAATCTCGCGGAAGCAGAACATTCCGAAACGTTTCCTGGAACAGATCCTCAACGATCTCAAATCCGCCCACTTGGTTGAGAGCAAGCGCGGGGTGGCGGGTGGTTATCGCCTGCGGCGGCGGCCCGATAAAATCAACCTGGCGGAAATTGTCCGCCACATTGAGGGTGCACTCGCACCGATCAGCTGCGTGAGTGAGAACTTTTACGAGAAATGCTCCTGCCCCGACGAATCCCGCTGCGCCATCCGGAGCGTGATGAAGGACACGCGCGACGCCATCGTTGCCATCATGGAGCGGGTCACGCTGGCCGATCTGGCCGAGCGCGCGCGCAAACTCGAACTGACCCCCGCCAGCGCCCTCGACTTCGTTATTTAAAGGCTAAAGGCTAAAGTCTGAAGCCTAAAGTCCCAAACCTGACCACGCCACGGCAGACAATTGACTTTAGACTTTGGGCGTCAGACTTCCGACTTCAGTTCTTGGACTTTGAACGTGTCAACCCCGTCCAAAACCGTTTAACTCATTCCCGTGACCGCGGCCCGCACCATCGTCAATGTCGCCTTGATTGGATTCATGGGCACGGGCAAGTCGTCCGTCGGCCGGCTGGTGGCGGACCAATTACACTTTGAGTTTCTCGACACGGACGAACTCATCGAGGCGCGCGCCGGCAAACGGATCGCGGAGATTTTTGCCGAACATGGAGAACCGGCCTTTCGCGAACTGGAACAACAACTTGTCGCGGAACTAGCCACCCGCAGCCGGACGGTGATTGCCACCGGCGGGGGACTGCCGGTCAACCCCGTCAATCTGGAAAGCCTCAAGCAACACTCGCTGGTGGTCTGCCTGTGGGCATCGCCGGATAAAATCTTCGAGCGCGTCCACAGCCAGACCCATCGTCCCCTGCTCCTCGAAGCCGACCCGCGGGCCAAGATTTGCTCCCTGCTGGCCACCCGAAAACCCTTTTACCGCCAGGCCGATGTGCTCTTGAACACCGAGTTTCGCTCCATTCGCGAGGTTGCCCAACAGGTCGTCCACCAGTTCCGCCTCGCCACCCATGCGCGAAAATAAATCCGGTCTTTAACGCCAAGTCGCAAAGATGCAACGGCGCAAAGATTTTT
Source organism: uncultured Bifidobacterium sp. (assembly GCA_964539515.1). Lineage (GTDB taxonomy): Bacteria > Verrucomicrobiota > Verrucomicrobiia > Limisphaerales > JADLHS01 > JADLHS01. The sequence continues at coordinate 43,254 of CAZIJO010000003.1, read as the reverse complement.
TAACGCAGAGGACGCCGAGGTTGGCGCCGAAGAACGCCGAGGCGGATTTTCTTGGCGGCCTTGGCGAGAACCATTGCGACCTCTGCGTTAAGTCACACGCCTTAGAAGTCTGGTTGCGCCTTTGTGTTTCGCCTGACTGACTCCGCACCGATGAACCTGGAAACCGCAGTCCAACCAGCCACAAAAAGGCACAAAAGGCGCAAAGAAATTAGGTTCGACATACTTTGTCCGACGTCGGAATCGTCCACCTGGCCGTTGAGGGATGTCACCGGTAGTATTTCCATCGTGGTCCTGTGTTTTGTGCTTCTTGTGCCTCTTTGTGGCGATTTCAACTGCCGGATTTAGGATGAAAGTGGCAATCCGCCAGCGGGCCTTGGAACTCGGCTTCGACGACTGCCGCTTCACCACCGCCGCGCCGCCGCAAAGTGCGCCTCAGCTGCGACAATGGCTGGCCGACGGACGCCACGGCGAAATGGGCTGGCTCGAACGCAACGCAGCCAAGCGGATGAATCCGCAATTGGTCCTCCCGGGTGCGCAAAGCGTGATCATGCTGGCCATCAGCTATGCGACGGATCCTCCGCCCTCCGCCTTCCGCCCTCCGCCCTCCGGCGAGGTGGCCCGCTATGCCCGCTTCACCGACTACCACGATGTACTGGCCGAGCGTTTGAAATCCCTGGCCGCCGCCGTGAAGGAACTCGGCGGGGAAAGCACCCGCTCGCTTTGGTATGTGGACACCGGGCCGATTTTGGAACGCGACTTCGCCCAACGCGCCGGCCTGGGTTTCGTCGGCAAACATACCAATCTCATCAGCCGCAAGCTCGGCAACTGGATTTTTCTGGCTGAAATTTTGACGACCCTGGAATTGCCACCCGACTCGCCCGAGAAAAACCATTGCGGCACCTGCACGCGCTGCATCGCGGCCTGCCCGACGCAAGCCATCACCGCTCCGTTCCAACTCGACGCCCGCCGTTGCATCTCCTACCTCACCATCGAACTCAAGGGCGCGATCCCGTTGGAACTGCGGCCGCTCATCGGTAATCGCATCTACGGGTGCGACGACTGCCTCGCCGTCTGCCCGTGGAATCGCTTTGCCCGCGAAGGGAGTTTGATGAAACCACACGCCCGTCCCGAGCTTGCCACGCCGGATCTGATTGAATTGCTAAAGCTCGACGAAACTGGGTTCAAGACCAAATTTGCGGGCACTCCGGTACTGCGAACGAAACGTCGGGGTCTGCTGCGCAATGTTTGTGTGGCCTTGGGAAATACGGGGGATGAGAACAGCCTCGCGACTTTGGAAAAGGCCCGACAGGATCCCGAACCTCTGGTTCGTGAACACGCCCAGTGGGCGATTGAGCGCATCACGGCGCGCTCGCGATAGGCTTCCCACGCCCCGGCAGCTTACTCCGCCTCTTTCTTCAACTCGTCCGGGGAGTACGGCTGGCTCCGACCGGCCAATTCCGCGCGCACTTTCTTGACCTGCTCGGCGGTAACCACGGAAGCCTTGTTGCCCCAGGCATTGCGAATGTAGCTGAGCACGGCCGCGAGGTCCTCGTCCGGATACATCGCGCCCATGGCGGCCATGGGCAGGTTCCAGGGTTGACCTTTGACTTCGATCGGCCCGTTCAAGCCAACTTGGGGAATACGAATCAGACGATTGACACCCGTGGTTAAAACCCATTCCGAACCGGCCAAGGGCGGTGCCTGCGCCGGCTTGCCCATGCCATCGGGGTTATGGCACAGCGCGCAGTTTTGCTCGAACAACAATTTGCCGCGCAACAAAACCGCTTCGCCACCGGAACGTGGCTGAAACCGTCCGACATCCGCCACCGAATGGTACGGCGCATAAACCTTCGCCTCGAACCATCCGCCGCGCGCATCGAAATACCACGCGCCGAGAAACAGCAACACCAGCATCGCCGCAATCAACCACATTGGCACGGTCGTCGCCGCGGAAGTCGGTTCGGCTTCCGGCAAAGCGCGGCTCGGTTGTTTCGCTTCGGCGCTCATTTCGCTGGGGAATTGGTGGCTGCAACCGGCGGCGCGGCGGGCGCGGTAAACGGCGATTCAAACAAAGGCGCCTCGGCGCGCAAACTCACCAGATAGGCGGCCAGAGCCAATGCGTCGTCGGTCGGCACGATTTCATAGCCGGCCGGCGGCGCGAAGTCGCCGGAAAGTTGCAGCGCCCTGGCGGAGGACTGCTTCCCGACCTTGCGCAGTTCGAACAAAAAGCGGTAGGGCGGCATCGTGGAACCGGGAACATCGGCGGCCGGAGCGTAGAGATGGCGCAATTGCCAGTTCACATCCGGTTGGCGCAGGCCCACATTCGCAAGGTCCGGTCCGGCCCGCCGGGAGCCGGGTTGCACGGGCAAATCATAGAGGTAATCCTGGGCGACGGAACGCCGGCGGCCCCAGCCGCGCGCCATATCCGGTCCCAGTGCACTCACCACCACTTGCGCCTTGGCCCCGGCCGAACCGATCGCTTTAAGGATCGGGTCCGCGGCGTTCATATCGGCGACCGACATCAATGTTTTCGGCAACGCGGAGAGGAGATCCGCCTGACCAAGCTTGGCGTTTAGCTTGGCGAGCGCGGCCGCGGTGGCCGCCGTATTGGTTCCCGCGTCGGTCAAAATGATCTCACATTTTACGCCGTCCTGGCGAACCGACTGGCTGTGACAGTGAACACAACCCAGGGAGCGATAGACTTCCGCCCCTTGCGCGGCGAGCCCCGGACGCGCGATTGGATAATTGGCCTGACCAGGAACGGTCTTGGCCTGCCCTGAGCGGCCCAATTGCAATTGCGGCGCGAGCACGAATCCGCCCCAGGACGCCGAAAGCGCAATGAACGCCGCCAAGAAGACCAGCACGCTGGATTTCATGGCTTCACCCCCGCGGGTTCAAGCGCAGTGACCTCGGCATAGCACTTCCGGCCGACCGAACGATAGTAGCCCACCATCGCCGACAGGATATTGAACAAGAAAATCAAGTTACCGAGGGCGATCATCGTCTCGCCCAGCGTACTGATGCGAAAAGCCATCAAAGTGGACTTGGCCACCTCCACAAACGGAATCGTCGCCTCGACGAGCTTCAAGCCTTGCGCGATGCCACCAAACACCAGCGGCAGGGCGAGAAGGAGAGTGCCCGGCATCACCAGCCAGAAATTGATCCGCATCCACCGCGGACAAACCCGCTCCAGCCCGACGAGCTGCGGCAGGATGTGATAGATGGCGCCGAACATCGTCATGCCAAAGAAACCGTAGATCCGCAGGGTGTTCTGCCCGTGGTTAAACCAGGTAAAATCGGTGACCCGGCTGACTTGGGGACAGGCAGCCACTGCGAGCAGCAGCGTCGCCAGCACCAGGCACATGGCGGCGAATTTGGTAAAGCACAGCGGGCCGCCACCGCACGGAGTCTTGGCGCCGCGCACAGTCAGGATCACGCTGGTGGCGACCGCGAGCACCGGAATCAGCAGCATCACGCTCGCCGCCCCGCTCAAGGTCGGCATCCAAGCCGGGAGCGCGGCGTGCGCCGGAATGCCCGTCCAAGTGCCGAAAAGAATCAGCGTCCAGAAGGCGAACAACGCGAGGTAATGACTTTGCAACGGGCGTCCGGTGAGCTTGGGCAGCACATAAAACGTGGACGCCAGCCCGGCGAGGGTCAGCCACACATTCAGCAGGTTGCCGGCAAACCACCACGCGACCGAAGCCTGCACGACCCCCCGCACAGGGAAAAATTGCAACAGCAGACTGGCTGTTGAGAAAATCCAGGGAAACCAGAGCAACGCCGCCAGCACGAACCATTGCGAGGGATAAAGCGCCCGCTCCGTGCGCTGGGTGTAGGTGACATAGGCCCACACCGTGATCAGCAGAAACGCAAGGAACAAGATCACCGCCGCGTATCGCGGCATTTCGAGCCACTCGAACCCGGTGGCTTGACCGGAGAGAATCGCGATCAAGCCGACGATGACGCCAAGCGACCAGAGTTTAGCCCCCACGACGATCAGCCAGGGCCGGGCCAGCGCGACGCGACCAAGCCGCGCCAGCAACCAGAGACCAACCCCGAGGCCGGCCGGGATGCAGAAGCCATAGACGAGCAGAAAAGACCAGGCGGGAAGCGCCCGCCCGTAGCTGAACATCGCGCAGTCCGCGAACATCGAGGGCTTGTGGAACGTCAGCGAGGCGATGACGCCAAAGACCGAACTCAGCGCGAGCCAGATGGCCGCACCTCCAAAAAGCGTGAGGAGGGGCAGACGACAGGAATTGTCAATCAGCGGCGGCGGGGTGGACGAAGTCGCGGTCATTCAGTCTGGGCAGACGGGGAATTACTCGAACTGGCTCGGTTTCTCCGGCGCTTTGGGCGGGAGGGCCGTGGCCTTTTCGACCCGGGCAATCAAATTGGCGCGGGCTTGCGCGGGATTCTGCCATTGCTTTTCCGCGAGCTTCACCGCGTCGGCAATGGGCAGGCGAACGACCCCTTTCGCCTGGTCCACCCAACCGACGTTGTTCAAGGCGGTGGCCTCCTCGGCGCGCAAATCGGCCAGGGCCTTGGCCCGTTCGGCGGCGCGCACCGCGTTCAGCGGCGGCGGGGTGGTGTATTCCCGCATCTTCCAGACGAGCCCGGCAAAGATGAGGCAGACAATGACGACCGCCGCGGTCACGGAGAAATTGCGGCCGCAAGCATTGCTCTCCGACACATCTGCATTCATCAGTGACTTCCTTTGGGTTGAATGGGGGCGCCGTGCCGCGTGTCGGCCTGATCGAGTTCACCACCGGAGATCTGGGTGGCCACCGGATGATAAAGCCCCATCGCCTCGATGAGCCGCGGGTCCTTCTTGGGATAAGGCGAGGCACTGGCAAATTTCCGGATAAACTCCTGCGCCAGCAGACCGCCCATGAGGGCCATGATGCCGAGCGGCAGCCAGATCCATTGGAACGGAAAGCCATCCTTGAACTGGGGCGGCAGGATGTTGAAGGTCATGTCCACGAAATGCATGAGCCAGGCCCAGGCCGCGATCGGAATCATGAGCGCAAAATTACTCTTCACATCGATGCGCAACAGCGCCAGGAAGGGCATGAAGAAATGCCCGAAGATGATGACGAGGCCGACATAAAACCAGGTCCCCTTCTCGCGGACGACGTACCAGAAGGTTTCCTCCGGCATGTTGGCGTTCCAGATGATGAAGTATTGGGAGAACGACACGTAGGCGTAGAACACCGTGAACGCAAACATCAGCGTGCCGAGAAAATAAAACTGATGCTCGTGCAACACGTCGGTGAGCACGCGTTGCCGATCCAGCAGCATCGTGAGAACATAAATCGTCGCCAAGGTGAGCCAGACACTGCCGGCGAAGTATTGGACGCCATACATGGTGGAGAACCACTGATGTTGCAACGCCTTCATCCACATGATCGCGCCGAAGGTGACCGTGAACGCGAAGAGCCAGATGCCCCAATACGAATGCAGGCGCATCTTGCGGGTGCATTCCGCCGATCCGGTTTCGTCCTGCTTGAGCGACCAGTATTTCAACCGGTTCGTCAACAGCCACCACACGGCAAAGCACGCCACCGCGACGAGGTAAAATCCGGCGGTCGTAAAGAGGGGCGATTTGGCCTTTAGGGCGTGATCGGGATGGTCCTGCAACACCGGCCCCATCCAGGCGTAGATTCGAGAGGCCAACAACGCAATGGGGATGAACAAAATCGCCAGCCACGGAAAGAGCAGGGATGACATGTGCTCGCACATGCGGCGGGTGGCCACCGACCAACCCGCGTCAAACAGGTGATGCGCCAGCACGAGGAACAACGAACCGAGCCCCAGGCTCAGGAAAAACATGAACGCCACGAGCCAGGAGAAACCAAAATTGACCAGGCCATCGTGCCGCCAGCTGACCACCAGCCCGACCAGCGTGACCAGGCCCCCAACCGCAATCAACTGGCCCGGCAACTTGCGCCATTTGGACAAGTCAAGCGGCGGGGGCAGCGTCGGATCGGTGTTGGAGAAATCGTCTTGTTGACTCATACGCTTACTTGAGTTTCGCGCGGGTCTCCGGCGCGAGGTCGTCCACCGAACCGAGCCGGCTCAATTGCAAAGCGCGGAGATACGCAATAATCGCCCAGCGATCCTCGACCCCGATCTGCGGCGCATAACCTTGCATGTTGTTCTTGCCGAAGCTGACCGTGTTGAACACTTCGCCATCGGTCAATTCCACGATGCGCTTGTCATGCAGGTTCGCCACCACGGCCATCGCCCCGATCTTCTTGGTGATCCCATTCCCATCGCCGGTCTGGCCATGACAGGGTGCGCAATAAATCGCATACCGCTGCTGCCCCCGGGCCAGCAATCGACCCGTGACCGGAACGGGCGTCAGCTCGACAAAATTGGTCGTTCCCGGCACGCGGCCCGTGTTCACCGGCAGGTCTTCGAACGGGTAAACCTCCCGCCCCCCGACGGCCATCGGCTTGCTCTGTGCAATGGTGCCCGACGGCGGCAGGTGCGAACTCAGGCCGCTGGCAAAAAAACCATTGGGCGTTTGCGGGCGCAGCTTGAGCTGCCGTTTCATGTCCGGGAAAATCTGGACCGGCCGATTGCGCGACAGATCACCCCGCCGGCCGGCGATGCCGACCACGATGAGGACCAACACCGCAAAGATTAAGAAGAAGTAGCGCATTAATCCTCCACCATTTCGATGCGCTTGCTGCCGGCAGCCTCGAGCAACTTGCGGGTTTCCGTTTCGGAATACTTCGGATCGGCGGTTTCGATCACCACGTAGAACTTGTCATGGGACGCGAGGGCGAAGCGTTTGTGCTTGAGCAGCGGATGGTGCAATCGCGGCAGACGGTTCAGGAACAACATGCCCAGAATGGCACCGAACGCGCCGAAGAGAATGGTGAGCTCGTACGAGGGCGGAAACGCGCCATGCGGACTGAACATCGGCTTGCCGCCGATCAGGATCTTGTAGTCCACCGCGTTCATCCACCAGATCATCAGCATGCCGGTCGTGTACCCGGTCGCGCCGCCGATGAACGAGAACCAGCCGACCTTGGAATTCTTCAGGCCCATGGCCTTGTCCATGCCGTGAATCGGGAATGGCATGTACACATCCCAGATGCGGAAGCCGGCGTTACGAACTTTTTCCGCCGCGTGCAACACGTCCGCCGTGTTGTCAAACTCCGCGAGCAGACCGTAGGGTTTGGCGTTGGCGCTCATCAGTGCTTGCCTCCGTTACCTTTGGCCAGCGGGTGGTGCGGATCCGCCTGGGGGGTCACGCCCTTGACTTCCGAAATGGCCACCATCGGCAGGAAGCGCAGGAACAGGAGGAACATGGTGAAAAACAATCCAAACGTGCCGAGGTAGGTGCAAATATCCACCCAGGTTGGCTTGAAATAATCCCAGTTGGCCGGCAGAAACTCACGATGCAACGAGATCACGACGATCACGAAGCGCTCGAACCACATGCCGACATTGACCAGGATTGACAGGATGAACACCAGCCAAAGGGTCTTCCGCACCTTGGTGAACCAGAAGAGCTGGGGCACGATCACGTTGCATCCCACCATCAGCCAGTAACCCCACCAATAAGGACCCATCGCGCGGTTGATGAAGGCGAAGCGCTCGAAGGCACTGCCGGAGTACCAGGCAATAAAGAACTCCATGCCGTAGGCGTAACCGACGATTGAACCGGTCGCCAGCGTCACTTTGCACATCACGTCAATGTGCCGCATCGTGATCACATCCTCGAGATGGCACATGCTCCGCAACGGAATCAGCAGCGTGAGCACCATGCCGAAGCCGGAGAATACCGCGCCCGCCACGAAGTACGGGGGAAAAATGGTCGTGTGCCAGCCGGGCAGCTGCGACACCGCAAAGTCCAGGGAGACGATCGAGTGAACGGAAAGCACCAGCGGCGTGGAAAGACCCGCGAGAATCAGATACGCCTTCTCGTAATTGCTCCAGTGCCGGTTTGAGCCGGTCCAGCCGAAGGCCATCACTCCATAAATAAACTGCCGGATTTTGGTTTTGGCACGATCCCGCATCGTCGCCAGGTCAGGGACCAGACCGACGTACCAGAACAGAACGGAAACCGTGAAATAGGTGGAAACGGCAAACACGTCCCACATCAGGGGCGAACGGAATTGCGGCCAGAGTCCCTGGTAGGTCGGGATGGGGAACAGCCACCAGTCGAACCACACGCGCCCAACGTGCATCGCCGGATAAATTCCGGCGCACATGACGGCGAATATGGTCATGGCTTCCGCGGCCCGGTTCACGCCCGTCCGCCATTTCTGGCGCAGCAAGAAAAGAATGGCCGAGATCAATGTGCCCGCGTGGCCGATACCGATCCACCACACGAAATTGATAATGTCCCAGCCCCACATCGTGGGGTGATGATTCCCCCAGACGCCAACGCCCGTAGTGGCCTGATAGAACAGCATCGCCCCCAGCAGCGCCAGCAAGCTGATGCTGGGAATGAAGGCCGCCCACCACCAGGCCGGCGTTTTGCCTTCGGTGATGGCGGAGACACGGTCGGAAATCCAGCCGAAGCTGCGATTGTTCTGCACCAGCGGAATCCGCTCCAGTTCCGGCGGCGTCACGGGCACCTGAATCTGAGTGGTGGCTTCAGACATTAGTGCGCTCCTTTCTCGACAGCGTGTTCATGGGGCGCGGCGGCCTTTCCGTGGCCACCATGGGCAAAGGGGTCTCCATTCTTGGTCGCAAATTCCTTGAAGGTCAGTGGCGCTTCTTCGTAGTCCGGCATGGCGGGATTCGGATTGCGAACGCGCGCCAGGTAGGTGGTGCGCGGTTTCGTTTTCAGGAAGTCCAGCACCGAGTAATCCCGTTCCTGCGCCTTGAGTTTCGACACCCGGCTCTCCGGATCGGCAACGTTGCCGAACACAATCGCTTCGGCCGGGCACGCCTGCTCGCAGGCCGTCTTGATCGTGCCATCCGGCACCACCACGTCGCCCGACTCGCCGGCCTTGACCTTCTGCGCGATCTTCGCGCCCTCAATCCGCTGGAGGCAGAAGGTGCATTTCTCCATGACGCCGCGCATGCGCACCGTCACGTCCGGGTTCTTGATCATCCGGATCAAATCCAGCTCGTCATCCGGACGCATGGTGGCATTCTGATCCTTCCACCAGCGCGCCAGGTCCCATTCCCCGCCGGTTCGATGCAGCAGGGTGGTGGCATAAAACGGGCCCTTCAGCTCCTTCAACGGGCGCTTGTTGTAATCGAGATAATTGAACCGCCGGACTTTATAGGGGCAGTTGTTGGAACAGTACCGCGTGCCGACGCAACGGTTGTACGCCATCACGTTCAAACCTTCGTGGTCGTGGATCGTCGCATTGACGGGGCAGACACTTTCGCAGGGCGCGGCTTCGCAATGCTGGCAGAACATCGGCTGGTTCACCGCCTGCACGTCATCAATCCAGGTGTCGAACTGCTGGGCCTCGTCCTTCTGGTAGGTCTGGCCAAACGTGCGCTTGCTTGGATCCGTTGAAAAATAGCGATCGATCCGGATCCATTGCATTTCGCGCCCACGACTCACCAGATCCTTGCCGACAATCGGAATGTTGTTCTCGCTCTGACACGCCATCACGCACGTGCCGCAGCCGACGCAGGAATTCAAATCCACCGACATGCCCCACTGATGCAGCGCGGTCTTCTTGGCCTCATCCAGCGGATTTGGATAAATCGGGCTTTCGTTCGGCGCTTCCTCAGCATTCATCCGCTCCGCGAAATCCGGATGGGACTTGAACTGCGCCAGATTCGCCTCGCGCACGATGGCGCGACCTTCCATGGACCAATGGCTCTGCGTGCAAACCAGCGGATAGGTCTCGTCGGTCTTGCGTACGGTGGCCCCGGTTGCAATGTAACCCGTCCGGGTCGAGAACAACGGGTAAGCGTCGAAACCGGTCCCGACACCGACACGCCCAACCCGGGTGCGCCCATAACCGAGCGCCAGGCCGAGTGAATAATCCGCCATGCCCGGCTGCGTCCAAATCGCCCCTTTGATCGAACGCTCGCCGATCTTTATTTCGACGACGTCCTCATTCTGCACGCCAAGCTCACGCGCGGTTTTGCGGCTGACCAGCACGGCGTTGTCCCATACCATCTTGGTGATGGGTTCGGGCAACTCCTGCAACCAGCCGTTGTTCGCGTAACGGCCGTCGTCCACCTTCGCATCGCGAAAGAGCACCACCTCGAGATTGTCCTTGCCGGCGCCTGCGGGCGTGGTGATTCCGCCGAGGGCCGACGCATTAAAGTTGGCGCTGACCTTCTTTGCCGCCGTGCCGGGTGCAAAGCCATCGTGCAAGAACTTGTTCCAGGCCGCCTCGGTGCGGTTACCGGTGATGCTGGCGAACGTTTCGCGGACGATCTTGTTCGGGCTGGTTTCGGGCAACCCGGCGAGGCGGGAGAGAAACTCGAGGTCGGTCAAGCCGCCGAACAACGGCGCAATCAGCGGCTGAACAGGCACCAAGGTGCCATCACTGGTGACCGTGTCACCCCACGACTCCAGGTAATGGGCAAGTGGAAAATGCCAGTCGGAAACCGCGCCGGTTTCGTCTTCGTAATATCCCAGGCGCACCACCGCCTTCGCCTTGCGCTGCGTCGCCGCCCAATTCAAATCCGCCGGCGCATTGTAAACCGGATTGGCCCCGAGAATCACGAGGGTCTCGACCCGGCCGCCATTCAGTGCCTCGGCGAGTTTCGGGAGACTCTCCGAAATCGGGGCGGGAACTTCGATCAATTCCACCGTGGTGCCCACGCTGCCCAACGCGGCGTTGATGGCGTGAGCCAGGAGATGCACCGCCATCGGCTGGCGATAGCCCGCGACGACCAGCGACTTGCCTGCGTTTGCCTTCAAATCCCTGGCACATTCGGAAATCCACTTTGCGTCAACTCCCGCCGGCAAGGTGCCGCCTACGACCTTCACGCCCAGTTCCGCTGCAATGGCCGCCGCAATCTGGGCAACAGCGCTTGCCGGCAAGCGCAACCGATGATCCGCATTGACGCCGGTGAGCGTGAAGAGCGATTCCACCGCGTACAGGCGGCTCATCGAATCTTCGGGTTTCTCGATCTTTCGCCCCTTGGCAAAACGGCCAATGTTATTGTGCGCATCCTCCTCCCCGCCGATGAAATCACAATCCAGCGCAAGAATGGTGCTGGCCACATCGTAGCGGAAAACCGGCTTGACCGGTTTGCCAAATGCCCGGGTGGCCGCCCGTTGATGCACGTCCGCATCGATCGCGTCGTACAGGTACCATTGCGACTTGGGGAGTTTTTTGGAAATTTCCTGATGCAGCCGCCGGCGTGACGGCGAATGGGTGCGCTCGGCGAGCAGGGCCAATCCTTCGCCTTGGGTTGCTGCGAATTTCGCCGCCAGGCCAATGAGCGCATCGAGCGCCACTTCGGGTTGCACGGATTCCAGCCGGCCCGAGCCGCCCTGCTTCGCAAATCGCGTGGCGCGATCCGGATCGTATAAGTTCAGCAACGAAGCCTGCGCAAACCGGTCCGTGCTGCCGTTACCGCCGGGGAACAGTGGATTGCCTTCCACCTTGACGGGCCGCCCCTCATACGACTTCACCAGGAGCGGAACCGCCCCGCCCCGCGTCGGCATGGCGGTGGCAAAATGCTGAGACGTGCCGTAAACGAAATTCTCTGCCGCCTTACCGAAGGGCATCAACTTGTCCTCCGGCCGTCGGCAGCCGGTGGCCCCCAACCCCAGCCCCGCCAGCATGAAGGAGGCGGACATGATTTTGACAAAGTGCCGGCGGGAAACCGGGTCCGTCATCTCGCTCGCCCCGGCGGGAAACTCCCGCTGCAGCCATTCCTTGAACTCCGGCGTCTCGGCCAGTTGATCCAAACCGCGCCAGTATTGGCGGCCGGTCGCAGGGGTGGTGTCCGTTACGGGAATGGTTTTCATCGGTGACAGGCCGAGCAGTTCTGAAGCGATTCCACCCGGTTATCCGTGACGAATTTTTCGCCGAACGCCTTCTGCTGCTGTGCATTGACGGCCGGGTCGGGGCTCCACTGCCAGTTCAAATCCGTAATCTTGTCGGCCGGCCGCACTTTCGCCGCCGGATTGCGATGGCATTCGAGGCAGAACGACATGCTCAACGGTTTCGCGTGATAAACCTCATCCATCTTGTCGATCGGCCCGTGGCACTCAACGCAGCTGATGCCCCGATTGACGTGGACGGAGTGGTTGAAATAAACGAAGTCCGGCACGCGATGAATCTGCACCCACGGGATCGGCTTCCCGGTCGCGGCGCTTTCGCGGACGAGGGCCAGACGATCATCATCTTTGAGCACCTGATTGTGGCAGTTCATACAGGTGGAGGACGACGGGATGTTCGAGAACCACGACTGCTCCACCGCGCTATGGCAGTAGCGGCAATCCATCCCCAATTGTCCGGCATGGGTGGCGTGCGAAAAGGCCACCGGCTGGATGGGTTGATATCCGACGAGGAAATATTTCGGGGTGAAGTAATACCAAACCCCCGCGGTCACCGCTGTGGCAAACAAACCGCCACCGAGGATGATCATCAACGGCAACCGGTTGGTCCATTTCGGAAAAATTGCTGACATTTCAGATATCCACTGAGTCCGTCAAAAAACAAAAATTCACCGGCCAGACTTTCTGGCTGATGTCGGGATTGCCGAAAAAACGTGCGAGCGACAAACAAGCTTCTGCCCCGGCATGATAAAGCCGCCCCGGACTCCCACGCCATAATCGCACGATTACGCAGCCGCATTCTTAACAACCCCAAATCGCGTCGCAAGACTCTTTGTGAAATTATTCACGTTTTTTGAGCTTTTAATGCCATTGATTAGTTCCGCATAGCGTGGCGGGCGGAGGAAAATGCAACCCCGCTCGCTGCCGTCCTCGCGCCCAGCACCTTGCCGGCCCGCAGCCGCCCGGCCCAACCGAAAGGGTTCCGGGCCGACCGCAACCTCCAGCCGGTCACGGGATGCGGCCAATGCGCAATAATCCCAAATCCTCCCTCCCCCAGCAATTGCGCAACATCGCGGGTTGACGGTCAGTTGATGGCCACACACAACGCCACCATTCTGCGACAAATGGATGAGCCTGGCACAGCAAGCGAACCGGGGAACCTTCTCGTTACTTTAGCCGGCCGTATCTTACCAAATCGAAGGGCTAAGGTTCAGATGACCACTTCACCGCTATTGACGTGAAGAATGCAAAAGCGCAATGTCGGCGCATGAGGCCGGAAGGGTGCAAAACGCGAGCGCGCGAACAAGCCGGCGGATATTTTTGCCCGACCGATCCAAAGCCGGAGCGAAGTTTGGGAGCCGCTGGCGCCGCCATAAGGTTGGCCATGTTGATTCTCTGGATGGGAATCGCCGGAGCGCCAGCGCAGTACAATTATGTCACCAACGCCGGCACGCTCACCATTACGGCCTACACGGGATCCGCCTACGTCGTGACGATTCCCAGTTCGATCAATGGCTTGCCGGTCACCCGCATTGGCGACTTTGCCTTCCTGAACGCTACCAACTTGACCAGCGTGACGGTTGGCAACAACGTCGGCGACCTTGGAGATTACGCATTCTTCTCCTGCCGCAGCCTGGCCAAGGTCACAATCGGGAACAGCGTCACCAATGTCGGTAACGGAGCATTCTATGATTGCTCGGCCCTGAGCGACGTGCAGCTCGGCAACCGGGTCGCCCGCCTCGGCAATTACGCGTTCTACACCTGCACCAGCCTGATCAAACTGATCCTCCCCGATAGCGTTGCCCGCATTGGCGAAGGAGCATTCCACGACTGCACCGGCCTGACCAGCGTCCAGCTCGGCAACGGTGTCACCGGGATCGGGGATGGGGCATTCTATTCCTGCACCAGCTTGAGAACGATCACGATCCCCCATGGCGTCACCAACGTTGGGGGCGGGGCGTTCTATGACTGCTGGAGTCTGACCAATGTCTCGCTCCCCGAAACCCTCACCAGCATTGCCAGTGCAGCGTTCTATCGCTGCCTCAGCCTTGCCCGGATCACGATTCCGCAGCGGGTCACCGATATTGGCGTCACGGCATTCTATGATTGCATCAGCCTGACCAGCGTCACGATCCCGAAGCTCGTCACTTGGATCGGAAATTCTGCTTTCGAAAACTGCTATTACCTGACGGCGGTCTATGGCCAAGGAAACGCGCCCCTCGTCGGCGCGGATGCGCTCAAGAATGCCAGTTCCGCAATCGTATATCACCTGCCTGGCACCAGCGGCTGGGGACCGTCGTTTGGCGGTCGGCCTACCCTCCTTTGGAACCCGCAGGCACAATCCAGCGATCCCAGCTTTGGCGTGCGGAACAACCAATTCGGATTCACCATCACCGGCACCCCGAATATTCCGATCCTGGTAGAGGCTTCCACGAACCCGGCCAATCCAGTTTGGAATGCGCTAAAAAGCTGCACGCTCACCAACGGTTCAGTTTATTTTGGCGATCCCCAGTGGACGAATTATTCCGCTCGTGCCTACCGAATCCGCTCACCTTAAGGCCGGCCACCTGGCTTGGTCCGCCGGCGCACCGCTCCGCGGACTCACCGCTTACAGCTCCCAGCTCGGTCGATAGTCGTAATGGAGAAAGCGATTTGCGTCCGGGTCATTGGTGACCTTGAGATTGGCGCTGTCCCAATGCAAGAGGTCCCCGCCGTTGCGCACACAGACCATCCCGAGCAACACCGCTTCGGTCAACGGCCCGGCGAAGGCAAAATCCGATTGCGTTGGCGATCCGGTCCGGCAGGCGAGCAACCATTCTTTGTGATGCCCCACGGAACGCGGCAGCGTTTTCGGTGGCCTTTGGTATTCCTGATTGCGCGATTCCGGGATCAGGCGCGGCTTTTCCCCGCCCCAGCCTTCGACCAGCATCTTGCCCTTGTCGCCGACGAAGATGATGCCGTCTTCGTGATTCAATTCCCGCTCGATCTCCAGCTCCGCGGGTCGCGGCGGCATGATTCCCCCGTCGTACCAATGCAATTTGACCGGCGGCGACGCTCCGCGCGCCGGGAATTCATAATGGACGACATTGGCGAGCGGCACGGTCTCGGGAAATACCGGCGTGGAACTGGCCGCGAGACTTGTCGGCGCGCCAAGGTTTAACGCTGCGAATACCGGGGCGAGGTTGTGAATCCCCATGTCCCCCAGGCCGCCAGAACCAAAGTCCCACCAGCCGCGCCACTTGAACGGCACGTACGCCGGATGATACGGCCGCGCCGGCGCCGGCCCCAACCACAAGTCCCAATCCAGCGTGGCCGGTACGGGGGGCGTATCGGTGGGCCGGTCGACTCCCTGCGGCCACCAGAACGGCAGCTTGCCGCGATGGGTGGGCCGGTCGGACCAGACATGCACTTCGCGGACGGCGCCGATCGCGCCGTCGGCCAGCCATTCCTTGATGAAGCGATTGCCCTCGAAGGCCATTCCTTGATTCCCCATCTGCGTCGCCACCTTGGCTTCGCGCGCCGCCAGCGTCACCGCCCGCGCCTCCTTTACGGTGCGTGTGAGCGGCTTCTCACAATACACATGCCGGCCCAGCTTGAGGGCCATGATGCTTGCCGGCGCATGATTGTGATCCGGCGTGGCCACCACCACTGCGTCCACGGAATTCTCGGTTTCGAGCAGCTTGCGGTAATCCCGATACAGCTTCGCCCTGGGGTGTTTTTGGGCCGCGCCATTGAGCCGGATTTCATCCACATCGCAGAGCGCGACGACGTTTACATCTTCCGCCTGGGTGATGGCATCAAGGTCAGCCGCCCCCTGACCGCCCACGCCGATGAAGGCCAGATTCAGTTTTTCGTTGGGTGACAGGCGCCGGGGCGCACCGGGCGCCCGGCCGGGTTGCAGCCAAAGATTTGCCGCGGCAACGGTGGCGGCGGCTTTGGTTGAGGTGGTCAGGAAGCGGCGACGCGTCACGGGGGTGGGTTTGGTTGCCATGGGAACATGGTTCCAAAGAAACCAAAAGGAGGCAAGGCAGGGAATTCCCGAATTCAATCAAAATGAATCTCCTCGCGCGCCCCTTCCGCCAACACCAGCATCACGCGGGTCGCCGCGCGTTCGCACACGCCCGTTGCTACCGCCTTTTCTCCCCCCACTGCCTCCGCCAAAAACCTGAGATTGGCCGGCTGTGGCGGCTTTTCGGTGCTTGCTTCCTCGTGTGCTCCGGGATACGGATGCTCTGGTAATGTAACCCTTCATCCCGCAGGAATTCACCATGTATAAGATCATCGGGGCGGACGGACGCGAATATGGCCCGGTTGACGCCAATCAACTGCGCCAGTGGATTACCGAGGGCCGCGTCAACACTGACACCCAGGTGTTGCCTGAGGGCGGCGGGGAGTGGAAACCCCTGCGCGCCCTGCCTGATTTCTCGTCCTTTACCACCCACCCAACCACACCGCCGCCGATTCGGCCCGGCCCGAACCAGCTCACCAGGACAACGCCCCAAACCAACAGTCCTTTCGCGGTGGCGGGCCTGATTCTGGGCATCGTCTCGCTTACTTTTGGCCTGTGCTGTTGTTACGGCTTGCCCTTCAACCTGCTGGGCATTGTCTTTTCCCTCGTCGGGCTGGTCCAAATCCAGCAGCATCCTGATGTCTATTCCGGCCGGGGACTCGCGGTGACCGGGCTTCTGTGCTCGATTGTGAGTTTGACGCTGGCGGTGGTGTTGATGACCATTGGTCTCGCGATGAGCTGGCACCAATTCCCGGCTCCATGGAAAAGACTGTGATGCCCAAAAAGCTTCCGCCCCTGTCGCAAAAAACATTTATCGGCCTCGGACTGATTGCGGCCGGTTTGCTCGCGTTTGTCGTGCTATTTGCGTTTGACCCGGCCCGGAGCCCGATCTACCCGGTGTGCCTGTTCCATAAATTCACCGGCCTGCACTGCCCCGGCTGCGGTTCGTTGCGCGCGTTGCACCAGTTGACGCACGGCAACTTCGCCGCGGCGTTTCATCACAATGCCTTGCTGGTGTCTGCCCTGCCATTGCTGGCGTTAGGCTTGGTCCGCCAGCAATCCGGCCGGAGGGCCGTGCGCTCCAGCGCACTGTCCCTCGCGCGTCCGGCCACGGCCTGGGTGATTGCCGCCATCGTGATTCTGTTTACCGTCCTGCGAAATGTGCCGGCACCGGCGTTTGCCTGGATGTCACCGTGAACCCATAACTCAACCCAAACCAACCCACCTAAATCATGTATAAAATCATCGGAGCGGATAAGAAAGAATATGGCCCGGTCAGTGCCGAGCAATTGCGCGAATGGATACGCCAGGGTCGCGCGAGCGGGCAGACGCTGGCGCAGGCGGAGGGTCAGACCGACTGGCGAACCGTTGACACCTTTCCCGAATTTGCCGAGGCATTAGCCACCAAGGCAGCCTCCACTCCCGCGCCTTTTGCGGCCTCCACCGGCGCAGAGATGGGACCCGAAATTCTGGATCAGGATTACAATCTGGACCTTGGCGCATGCATCAGCCGGGGTTGGGAACTCTTGCAGAAAAACATGGGCCTGCTGGTCGGCGCGACCTTGATCTATGTTGGGATCGAAATCGTCTTCAGCCTGCTCGGCGCCCTTCCGATCATCGGCGCGCTCTTTTCGCTGGCGAATCTCTTCGTGGCGGCCCCACTGATGGGTGGGCTTTTCTACGTCACCCTCCAGGCGATCCGCGCCCAACCCGCCACCGCCGGGGATGTGTTTGAAGGATTCCGACGCGCATTTATCCAACTCGTCCTGGGTTACATCGTTTCCACCATTCTGACGAGTCTGTGTTTCATTCCGGCAATTGTCGTTGGCTTGGTGGCCCTGTTGCCCGCGATGACGCAGCATCAGGAACCCAACCCGGCGGCGATCGCCGCGGTCTTTGGGGCCGGGTTGGCTTGTCTCGTGCCCGCGATTTTTCTAACGGTCAACTGGATGTTCACCCTGCCCCTGATCGTGGACAAACGCCTGGATTTCTGGCCGGCCATGCAAGCGAGCTGGAAGATGGTGCGCAAACATTGGTGGCAACTCTGCGGCCTCCTTATCCTGGTGGGCTTGATCAATCTCGTCGGCTTCCTGCTGTGTTGTGTGGGCCTGGTCTTCTCCATGCCCCTTGGTTTTGCGGCCATGATGTACGCCTATGAAACCATCTTCACCGCCCCGCGGTCGCAAACCGCTTAGCCCGGCCACCGCCCGCAATGCCGCGCTCATTAATCTGCTCGCCACCCCCGGTCTCGGCACGCTCATGGCCGGACGGCTGGTGGCGGGCTGCGGCCAGCTCATTCTGGCCTTGATCGGGTTTGGATTCCTTTTGGCCTGGTTCGTGGCGTTGCTGCGGCAATATTATGGTCAGATTGCCGGGGACGTGCCGATAACCCCAATCGCATGGATTGGGGAGACCGGTGGGGTTCTGTTCATTGCCGCGTGGTTGTGGTCGCTAGTGACTACGGTTGGCCTCGTTCGCGAAGCGCGGCGAAACGCGCTCCGCGTCTTCGACGAAATTCCATCTCCGCCGCCACCGATCCCGCCAGTTTCGACGTGACCCATCGCGCGCCTTCTGGCATCAAGCAGACATGGCCAAACTCAAAGCCGCCCAAATCAAAAGCGCGCTCGAGGCGCTCCCCGAATGGCAACGAGCCGGCGGCGCCATTACCCGCACCTTTGTATTCAAGGATTTCCCCGCCGCGATCCGGTTCGTCAACGCGGTGGCACGAGACGCGGAGAAGGCATGGCATCATCCCGATATTGATATCCGCTGGAACAAAGTCACGCTCACGCTCACGACGCACAGCGAAGGCGGGCTCACGGAGAAGGATTTCAAACTCGCGCGAAAGTTCGACCGACTGGTCTGAAAGGCCGGCAAGGGCTCCGTTTCCAAAAGGAACTCCTGCCGGGCCTTGTTCCCAGGTGATGAAATGCTGAATACCGAATTACCGAGCTTGAAAACCGGCGATGCCGCAGCGGCAGTGGCCGCCCTGTTTAAGAAGCACTTCCAGTATGCGCCCACGCACGTCGCCGCCGCGCCCGGCCGGCTTGAAGTCCTCGGCAATCACACCGATTACAACCAGGGCCTCGTCCTGTCCGTGGCCGTGGACAAATATATTTTCATCGCGTCCGCGCCGCGATCCGACGGCCGGGTGGAATTGATTTCGTCCGCCTTCTCCGGGGCGGAACAATTTAGCGTCAGCGACATCAAATCGAACCCGGCGGCCCGGTGGGCGGATTATGTGAAGGGGGTGCTGGTGCAACTGCGCCGCCGCGGGGTGCATTTCAGCGGGTTCAACGCCGCCATCCACGGCACGCTGCCCCTGGGCGCGGGCATGAGCAGCTCGGCCGCGCTCGAAGTGGCGACGGCCATGACGATTCGCCGGCTTCATCCCTTCACCCTCACCGAAACGGGCACGGCGCTGCCGCCCCGACCGAACGAACGCGGTGAACTGCCGCCCGTCCCGACCGCCGAGCGGATGCATTACGCCCGGTTGTGCCGCGCGGCGGAAAACGAATTCGTCGGCGTGCCCTGTGGCCTGCTCGATCAGATTTCGTCGCTGTTCGGCCGGGCGTGGAACGTGATGAGCATTGACTGCCAGTCGTTGACCGTGGATCACGCCCCGCTGCCGGGCGTGGCCCTGGTGGTCTGTCCGAGCGGTGTGAACCACGCACTGGTGGGCGGCGAATACAAGGAGCTGCGCGACCATTGCGCGTCCGCGGCCCGCAAGCTCGGGGCAAAATTTTTGCGCACCGTCGAACGCAAGCAACTGCCGGCGGCGCGGGCCACGCTGACCGAACGCGAATTCGCATGTGCGCACCACGTCGTCGGGGAGATCGCGCGTGTCGTGGCGGCGGAACGGGCGCTGCGGGCGGATGATCTGGCACAGTTCGGTCAGTACCTTTTTCAAAGTCACGAAAGCTCGCGGGATTTTCTCCGGAACAGCACCCCCGAACTCGATGAGCTGGTGGCGATCGCGCGGCAGCATCCCGCCTGCCTTGGGGCGCGACTGACGGGCGGCGGTTTCGGCGGCGCGACGCTCAATCTCGTCGCCCATCATAAGGTGGAGCCGTTTATGGCGCACATGGCGACCGAATACGAAAAGCAGACTGGCGTCAAGTTGCAGCCCCTCGTCTGCCAGATCGTGGATGGGGCACGGTGACCAGATTCAAGCGGGCAGTTACAGGCCCGACCATCGCACGCAGAACACCCCCTCCTTTACGGTTCACTGAAAAAGCATGTTGCGGCGGACAAACTATTTGGACTGCTCCTGATAGAAATCCTCAACTTCTTTCGGCGTCGCTGGTTGCGGCCAGACCCAGTCCCGACCATGTTGCCAGTAGAAGGATTCTCTTTCTGGGTTGGCTGGTTTGAGGTCGCCGCCGCTGTCTTCGCCGTCTTCACCAACGGAATACAGCAGGAAAGTCCCGTTCGGGTTCGATTTGTAACGCAATGGTTTGCCATCCACAGGATCGCGGGGCAAGATGGGGAGAAGCTCGGGGACGAGCGCGGCGAGTTCCGGCGGATAGTCTCCCTTTCGCAGCTTGTAACGTTGGAGTGCAACGGCCGTGACGATCATTTGCCTGGACACTTCGATGGTCATTACCTTGTCGAGGAAACGCGTCAGCGAAAGAACACCTTGAGATAAAAGAGTGCGAAAATCCACGTCGGCGGGACCGATGCTGAAGAAGTCGTCAGTCTCGATGTCCTGAATCTCCAGCGCCGCCAGTCGACCCTTTTGTAACGCCAGAGCGGCGGCGAAATTCCCATTGGTCCGAACAAGACGCGCAGTCTCAATCAACACCTGCTGTCCTTTGAGCGCACGCAATTGATCCGGATATGACCAAGCAAAGCGCCAGGCTGATTCTTTGGCCTTGAGTCGGGTCTTATTCCAGGTGTCTTTACCGAATTGTTTGGCTTGGTCGAACCATTCGCCACCACCACCGGCGGCTCCCGCTCCGAGCCCGGAAAAACCCGAGGCAGCCTTGCGGAACTCGGCGCTAGAATCACGCATATGTTCGATTGTCATCTGGCTCATGGCGCGTTCCATAGCCAGGGCGTTTTCAGCAGCGATGATGAACTCGAGACGGCTCCAGTCGTTTTGGATACTGGCGAGTTGTTCGTCCGTGGCATTCGGCGCTTGCAACAATTCCCAGGTGCCGACCGCCCCGATGGCGGCAATGGCCATGCGCACCAACTGAGAAATGAACAGTCGCTCATCGGTGCTGCCTTGCACCATCGCGAGCAGAGCGCGGAGGCGAGTTGTGGCCGACGCGGTATCGCCCCGATGCAGATCGCAGAGAGCGGCATAGTACAGCTTTTGGGCCGCCCCCTTGGTTTGGGCAAGACTTGGCAGAGGCATAGTGAAACCCAAACGATAGTTCACATTGAAATCAAGATGCGGGTGCTCGATCAATTCTTCCAGCAACGTGAGTGCGGCGGAAAAGTTGCCCACCGCGATGTAGGCATCCTCCCACGCGTTGGTGGCCTCTTTGGAGCGGATGTCCGGTTGCGCCCAGCCAACGCGGGCTTTGCCGGGGGCGACCATGGTCATACCGGACGGCGGATTGGAGTAAAGCACGTCCGGCGAGAAATTTATCATCGTAAGTGCCCGAAAGAAGGCGTTCGCGCCGTTTTCCTCGGGCTGAACGGTTTTGGGTATCAACTCCTCGACAGCCAGCTTTTCGCCGTTGGCAACCAATTGCTTCTGGTAATCGGCGACCGAGCGTTTGGCGTGCTGGTAATAAACCATCACCCCAACTCCCAGCCCAAGGGCCATCAGCGCCACGACCAGCAAAAGGACCGGTTCTTTCCGAAATTTCACTGTGCGGCACCTATATCGGATTGGAATAGTTCACGCCAATGTTATCGCCGCCACGTCGAGGCGAATACTTCACATTCCTTGGCTTGCGTGTGCGGAGCGGGCTTCCTATTGTCGGGGCATGAAACCGATCATTGCTTTGCTGACGATTTTTGCGGCGCTCACGGCGGTTCAACTTCGCGCCCAGGACCCCGCCGCCATGGAGGAGCGCATCAAACAACTGCGGGGACAGGTGGACGACCTGCTCGAGGACAAGGCCAACCAAAAAAGGCAGATTGAAACGCTGGGCCGGGAGATCCAGGCGTTGCGTGAACATCAACAGAATCAGCCGACCACGACCTATGCCAGCCAGGAGGATTTGCGGGCCTTGGCCAAACAAGTGCAGACTATCGAAGACAAGCGCAAGACCGACCGTGAAGTCATCCTGCGGGAAATTGAGAAACTGGCCAAAGCGGTCACCAGCAGTTCGGGCAGCAAGCCCCCCAAATCGCCCAAGGCGTCTCCTCCGACCGGCTCGTCGGATAAACCCGGCGACCTGCCGGAGAAGGCCGTCGAGCATACCATTGCCGCGGGCGACACCTTGTCCACCATCGCCGCCGCCTACAGCAAGGAAATGGGCATCAAGGTGACGACGGAACAGATTCGCAAGGCGAATCCCGGGATCAAGGAGGACAAGCTTCGAGTCGGACAAAAAGTCCTGATCCCGCTACCGGATAAATGAACGGGGATCAACGGAGGAGCAACAGGAGAATTACCGCCCCCAACCCGATCCGATACCAGCCGAACGCGACAAACGTGTGCGTCTGGACGTAACGGAGCAGCCATTTCACAGCGATGAACGCCATCCCGGCGGCGACGAAGGTGGCGAGGAGGACCAGGCCCCAGTTTTCCCCGGCCAGTTCGCCGTGCTTCCAAGCCTTGAGCAGTTTGTAACCCCCGGCCGCGAGCAACGTCGGGACACCGAGCAGAAAGGAGAATTCCGTCGCCGCCGGCCGGGCGATGCCGAGCATGAGGGCGAACAGAATTGTGGTGCCGGAGCGTGAACTGCCGGAGTAAACGGCCGCAACGATTTGCGCCACCCCCGCGGCAAGGGCGGCGGCCCAGGAAATTTCGTCGCGTCCCGGTTTGTTTCGCAACCACGCTTCCACCACCAGGAACATGATCCCGCCCACGAGGGTGGCCAGCGCCACGCGGACCGCCCAGGCATTTTCCGCCACGTCCTCTTTGCGCACCTTGAGGCCGAGTTTTTCGGCGGCCAGCACGCCAACGATCGTGAGGGCGAAGGCCGCCAGCAACCGGGCCAGATAAGCGCGCGTGGCCGGTAACTGCCACTCCCGCGCCAAACCCAGCACGCGTTTCTGGAAAACCAAAAGCACCGCCAGCACGGCGCCGCATTGCACCACGATGTCAAAGAGTTCGCTCTGCGGTTTCAGCCAGCGCTCCGCCAGCTGCAAATGGCCGGTCGACGACACCGGCAAAAATTCGGTAATCCCTTCAATGATTCCCAAAATGACCGCCGCAATCCAGTCAGGCATCCCAAACCAGACACGAAAAGCGCGCGCATTGGCAAGCGGCAAAATCCTCGTTTGCCAAAAGTTAGATAAGACTAATATTCCTTCTTGACTCAAACATTGCCTGGATTATTGTCATCGTCGTGAACTGGATGAACGTCAACCTGGGCCGCCAGCCCGCCGGTCGCCGGTGGGTGTTGGCGGCGGCCGGCGGATTGCTCGTCTCCCCCATCGGGGGGCTGCCCCTCCACGCGGCGTCCGCCCCGCCCGTTGACAAATCCCAATACCACCTGTTCCACCCCACGCCCCGAGACCAACTGCGCGAAATGAGCACCGACCGGCCGGACCAGACGGAATCGGCCTACACCGTGGATGCGGGGCATTTCCAGGTCGAGCTGGATGCGGTGTGTGCCGTGTTTGACAGAGATCGTTCCAATAGCGGGGACGTGGAAACGACCGCGTGGGGAACTTCCCTCAACCTCAAAGCCGGTTTGCTGAACAATGTGGACCTCCAGTTCATCCTCGACCCCTACGCCACCGTGAAAGTCAAAGATCTCACGACCGGCGCGGAGAATACGGCTTCCGGCTTTGGCGAATTCCAAACCCGGCTCAAAGTCAACCTCTGGGGAAACGACGGCGGAAAAACGGCGCTGGCAGTGATGCCGTTTGTAAAGTGGCCGCTGCCGGAATCCGGCTTGCGCAATGGTAATACCGAAGGTGGCATCATCGTCCCATGGGCGGTCGAACTGCCCGCCGGCTGGGGTTTGGGAGGAATCACGGAGTTTGATTTCGTGAGTGACGACCGCGGCGGCCGTGCCACCGAGTACTTCAATACCATCGCGCTCTCCCATGACCTGTGGGGCCCGCTTGGCGGTTATGTGGAACTGGCGGCGGGCGTCTCGCCGGTGGAGGATGGCGGGTGGCTGGGGCAGGTGGATGTGGGCTTCACCTACGCGGTGAACGAGGATGTCCAATTGGATTTTGGCTGTAATTTTGGCGTGACGAAATCCGCGCCCGACTTCAACCCGTTCATCGGTCTTTCCTGGCGATTATGAATGTGGCAGCTTCCAACATGCTGGCGACGCTGCTGAATCCCTGGTTGCTGACCGCGCTGGCGCTGGCTGGTTGTGGCGCGCTGCTGTGGCCGCGACTGGGGCTTTTGGCGCGGTGGCGGCGCGGCCGCCTGCTGGCCGCGCGTTCGCGACGTGAGGACGTGTTGAAGCACCTGCTCAAAGGGGAAGCGGACGGGCGCCAACCAACGCTGGACAGCATTGCCGGTGCGCTCCAGGTGACAACGGGGCAGGCGGCGGAATTGTTGCAGGACCTCGAAAGCCACGGGCTGGTCGCGTATGAAGCCGGAGCGCTGCTGCTGAAGCCGGCGGGCCGGCAATTGGCTTTGCATATTGTTCGCGCGCATCGCCTGTGGGAAAGCTATCTCGCCGAGGAAACCGGGGTCGCCGAAGCCGAATGGCATCATCGCGCCGAGCGCCAGGAACATCTGCTCACCCCGCAACAGGCGGATGCGCTTTCCGCCCGGCTGGGCCATCCCCTTCGCGATCCGCATGGGGATGTGATTCCCAAAACGCCGGGCGACCTGACGGCGGGGCCGGGGCAGCCGTTGCACGCCGTGCCCGCCAACACCCCCGTGGTTTTCACCCATATCGAAGATGAACCGGAGAACGTCTACGCGCAGCTCTGCGCGCAAGGTTTGCGGCCCGGCATGAAGGCGTTTGTGATCGAGAAATCGCCGGATCGTATTCGCTTTTGGGCCGACGGCACCGAGCATGTCCTGACGCCGGTGCTCGCGGACAACATCACCGTCGCCCTGCTGCCGGAATCCAAAACGACGGACCTGGCGGAAGAACAGTATCTCACCGGTTTGCAGCCGGGCGAACAGGCGCGGGTGCTGGGCCTGACGCCCGCGTGTCGCGGAGCGGAACGCCGCCGCCTGCTTGACCTGGGTTTTGTGGCGGGCACCCCGGTCGAAGTGGAAATGGTCAGTCCGGCGGGCGATCCGACCGCGTATCGGATCCGGGGCACGGTCATCGCGCTGCGCCGCGAACAGGCGGGGTTGATTCGGATCGCCCCCGTGGAGACAATCACCGCATGAGCCCCGCCCTGAATCCCGTTGTCCCATCGCCGGCCCCGCCAACCGAAGCGTGCGCGAGTTGCAGTGTGTATCGCGCGGCCAATCTGAAGAAGCTCGGCGTGAGCCTGGAGCGCACGGACTACGTGCTGGCGCTGGCGGGCAACCCGAACACCGGCAAAAGCACGGTGTTCAATGCGCTCACGGGACTGCGCCAGCACACGGGCAACTGGCCGGGCAAAACGGTGGCGCGCGCGGAAGGCGCGTTCGAGTATTCCGGCCGGCGCTACAAGCTCGTGGATCTGCCGGGCACGTATTCGCTGCTATCCACCAGCCTCGACGAGGAGATCGCGCGCGATTTCATTCTCTTTGGCCAGCCCGACGTGACGGTGATCGTGGCCGATGCGTCGCGTTTGGAACGCAATCTCAATCTGGTGTTGCAAGTCCTGGAGATCACCGACCGCGCCGTGGTGTGCCTCAACCTGGTGGATGAGGCCCGCCGACACGGATTGCGGGTGGACGAGCGCCAATTGTCGCGCGATCTCGGGGTGCCGGTGGTGCCGACCGCGGCGCGTTCGGGTGAAGGCCTGCCCGAATTGCTCCAGGCCATCAGCGAAGTGGCCAGCGGCAAAGCCGTTTGCCGTCCGCATCGGCTCGCCAACGATCCGCCGGCGATCCGGCCGGCGATCAATGAACTGGTGGCCCAGATCAAACGCGTCCATCCCGATTTGCCCAATGCCCGCTGGGTGGCTCTCCGGTTGTTGGGTGGCGACGAACGCATGGCCGCAGCGCTGCGCAATGGTGAGCTTGGCGTGGTGAAGGAAATCTCCAACCCGGCCAACGCCGTCAGCGTCCCGGAACCGCCGGCGGTTTCGGATACCCATGAACCCTAACTCCTCACCTGCCCCCACCGCCCCGGATGAAATCCTGCAGTTGGCCAACCGGCTGCGCCGCGGAATCTCCGGCGATCTGCACGAGCATGTGGTCGAGGCAATTTACGCCGATGCGGCCCGCATCGCCGATCGCGCGGTGACCCGGCCGGGCGAAGCGTCGCGTCCTACTTTTGACCGCACCCTCGACCGCATTCTGACGAGCCGGGTCTGGGGTTTTCCAATCATGATCGCGCTGTTTGCGCTGATGTTTTGGATCACCATCGCCGGGGCGAACGTTCCGTCCGGCTGGCTTGCCACGGTGCTGATCGACAAATTTTGGCCGTTGTTGCGCGAGGGAGCGAATGCCATTGGCTTCCCGTGGTGGCTGACCGGTTTCCTGGTGGATGGCGTTTACCTGGCCACCGCCTGGGTCATCAGCGTGATGTTGCCACCGATGGCCATCTTTTTCCCGATGTTCACTTTACTGGAGGATTTCGGCTATCTGCCGCGCGTGGCCTTCAATCTCGACCGTTTGTTCAAGCAATCCGGCGCGCACGGCAAACAAGCCATGACGACGATGATGGGTTTCGGCTGCAATGCGGCGGGCGTGGTGGCCACGCGCATAATCGACAGCCCGCGCGAACGGCTCATTGCCATCGTGACGAACAACTTTGCGCTGTGCAACGGCCGCTGGCCGACACAAATCCTCGTCGCCTCCCTGTTTCTCGGCAGCCTGGTGCCGGCGCATCTGGCGGGGTTGGTCTCGGCGGGCGCGGTGGTTGGCGTGGCATTGCTTGGGGTGCTTTTCACCTTTCTCGTGGCCTGGATGCTCTCGCACACCGTGCTGAAAGGCGAGGTGTCCTCGTTCAGCCTGGAATTGCCACCCTATCGGCCGCCGCGATTCTGGCAGACGCTTTACACGTCCTTGATTGATCGCACAGTCATTGTCCTCTGGCGGGCGGTGGTGTTCGCGGCACCAGCCGGAGCGGTGATCTGGCTTAGCGCGAACGTGAAAGTGGGCGATCTGAGCATTGCCCAACATCTCGTCCACTTGTTGGATCCGGTGGGGATCTTTGTCGGCCTCAACGGCGTCATCCTGCTGGCCTACATCGTGGCCATTCCAGCCAATGAAATCATCGTGCCGACAATTCTGATGCTGACCGTGCTGATGACCGGCTCGGCGGAAGTCGGCCAGGGCGCCGGCGTCATGTTTGAACTCGATTCGGACGTTTCCACGAAATCCCTGTTGCAAGCCGGCGGCTGGACCGTGCTCACGGCGGTGAATCTGATGCTCTTCAGCCTGCTGCACAATCCCTGCAGCACGACGATTTACACGATCTACAAGGAAACCGGCAGCGTCCGCTGGACCGCGCTGGCCACGCTGCTTCCGATCGCGCTTGGCTTCCTGGTCACCTTCCTCGTCGCCTGCGGTTGGCGGCTGTTCTGAGAAGTCGCCACCAAAGCGCGCTCCCTCCGCGTACCGTGAATTGGTCGTCCCGGTATTTGCGCACACGGGTGGGACGCGGTCGCGAAACGTCCCGACACCGCGCCAACCGGGATCGCCGTTCCGTCAGAGCCCGATGAACTCCACCAGGAGTTCCTTCCCATCGCCTTCCAGCAGGGCCACGCTCCGGGCGGCATTGCCTCTGGGTTTCCCCGCGTAGCCGGGATTCAAAAACCACACCCCGTTGATCACCTGGTTGAAGGACTGATGCGTGTGGCCAAAAAGGACCACGTCGGTCTTATTTCGTCGGAGTTGCTCGGCCAGTCCATGTTCCAGCGAATGCGGTGCGACGATGTGCTGAAGGAGAAACCGGCGACCGTCGAGGACGATGGCTTCCGTGAGCCGGTAGAGGGCGGAGGCATCGTTATTGCCGAGTACGGCCGTAACCGGGGCGATGGATTCGAGCTGCGCAATGAGATGATCCGGCCCGATGTCGCCGGCGTGGAGGATATGATCGACGCCGCGAAAGATCCGCGGCAAACGTGGATCGAGAAAACCGTGGGTATCGGAAATCAGGCCAATGCGCATGAGGTCGGAGGCGGTGGATTCGAGAGGGGCGGGCGGCGTTGGAAAGTGCGCAACGGTTTTGGGTTACGGCCGACCGCCAATTCAGGCCTTGGCTTCCTCCGGTTCCGGTTTGGCTTCAGCCTCTGGCTCGTCCCCCCCGGCGGCGGGTTCGCGCGCGCCGCCTTCCTTTTCCTGCGGCGATTCCGCACTGGTGAGCTTCACCGCCCCAACAAACAGGCCGGTGAAAAGCCCTCCGCTGAGCAAAGTGTTGCGGAAGAATTCCCAGGTTTGCGGCCAGCCGCCGGTGCCCTTCGTTAGCGCCGTGAGCCAGCCGAGGAACGTCTTGGTGTATTCCGGGTTGCCAAACGGGTTAAAAAACCAGGAAGCGGTATTGGTGATGAGATAAAACAAAAGCGCCCCCAGCACACCACCGCCCAGCAACGCGAGGAAGGACGTCTGCGGCTTGAACCGCCGGCCCAGCCAGATGATGACCACGAACGCCGCGTAGTTGAGCAGTTGATACTTCAGAACGGGCAATTCCCAGACGTTCCAACCCAGGGCGAGCCAGTAATACAGGTTGAGGCCAATGTCGGTGACCAGGAGCGTCAGCAAGGGCAGCCACCACGCCCGCCCGCCGGAGAGATAAACGCCCGCGCAAAATGCCAGGGCATACGCCGCGCTGAAATTCTGCGGCAACATGCCCGGGATGCGCGAAAGCGCGAAAACCAGGAGCAGCAAATACGGCAGCAGCTTGTTAAACTTTTCCCGCACCAACCGAAGCATACAAACTCGCCCACGAATGACAAGTCGGGCATAAACTTTCCGGAGTGAAGCGCAGCTTGACGCCTCGCTGAGGTGCCGCGCTCATCGAATAACGCCCACCAACGCGGCAAGCGACTATGGCTTGCGACTACTGCGGCCAACCACGCCTGAAACCTGACTACTTCTAGCCTAGCCGACCGTGCAACCGGCGCTAAAACAACCGCACCCGTGCGTAGCTGATCGTGTTACCAAGGCCCGACCGTGTCCCGAGCATCTCCAGGGTTTGCGATGGCGGCGAACCGGCGCGCACCGTCGTGGTGAAGTAGCTGGTGAACGGCTTCGCCAGTGGTAAACGCCGGGGTTCGCCGGGCGAGCCATCCGGCAGGATCTCCAGAATTCGGTTTTCCGCGATGTTCCGTCCCCCACCCTCGCTCCCCGAGGCGTAACATACCACGAACAACCGGTGGTCCGGCGTCACGTGAAACCGCCCCGACGAACCGGCAATACCTGGCTTATCCTCCGTTGATTCCATCAGCGTGCGCCGGCGCGTCACTTTGCCGTCGCGAAGCACCGCGTAGTTGAGCGTGTGACTTTGCCGGGCCGCGGGGAAAAATTTCGCCCGCAATCGCTCGTCCAGGGCCCGCTCGCTCCAGAGCAGATGCACGTCGCCATTCGGCGCGAGCCAGAGATCGCCCGGGGAGATCCAGCCACAGGTCTTTTCCCGGCTCGCGATCTCGATCCACTCCGCGAACGATTCCCGGGTGATGTCCCGCGTCCAGGTGTAGAACAGCCGGCGAAAATCATAGTCCCACTGCTGGCCCGTCAGCTCGCGCTTGAACGCGCGCCACGCCGGATTCGGTTCGATGATGTCGCTCACGCCCACGAAATGAACCGCGCGCCCGCGCAACGCGACGTTCGGGTAACAGACGCGGACGGGGCCGGGCTTCTCATGTTCCGAGTCCCACGGCCACTTGAGCTGACCGTGCGCACTCCACTTGCCGGCACGGTCGCGGAACGTCCACTCGGCATGCGTGTAACCGATGTTCTGGAACAGAACGAGTTCCCCGGCTGCCCCGTCGGCGGCGAAGCTGCGATAGGAATGTTCGGTGAACTGCGGATCGCCCAACCACGTGGGCGCTAGCGCCACCGGCGGCGCGGCCAGATCGCGGGCGGCGAATTGGAACACCTCCGGGCGGGCCGGGCCGCCGTTGGGTTGCGGTCCCGCGCCGAGAGTGGGATTCGCGGAAAGGAACAAGCGGCCGTCCTCGAACGCAACGAGCGGTGACGGCTCGCGCGTGCGACCATCATCCACCCGCACCCGTTCCCAGCCTTTGGCATCGCGGTGAAACAGCACCCAACGACAGTTGTTCAACGGTTTTTCGTCGGGAACGGTTTCCAGCCCGCTGGCGAACACATGGTCACCGGCACGAACCAGCGTGGTGGAGCCGGAGCACCACATTGGCCCGGCCCCGTTGTTCGCGTTGGTGTAGGAGTAAACGTCCTCCTCGATCTCGACCACCGGCGCTAGGCCAGCGGCATGGACGATGAGTGAGGAGCTAAGGAGCAAGGCGGGGAAGATTGCTTTCATGGCGGGATTGGAATCAGAGGAACCGTTTGAGCCAGGCCCAGGCCTCGGCCTGCATATCGGTGTTGAACTCATGCGGGGTTTCGTAGAAGCGCGTGCGGCAATGTTTAGGCGCGCCGGCTTTGGTATAGCAGGCGTTCAACTTGGCGAAGCTCGCCTTCACGCCGTCGAGATCGAAGAGGCCATCCTTGGTCCCGTTGATGACCAGCATCGGCGTCGGCATGGCGAGCGACGCGACGTCCGGATAATCAAGATATCGGTAAAGGCCGGGCACGACCTTCGTATGGCCGATGGTGTTGCGAATATGATTCTTCAGTTGCGCCGGAAATGACGCCATCCAGCCGACCACCACCGCCGCCCGGATACGTTCATCCAGCGCCGCGAGGTGACACGACCGCAGCCCACCCACGGAGAGGCCCACGCAGCCGATCCGCCGTGGATCCACGTCGGGCCGGGTCAAAAGGTAATCCACCGTCCGCACGTCATCCCAGAACATCACGCCCGGCCAGGTGAAGCCGGCCGCGTAAATCGTGCGTCCGACGAGTTGCTCATTCTGGCCCGCGCGCGAGTTGAAGGCCTGGATGCGCTCGCGCGGGAGGCTTGCGGGCCGTTCGCGCCAGTCAGCCGGGTCGTCATCCAGCAACATCCGGCGTTCGCCCCAGTAGAACATGTCGATCACCACCACCACGTAGCCTTGCCGCACCAGTTCGATCGCAATGCTGCGCCCGCCATAATACTGTCTGCGGAAATCCGCCAGCGCCGGGTTTTCGTCCTGGGTGGCCACGATCTTCTCCTTGCCCCAAAGATAAAACCCGCCGTGGTCATGCAACGCGACGATGGCAGGGGAGCGTTTTGGCGCAACTTTCGGCACCAGCACGAACGCCGGCACGCGCATGTCCGGCGCGGTGTTGAACCAGACTTCTTCCCGGAAGTAATCGCCGGCATCCACCCGCTCGACGGTTTCGGCAGCGGGGTCACAGGGCGGCGGGGCGTAGTGAAGGAGTTCGTGCAGTTTGCCGCGGGCGGTTTTCTTCCAGCTTCGCAGCGAGCGGAAACGCGGATTGAGGAATGAGAGTGGAAATGGTCCCTTGACCGCCTGGCGCTCGATGAACGGAAAAAGCGAGCCAACATCCGAACCCGTCGGCGCCAACGTCTCCGTGCCCGCGCCAGCCCCCGCGGCCAATGTGGAGAATGAGGTGCTGAGTATCGGAGTCAAACCGGCGATGGTCGTCGACTGGAGGAAATGGCGCCGGTTGACGCGCCGTGTTCGGGGCGGAGTGGTCGGTTCGAACATGGCCCAATCCTGCCGCAATCGGGCATAGCTGCCTAGTGCCGATTGACGGATTCAAGTCCCAAGGGCTGCCGAGGAAGCTTGCACCGCGCCGGCGCGTTTCGCACTTTCACCGCCATGGTTGCCCTGAAGATCAGCCTTCACACATTCACCCGGACCTTTAATGGTCTCAACCTTTCGCTGGTGCTGCTTTTGGGTTCGAGCGCCGTCGGGTCGGCGGCCACTTCCTTTCCAAATTATCCAATCCTGGAAAGCGGTGCGCATCAAAACCGGCTTTTCCCCGGGCAACGCGAATTCGTCTTTGCCATGTACGGCACACCCGGCGAGCTGTCGCCGCTGCGGCAACTCGTGGCGGTGATGCGCGAACGCGAGCTGGGCAACGGCTTTGATCCGGGACCGGCGCCCCGGCCCAACGCCAAGCCGCTTTTCGATTACCTCGCCACGGTCGGCTGGCCCGTCATCTGTTATCCGGGTTGCGCCGACATGCAAATCAAAGGCGGCCGTTGCGTGCTGGGTCGCGAAGATGAAGCGTCCCTCGCCGCCATGGACCAGGCCGGCGTGTTTACGGCCATACAGCTCGGCGAATGGGGTTATTACTTCCACAACCTCTCGCCCAACGAAGGCTGGTGGCGCGACGTTTATGGTGCGGATTTTGAGAAGTTCAAACATCTCAAAAAGCCGGCTGGCCTCGCCGGTTACGACCAGCGGCCGGTGAACAAGCGCGAATGCTACGAAGTCGTAAAGGATTACTTCACCAGCCGGAGCCGCGACATGCTGGGCCGCATCATCAGCGTCACCGGCCATTCGCACTACGAGGCCTATGCCGGCGAATGGGGCGCGCGGTGCATCGGCCTGGAGTTGGGGGAAAACATTGCCTTCACCCAGTCCAAGCTGGCCTTCGCCCGCGGCGCTTCCAAACAGTGGGCGCGACCCTGGTCCGTGCAGGTGAGCCCGTGGTTTCACGGCGCCTGCACCACGTCCGGCCCGCTCCGCAAGGAAGGCCGCGACGCCCGCGGATTGGACGCCGGGCATTCGCTGAGTTTCTATGAACGCATGTGGCTGCACGCTTGGTTTGCCGGGGCGGCAATGGTCACGCCGGAGAACAGCATCGCGATTTTTTTCGAGCAAGCGGCGGAACCGTGGACGCTGACCAGTCACGGCCAGAAAGCCGCAGAAGTTTTCCATTTCATGCGGCAGCACGAACGCGGCGTGCCTTACCTGCCGGTGGCCATCTTGCTCGACCATCTTGCCGGCTACAACGGCTACATGGACAAGCCTTGGGGCATTCTCGAACCGACCACCGGCGACCGTGAGGTCCGCGACCTGTTCGATCATCAGTTGTTTCCCGGCGCAGATCACATCCACGGAAAGCCCAACCGCGACAATCCTGAAGCGGCCTACCTCCGCCCGACACCGTTTGGAGAGAGCTTCGATGTCTTGCTGACCAGTGTCCCCGCCGGATTGCTGACGAATTACCCGGCGATCTTGGTCGCTGGCGACGTGGACTTCACCGACACGATCGTGACGCGGCTCGAAGAGGCGCTGCGCCGGGGTTCGACCGTCCTGCTTTCGGAACAACACCGGGCCGCACTCGGTGCGCGCTTCAAATTGCTGGCAAAACAGGGGCGGCTCGAAGTGCTGGAGCCTTGGATCAACCCGGCGACCACCCGCCCGGCCGCCATTTCCGATCAGCGCCTCGCCCGCCTGATCCGTGAGGCACAGCCAATCGAGGTGCGCGGTGGAGCAATCCAATATCAGGTCAACCGGACGCCAACCGGGTGGGTGGTTGAACTGGTGAACAACCAGGGCGTGACGAAGCAACCGGATCGGCCGGCCGTCGTCCATCCCGACGCCAGTGTGCGGGTGACGCTCAAGCCAAAGTTGCGCCTGGCCTCGGCCAGGGAATGGCGCTCCGGCCGGCTTTATTCCAAGCCGAAGCTGGTTGAAATCTCCGTCGCGCCCGGGACCACCGAGTTTGTCGAGTTCATTGACTGACGATACGAAGGTGTGATTTTCATTTTGTTGCTTGAGCGCCGCGGGGCTAAACGCCACGATTCGTCCAGCAACTGAACCCGCAATCGATTATGAAAACCAGCCGACTCACGCGCCGCCAATTCACCCGCACCATGTTAACGGCCGCCGGGGCCATCGGCGTTGCCCCCGCCTTTTTGCGCGCGCAAAACCTGAACAACAAACTCAACATCGCCGTCATCGGCGTCGGCGGGCGCGGCGGTGGCAATCTGGATTCCGTTGCGTCGGAAAACATCGTGGCGCTTTGCGACGTCAACGGCAAGAACCTGGACAAGGCCGCGGCGAAGTTTCCCCAAGCGCGCAAGTTTGCCGACTTCCGCAAGGCATTCGATCACGCCAAGGAGTTCGACGCCGTGGTCGTCAGCACCTGTGAGCACACGCACGCCTTTGCGACGATGCCGGCGCTCCAGCTTCACAAGCACGTCTATTGCGAAAAGCCGCTCAGCTACAACATCTGGGAGGCGCGGCGGATCCGCGAAGCGGCGGCCAAAGCAAAGGTCGCCACCCAGATGGGCATCCAAATTCATGCCACGGAAAATTACCGGCAGGTGGTGGAACTGGTGCAGAGCGGCATCATTGGACCGGTGACCGAGGCGCATGTCTGGGTAGGGCGCGCCTGGGGTTGGCAGAGCCAGGCGGACGCCAAACGGCACAACGATATTGTCTGGTCCTTCGAACGCCCGACAGAATCCCAGCCCGTGCCCGAAGGATTGGACTGGGATCTGTGGCTTGGTCCGGCGCCGGAGCGCCCGTTCAACTCGATCTATTTCCCAGGGCCGAAATGGTATCGCTGGTGGGACTTTGGCAACGGCACCATGAGTGATCTGGGCAGCCATTGGAATGATCTCCCGTTCTGGGCGCTGAAGCTTCAAGCCCCGCTCACCATCGAAGCAAGCGGTCCGCCGCCGCATCCGGAAATCGCGCCCGCCTCGATGAGCGCCACCTATGAATATGGGGCCCGGGGCGAACTTCCGCCGGTCAAACTCACGTGGCATCAAGGCGAAAACAAACCGGAAATCTGGAAGACAGGCGGCATCCCCAAGTGGGACAGTGGATGCCTTTTCGTCGGGAGCAAAGGCATGATTCTCGCCGATTACGGCAAGCACACGCTCCTGCCGGAAAAGGAATTTGCCGATTTCAAACGCCCCGCGCCCACCATTCCGCGCGTCACCGGTCATCACGAAGAGTGGCTGGCCGCCTGCAAAACCGGGAAGACCTGCAGCGCCAACTTCGATTACTCGGGCTGGCTGACCGAAGCCAATCACCTGGGCAATGTCGCGTACCGGGTCGGCAAGAAACTGCTGTGGGATCCGAAGAAGCTCAAAGCCACCAACGCACCCGAGGCCGAGCCATTTATTCGGCGGGCCTACCGCAAGGGCTGGAAACTATAGGCCGGTTGCCTTGGCCGACAGTTCCCGCGAGTTCTGAAAAGCCTCGCTCCCTCCGGTTTCAGACCAGCTTCGAAAGGTGTGCGAGGCTCTGGGCGGCTTGTGCCGGCGTACCGCACTCGACAGAAAAAACGATGTCACGGGGGCATTTGTCCTGCACGGTCTTGATGATGCGCGCCCAATCCAGCACGCCCTCCCCGCACGCGCAGCCGACCGGGGTGCCGGTAACTTTGCCGCGCTCGGCCTGCGAATGCGCCACGGAGATGTCCTTAGCGTGCAAATGCACGAGGCGCGAAGCCACCCGTTCCAACCATGCATAGACGTCGTGGCCGCACAGGTACGCGTTGCCGGTGTCGAAATTGATGCCGATGGCCGGCGACTTGACCAGGTGGTAAATGCGATCCAAGCCGTCAGGATGGCGCGAATATTGGGCGTGAGGTTCGATGCCGATCTTCACGCCGCGGCGCTCCGCAATGAACGCGGCTTCCTGGAGCGTGTATTTGATCAGCACGAAGTCCTCCTCCTCCGTCGTCCATTTGGCCTTGATGCCTTCGTCGGTGTTGATGACGGGCACGCCGATCTCAGCCGCGACGCGGATGGCGAGCTTGATGTATTCGCCGTGCACGTCGGGCCGGCCCAACGGGCCGTGCGATTGCAGGCCGGAGATTTTCAGCCCGGCCCGGTCGCAGGCGTCCTTGATCCGCCAGGGATCGTCGAACATTGAGACGGTGTGGAAATAACCCGCCTCGCTCATTAGTTCGCGACCCCAGTGGACCATTGGCTCGAAAAACTTGTAGCCCATGTCCGCCGCGGCTTGCACCGCCCACTCGAACGGCTTGTCCGAACTGCGGGAGAATTCTGCGTTTAATCCGATGAATACTTTGCCCATGTTCGTGTTCCTTTCCGTTTTGGTTTTTTAGACGGTGCTCAGTACAGAGTGAAGTTCAAACCGGTGCCCAACGGCGCCCGGGGACTCGGTTGCTGGCCGCGCTCGTTCTTGTAGATGCAAACGTGCGTCATGGCCCGCGTGGTCAGCAGGACATCAGGCACGCCGTCGCCGGTGAAATCGCCGGTCAGCGCCAGCCGTTCCTCGCCCTCGACATCGTCTTTCGGATCCATGGCGAGCGTGGCCACCATCCGACCATGGCCGTCGTAAAGTGAACGTGATTGGGCGATCACGATTTCGTCCACACCGTCGCCGGTCCAATCCAACAGCGCGTGGTGCCGGGCATAGTCGGTTTTGATTTTCGTCTGAACCTGACCGCGCTCGTCAAAGACCCAGACCGGGCCGTCACCCCAGGGACGATGGTCAATATCCACGGCCAGCTGGAGGCCCTCGACGTTGGCGCAGATTTTCCCCACGTCCACCGACTCAAAATGCTCGCCGCCGACTTCCCAGACCGGCTTGCCGTTGCCATCGAGCAGGGCGATGCCGTTCGCCCCGCACATCGTGAGGACAAACCGCGCGTCCTCCGGGCGCTTTGCCGCGCGCACGAGGCGGAAGGCGTCGCAGTGGCCCCGGCCTTGATCGATCTTCGCCGACTTGAAAACCCAGCGGGTTGAACCGTCGGCATTCAGCATCGCAAAGCCGGCCATGATCTCGTCGCGGCCATCGCCGTCGAGGTCCACGGCCACGGGTTGATGTGCCGTGCGATAGCCACCCGGGTTCTCGACCGTCCAGAGCGATTTCCAGTTGCGGTCAAAGGCCCAGATCCGGGTGTAACGCGTCTTGACCAGGACATCGGTCGGACGTGAATTGCCCGAAAGGTTCACGAAGACCAGGCAGTCGCCCGCATCCTTGGGCAGGGGCAGCCGGCGTTTTTCGCGTCCGGTCGCGCCCTCGAGTTCAAACACGAAGCCGTCGCCACTCAGCACCACCTCGTTCTTCCCGTCGCCGTCCCAATCGTAAATCTGGCACGCCACATCGTGGTGCAGTTTCTGGCGACCGATCTTTGGATTGCCCCAGCGCCACAACACACTGCCGTCGAGCCGGTGGGCGACGACGGCGCTCGTGAAATGGACGTCGTTCTGGTCCACGTTGCGCGCACTGACGATTTCCACCTGGCCATCGCCATCGAGATCACCGGCAACGACCCACGCGCCGCTGTATTCGGGATCGAGCGTGACGCGCCGCCAAGGCTGGATGATCGGTGGGTTGGTTGACTCAGTGGCCGCGGCTTGCGGCAGCGCTCCAACGAAGGGCAGCGCGATCTGCGGCAGCAAAAGCAACTGGGGCAGCCAGCGTGGCATGGGTGGAGGGTAGAAGTTCGGTTGGCGTTTGGCGCGCAAAATTTCTACCTTTCCGGCACCATGACTTCCCGGGAACGAGTGTTGACGGCCCTGGCCCACCAGCAACCGGACCGGACGCCCCGCGATTTCTGGGCCGAGCCGCCGGCCTTAAACCGGCTCTTCCAGTATCTCGGTCACACCAACCCGGACCGTCTGCTGGATGAGCTGGGAATCGACATCGCGCACTTGGCGGCACCGCCGCCGGCGGAGCGGTCCGTCGGCAACGGCATTTACCAGAATTTCTGGGGCGAGCGTTTCGTCTATCAAACCACGCCGTGGGGCCCGATGCGGGAGGATGTCCCCGGCGCCCTGGCCGAGGCGAGAACGCTGGCCGAACTCGAAGCCTTCGACTGGCCCACGCCGGATTGCATGGACCGTTCGCGTTTGCGGGAGCAGTGCCAGCGGCACGCACAACGGGCCCTGCTTTATGGCTTTGCCGATGTCTGGCAGCGGCCGGCGCTGGTGCGGGGCTGGGAAGGCATGTTCGTGGACATGGTGGAGCGACCCGATTGGGCGCATTTCCTCAGCCGCAAGTTCACCGACTTCTATCTCGAGGATTACACCCGGGCGGCGGAGCTCACTGAAGGTCGAATTGATCTCTATTTGCTCATCAGCGACCTCGGCAGCCAGCGGGGGGCGCTCATTTCCAAACCCATGTTTGAAGAATTCGTTGCGCCCTATTTGAAGGAGATGATCGACCGCATTCATACCCTCCGGGGAAAGGTGCTCTTTCACAGTTGTGGTGCGATCAACGCCTTTATTCCGCGCCTGATTGAGCTGGGGGTGGACGTGCTCGATCCGATTCAACCCGTCGGCCCCGCCATGCAACCCGGGGCCTTGAAGGCGGCGTATGGCCGGCAGCTCAGTTTTCACGGCGGGATTGATATGCAACAACTGTTGCCGCACGGCACGCCCGACGAGGTGGCCACCGAAGCCCGCCGCTACTGCGAACTGCTTGGGGCCGGCGGTGGTTACGTTCTCGGCCCGGCCCACTTGTTCCAGCCCGATGTGCCGCCGGAAAATATTCTGGCGGTTTATCGGGAAGCCTTGACGAATGATTAGCATCATCCACTTTAGCGCTGGGCGGCAACGATGCGCGCGCGGCTGACTGCGAAAGCCGGGTAACCAACCTTGATGGCATTGCGATTATGAACCTTCGAAAACTTCCAGTGGTGGCGGCGTTATCCCTATTGTTGATGGCGACCCAACTGTGCGCCCAGACGCCACGGCTCTGGTACGGCAAGCAGCGGGTCCACCCGACACGATTGCTGGCGCGTTTCGGGGACGGAGTTTCGCCGGCCACTCAACGAAACACCGCGGACCAGTTGAATGAAACCGTGACGCGCACTTATCCCCTGGTGCCGGGCCTGGTGGTTTTGGAGCCGGCGGGCGCGCCCGCCCTCGCCGCAGCAGCCGCAACCCGGAAATCGCCGGCCGATCTCCGGCAACGCATCAATGCCTTGATGGCGACGGGCGTTTTCAAGTACGTGCAGCCGGACTATGAACTCACCACGCTGGCCACGCCGAACGATGCCCGATTTGCGGACGGGACCTTGTGGGGGCTCAAGAACACCGGCCTGAGCGGCGGCGTGGCGGGCGCCGACATCAATGCCGAGGCGGCCTGGAACATCACCACCGGCTCCGCCAACGTCATCGTCGCGGTCATTGACAGCGGGATTCGCTACACGCACCAGGACCTGGCCGCCCAGATGTGGCTCAACCCCGGTGAAGTCGCCGGCAACGGCGTGGATGACGATGGCGATGGCTACGTGGACAACGTGCATGGCATCAACGCCATCACGGGTTCGGGGAATCCAATGGACGACAACGACCACGGCACGCACTGCGCCGGAACCATCGGGGCGGCGGCCAATGACGGCAATCCGCACGTCGGGGTCGCCTGGGTGGTCCGCCTGATGGCCTGCAAGTTTCTCGACGCGAATGGGAGCGGCAACACCTCCGACGCCATCGAGTGCATCAACTTTGCGGTCGCCAATGGCGCCCGGGTATTGAACAACAGCTGGGGTGGCGGACCGTTCCAGCAAGGCCTGTTCGACGCCATCGTCGCTGCCCGCAACCAGGGCGCGTTGTTCGTGGCGGCAGCGGGGAATGGCGGGACCGACGGGGTCGGCGACAACAACGACCTCACGCCCAGCTATCCGGCGTCGTATTCCGTGGACAATATCATTTCGGTCGCGGCCGTGGATCGGGCGAACCAGATCGCGAGCTTCTCGAACTTCGGTCAGAATTCCGTTCATCTCGGAGCGCCGGGGGTGGCTATTTTTTCCTCCACCAGCGGGGCGAACAACGAGTACAAAACTTTCAACGGTACCAGCATGGCTACGCCGCATGTCAGCGGCGTGGCCGCACTGGTCCTGGCGCAATCCCCGGGCATCACCTATGGCGAACTCCGCCAGCGCATCCTGCAGGGCGTCGTGCCGATCGCCGCCCTCAATGGCAAAACCCAGACCGGCGGACGCTTGAATGCCTTCAACGCTTTGAGCTTGAGCACCGGCGGCGACAATGTGCTCGAACTTTCCGTCAACTCACCCGATGGCACGACGCTCGCCGCCGGCGCCACCGTGCCGATATACGTCAAGGTCACGGATCTGACCAATGTCAACACCGCCACCGTCACCGGCTCGATTCCCGCCCAGGGCAACACGGCGTTTCTGAACAACGGCGTGGCCCCGGACGTGGCGGCCAACGACGGCGTTTATTCCGCCAACATCACGGTCCCCGCCGCCGGCACTTCCTTTACGCTCACGCTCGTGGCGTCCGCCCCGGGCAAGGTTTCCGTCACCAACGCGGTGAACTTCACCATCGTCCGCTCCAGCCCCAACGACATGTTTGCCAACGCCCTGGTCATTCCCGGCGCGGGCGGCACGGTCCTTGGCACCAACCTCAACGCCACCAGCCAGAGCCAGGAGCCTTCGCTGTGCGGTGTCGGCGGGGGAAAGACCGTGTGGTGGCGCTGGACCGCGCTCCAGAATCAGATCACCACGATTACCACCCTGGGCAGTGATTTCGACACCGTGCTGGGGGTTTACACCGGTAACGCCGTGAACGCGCTGACGTCGGTGACTTGCAACGACGAAGTTCCCGGCGGCTTCCATACGAGCGAGGTCATTTTCCAGGCGGCGGTGGGCACGACCTACCAGATCGCAGTGGACGGTTACTTCGGCGAGGAGGGCACCATCAGCCTCACGCTGGCCAGCACGCCGCCGGTCACGAATGACCATTTTACGAATCGCGCTGCCATCACGGGTGTTAACCGGACGATTCGCAGTTCTAACTTTGGTGCGACGGTGGAAAATCCGGAGCCGTTTCACTGTGGCGATCTCGGCGGCGCTTCGGTTTGGTGGACGTGGACGGCCCCCAGCAACGTGGCGGTTTCCGTTTCCACGGTGGGCAGCACATATGACACGGTCCTGGCCGTTTACACCGGTTCGAGTTATGCCGCGCTTGCCGAAGTCGGCTGCAACGACGACCGCATCCCAGCGGCATTCCCCGCGGTGGTCAACAGCGAAGTGAGTTTTAACGCCATCGCCGGTGTCCCCTATCAGATCGCGGTCGAGGGCGTGGGCGATGGCCTCACGGCCGAACAGGGCAACATCACGTTGAGCCTGGTTACCACGCCGGCCAACGACCGGTTCGCGAACCGCCTCCCGCTCAGCGGCGCATTCGCGGAAACCAACGGTTACAATATCCGGGCAACGCGCGAGACCGGGGAGCCAAACCACGGGTTCGCGGACGGGCAGCAATCCGTCTGGTGGACCTGGACGGCCCCGGCCAGCGGAAACGCCTCCATCACCACTTGGGGGAGCAGCTACGACACCGCCCTGGGAGTTTATACCGGCAATGCGGTGAACGCGCTGACGGCCGTGGCGAACAACGACGATGAGTTCTTCCCCGTCGTGCGGACCAGCAGGGCCACATTCGCCGCAGTCGCCGGCACGGCCTACCACTTCGCGGTGGATGGTTATCTGTACGCGGATGACTTCGGTTTCCCGCT
Organism: uncultured Bifidobacterium sp.; assembly: GCA_964539515.1. Classification (GTDB taxonomy): domain Bacteria; phylum Verrucomicrobiota; class Verrucomicrobiia; order Limisphaerales; family JADLHS01; genus JADLHS01. Next base: position 1,630 of record CAZIJO010000003.1, on the reverse strand, counting down.
CGGGACGGACGTCGGTTTGATTTCCGTCACCTTAAGCCTCGATGGAAAATCGCGACTGGATGGGTTCAAAGTCCGCCCCGATGGTCATTATGAATTTACGCTCAGGGGCGACTCCGGTCGCCGCTACCGGATTGAATCCGCCAGCGCCTTGGGCGGCACGTGGTCAGTGATCGGTGAAGTGTTTCTCAACGGGCCCGCGAGCCTGTTCACCGATCCGGCGCCCGCCTTGCCGAATGCGAACCGCTTCTACCGCGCAACTCTCGCCCCTCTGATCGAGTGAATTAACCTTCCCGTGTGGGAAGCGGGTCACGAAGGGGTAGGCCAATCGTATCATGCTGTTTTTCTCGCCTGTTCCAATACCACAGGTGCGCCAGATGCGCTGGGGTGACCATCTGCAGTCGGGCCGCAATCCGCGCCGGCGTTAGCAACCAGGCCCGCGCCTGGGCTGAGACCGGCGCTCCCGCCATCGAGTTCACGGCACCGATGCGGGGGCAAAGCGCGGGGCAAAGCTCTCCAAAAGCAATGTAGCAGCGGACGTAAGTCCGCTCCATTTGATTGTGGGGAGGAGTCCATGCCGGCTGACTTCCACTGCTACAGTTCAGGGGGCAAAGCGCGAATCCTTCGGAAAAGTCTTTCCCGATTCGATGAGGAGATGGAATTGCCACCCCGTCGTGCAACAGGCTTCCCCTTCTCTGCATTACGCCGTCGGCGTTCCAATCACATGCACCAGTCGATCAAGCGTCGGTGCGGCAGGTGGTGGGTTTCCCGCAGGGCGCAAACCGGTAGTTCGGCTGCAACTGGCAAGCGTTCGAACCAATGACTTCTGGACAATCCCCTTACATTGTGGTTGAGTCATCCCCGTTCCCTCAGATTTTGCAAAGCCAAGTTCAAGCAACAACTGGACGCCCGCCATCGCCTCGCAATTGCAGCGCTTCACAATTCATGAAATCCAAGAGTAAAGCCCTCCTTTTCCTCCTCGGGGATGGTTCGCTTCAGGATTCACTGCGTCCCCGCCCTGCGGCCTGCACCGGGCAAAACCGGCGGGCGGGCGGCGGCAACTGGTGCCCACTCACCGGCGTTATCGCCAGCCTGAGCGATCGCAACGCCAAGACGGGCTTCGAGCTGGTGGACGCTCGGGAGGTCTCGGAGCGGGTGACGGCGTTGCCGATCAACCGCTGGAGCTTCACCCACGCGCCCGTTTCCCAGCGGCACCATCGGCCAGCCGGATGCAGGCGGGCCGATGACCAACGCCCAGTATACCCTGACCGGCGACCTCTGGGCTATGCCTGTGCTCGCCCAGACCCAGGACTCCCCGACGCTCCACATCATCAACGCCACGCCCGACAACGCCACGATTTCGTGGTCGCCCAGCACGCCGGGCTTTGTCTTGCAGGAGACTCGGGTGCGGTCGCTCGCGAATGGGAGCAATTCGGCGAGAGGCGCAACCAATCCCATCGTCGTCCCCGCCACCCTGCCCTCGAAGTTTTATCGGCTGTTCAAACTTTAAACCCAAAAAAACCATGCGAACAAAACTGACGCTCCGAACCCTCGCCATTCTGGCGCTCCCAACCTTAACCTAATGCCTTTCGGAAAATGGACAGGCCAGCGCTCAGACGATGCGGACAACGAT
>CAZIJO010000002.1:22359-91881 GCA_964539515.1 uncultured Bifidobacterium sp. | reverse complement strand
GCTCGACGCCGCCACCGGCCGGCAACTTTGGAAATACACCACCGGCGACAAGATCCTCGGCGCCCCGAACTGGTTTGTCGCGGGCGGCCAGACCAACGTGCTCATTGGCAGTTACGATTTCAAACTGCACTGTCTCGCGGCCGCTACGGGCAAGAGCAACTGGGTCTATGAATCCGCCAACTATATCAACGGCTCTCCCGCCGTGGCGGACGGACACACGGTTTTTGGCGGCTGTGATGGGCTGCTGTATGTCATTTCGCTGGCTGACGGATCCCAATCCCGGAGCAATGAAATTGGTGCCCCGATCGCGGCGTCCGTGGCGTTGGCCGATGGGCGGGCGTACTTTGGCCATTACGAGAATCAATTCCTGTGCGCGGACTTGAAGTCGGGGTCGAACGTGTGGACGTTTCGCGACCGGCAATTCCCATACTTTTCCTCCCCGGCCGTCACGCCTGAGCGTGTGGTGTTCGGAGGGCGCGACAAAATGCTGCACTGTCTGAATCGCTCCGATGGCCGGAGCATCTGGCGCCTGGCCACGCGCGGGCGGGTGGACAGCTCGCCGGTCGTCTGCGGCGACAAAGTCGTGGTCGGCTCGGACGATGGCCGGGTGTACCTGGTGCAGCTGAGTGACGGCAAGGAACTCTGGTCGTATGAAATCGGCCAGCCGGTCGGCAGCTCCCCGGCCGTGGCGGACGGGAAGATTGTCATCGGCAGCGACGATGGCAGTGTCTATTGTTTCGGCGCAAAAGCAGAAAAGAAATGAGCGACGCTCCAACCACCGCGGCCCCGCCGTTGCGGCATGAAACCACCGCGGGCAATTACTTCGTCGCGAATTACCCGCCGTTCGCGTTCTGGAAGCGGGAGTTTGTCGCACAATTTGAAGCCGCCCTCGACCGACCCGCGCCCCTCGACCCGCGCCCCTCGACTCCCTTCGGCCATTACGTCCACATTCCCTTTTGCCGCAAGCGTTGTCACTTTTGCTACTTCAAGGTTTATACCGACAAAGATTCGTCCGAAGTGCGCGGCTATCTCGATGCATTGCTGAAGGAGCTGGCCGTTTATGCGGGCAAGCCGGCGATCCGGGGGCGCAAACCCAGGTTTGTTTACTTCGGGGGGGGCACGCCGAGTTATCTTTCGCCGGATCAATTGAAATTCCTGACCGACGGCATGAAGCGGCTGCTGCCGTGGGATGAAGTCGAGGAGGTGACCTTCGAGGCCGAACCGGGCACGCTCACGGATCACAAGTTAAAGGCGATTCGCGAGCTCGGCGTCACCCGCCTGAGCCTGGGCATCGAACACTTTGACGATCACATCCTGGAGATCAATGGCCGCGCGCACCGTTCCAAGGAGATCGCCCGCGCCTATGCCTACGCACGCGAAATCGGTTTTCCGCAGATCAACATTGACCTGATTGCCGGCATGGTCGAGGAGACGGAGGAGAAGTGGCGCGAGACGGTGGCGAAGGCCGTGGCGCTGCGGCCCGACTCGGTGACCATTTACCAGATGGAAGTGCCGTTCAACACCGGTATTTATCAGCAGATGAAGGCCGGCGGCAAACTCGTCGCGCCCGTGGCCGATTGGGAAACCAAGCGGGCCTGGGTGGATTATGCCTATCGCGCGTTCGAGCAGATCGGCTACACCGTCACAAGCGGGACCACCGTGGTACGCGACCCGGCTCAGGTGAAGTTCATCTATCGGGAGGGTCTGTTTTCGGGCGCGGATATTTTATCCATCGGGGTGGCGAGCTTTGGCCATCTGGGCGGCGTCCATTATCAAAATCACCACGAGTTCCAGCCGTATGTTGAAGCCGTCAATGGCGGCCAGCTGCCGGTCTATCGGGCGCTCACCCCGTCGCCGGAGGAGCGGTACATCCGGGAATTCATCCTCGGTCTCAAGCTGGGCAGCGTGAGCGCGCAACATTACTGGCAGAAATTTGGCGCCGACCCCCGCGTTCAGTTTGCGGCGCCGCTGGCCACGCTGAAAAGCTGGGGCTTCCTCACGAATGGCGGCGATCGCATTGGGGTCACCCGCGAGGGGTTGCTCCAGATCGACCGCCTGCTCCACGAGTTTTTCAAACCCGAACACAAGACCGGACGCTATGCCTGATACTTTCACGTTTCCCCTCTCGGAATTCTACCAGCGGGCCAAACAGCCGCTGCCTCGCATCGAGATGATCCCCGGCGACGCCGTGCCCGAGCCCTATAAGTCGTTGCTCGTTCACCAGAACGACATGACCCCGACGCTCGAGGCCCATTACGAGTCGGACATTCATCTGGAGATCGTGAGCCGCGAACGCCGCGGAGACTTTTATTTCCGCGAGGTGGTGCTCCGGCTGAACCGCGACGAACAGCCCGTGGAATTTGGGGCCAACAAGCTCTACGTCGGCCGATATCCTGAAGAGGTCCGGGAATTGATCCTGGCCGAGGAAATCCCGTTGGGCCGCATTCTGGCCGACTGCGGGGTGCGCCATCGGACCGAGACCCGGGCGTTCCTGCGGGTGGAGACCGACGGCTTGATCGCCGAGAAGTTTGAACTCACCGCCCCGGCAGTCCTTTATGGCCGCAAAGCCCTGATCTCCGATCTCCAGGGCCGCCCGCTGTCGGAGGTCGTCGAAATCCTGCCGCCCGCCAAATCTTCCCCGGCCTAGTCCGGTTCGGGCGCCGAATTCCCTTGGCGCCGCCTCGAAGCGGCTGGCTCGGGCGCCGCGGGACCGATTCGCCTGGGCGGAATTCCGATTGGAAGCTGCGCGCCGCCTCTGTTAGCTTTGCCTCAGAAAAAACCTGAACACGAGGAACGTACATGCCACAGGCCGTCATGGATCCCGGCGAAGTCCGGCGCTTTGCGGAAGAACTCAAGCGATTCAATGTCGAATTGCAAAACCGGATGTCGCTCCTGCAGGCCCGGTTTTCGGCGCTGGGGGATACCTGGCAGGATCAGGAACACGCCAAGTTCTCGGAGGAATTTCGCGACACGATGAAGGTGCTGAAAAAGTTCATCGAAAGTTCCAACCAGCACACGCCCTTCCTGCTGCGCAAGGCCCAACGCATTGAGGAATATCTGGATCAACATTGAATCCCCACGCATGGGCCGAAACACCAAACACCAAACACCAAACACCAGCGCGCCGTGCGCGGTTCAAGGGCGGCGCTCCGTTTGGCCCGCTTGGGAACTTGAATCTTGGTCTTTCTTTGGTGTTTGGATTTTGGGGTTTGGAGTTTTTTGATATGCCCGACCGCGCGCGCGTCACTTCACTCGAGGTCATTGAAGACTTTCGGGCGAAACTTATCATTTACCGTGACAAAGCCGGCCGGGTGCTTGACGAGGTCAACGACGACGTGACGCGTACCCGGCTGTGGTTGCAGTCCGAGCGGCCCGCCCACTGGCAAAATCAAATCCGCCGTCTCACCCGGGAACTGGAGCAGCGCCAGCAGGAGCTGTTTAGCGCCCAGCTTTCGGGTTTGCGCGACTCCTCGTATGCCCAGCAGGCCGCCGTGCAGAAGGCCCGCCGGGCGATTCACCAGGCCGAGGAGAAACTCAAAACAACCCGGCACTGGCATCGGCAGTTTGATCAGCAGGTGGAACCGCTGGGCCGCCAGGTGGAGAAACTCCGGCACACGCTGGGTCACGATCTCGGCCAGGCCGTGGCGTGGTTGAACACAATGACCAAAACCCTCAGCGAGTACGCCGAGTTGTCGCCGGCCCGTCCACCGGCCAACCTGCCGCCGGCGTCCGGCGAACCCGCGCCCGCCCCAACGGCGGCCCCGGAAGAGGGGGCATCGTCATGAGCGCCAGTCAGAATCGCCTGCTGGGTTTGACGAAGGAACTGGCCGCCGAATGGGCCAACACGAAACAATCGTGGAGCGATGCCAAGAGCCGGGAATTCGAGCAGCGTTTTCTCGACGAGCTTTTTTCCGCAGTCAACCAGGCGGTCACAAACATTGAATCCCTTGAACGAATCCTCAACAAGATCCGCGCCGATTGCGAGTAGGCTGCTGGGCACGGTCGAGACGCTCGCCCTGCTGGAACGCCTGCGTCAAGGCGTGGGCGACGCCGTCCGGCGGGCGGACGAGTTGGAGCGTGATTTCAACGCGCGGTCCCACAAACTTCGGGCCCAGTTCGAACAGGCCCGGGCCAGTGAACAGGCTCGGTGGGCGGCGGAATCAGCGGCGGCGGAGGCGGACGTGGCCGGCCATCGGGCTCGGGTCGAAGCTTCCTTTGCCGCCCGCAAAACGCGCATCGCGCGCGCTTCAGAGAATGCCCGGAAGCAACGCGTGGCCGAGATCGAACGGGAGGAGGCCAAACACACGCTGGAAAACCAGGACGGAATCCTGGAGGCGAAGCGGGTTTACGAGGCGGAGACGCAGAAGAATCAGGCCCACCACGCGGCGTTTACCAATCAGCTTGCGGACGAGGTTGCGGCGCTTGACCGCCTGGGCGCCCGCGCCCGCGCCACCCTGGCCGGCTTCGGCGCGCACGTGCGACTGATCCTCAGCCCGCCGGACGCTCCCGCTTTCGATTCGTCCCGGCCCGAGGCGCAGCTCTTGGAACAGCTCCGCGCGTATCGCGACCAGGCCGGGCAGGCCCTGACGCTTTGCCATGCTTTTGGGTTGGCGCTCTTTTTCCGGTTCTTCCGGCTCTGGCTCTGTCTTCCGTTGATTCTGCTTGTGCCGTTTGTCTTCGTGCCGGAACTCCGCCGGTTTGATTTTCCGGCCGTGCCCGTGAACGTCTGGCTCCTGGTGGGGGCGGGCGTGGCCGCCGTTGGGATCCTTTACCTTCTTGGCCGCCGCCTCGCGGCGCCCCACGCAAAAGCTGCCGCGGTTGCCCTGCACGCGGCCCGGCAGCTGGCCGAGGTTTGCGCCCACAAGGCGGACACGAGTTTTCAGGCGGAAACTGCGCGCCTCCAGGCCGTCCATGCCAGCACCACCCAAAAACTCAACGACCACTGGAAGCAAGTGCGGGCGGAAGCCCGGATCTTGCGGAGCGGCTGGACCGACCGCCTCACCGACCAGGCGCGCAAACTCGTTCTCGCGAATGAGGAGCGCCGCCGATTATGGCTCAAAACCATTGATGAGCAGCACGCCGAACGGATGGGGCGGGGGCACGAAATGACGTTGGCCGCCTTGGAGAAACTCGAAACCGGTTTCAACGACGGCCTCGCCCGGTTGCAGGCCACCCGGGAGGTCGGCCGTCAGGCCATCGAGGTGGACTGGCAGCGTGCTGTGTTGCCAACCTGGTCGGCCCTGCAGGCGGCCGGCACCTCGGCGGACAGCGTTTTCCCACCATGGCGCGCGGAACTTTGGCAGGCATTCTCGCTACCGGAGGAATTTTCCGCTGCCGCCCGGTATGCTGGGCTGACGGTGGACGTTGAGAAACTATGTGAAGTTTCGCTCCAAGGCCGGGGATTTGCGCTGCCGGGGGCGACGCATTTCAGTGTGCCGCTGCTTTTGTCGGTGTCCCGCCAGGCTTCCCTGTTGTTTGAGACGAAGCAATCCGGTCAGCAACAAATCATCGGCGCATTGAACAATCTGGTTTTGCGACTGCTCACCAGTTCCCCGCCGGGCCGGCTGAGTTTTACGATCTTCGATCCCGTTGGTTTGGGCCAGAACTTCGCCGGCATCATGCACCTGGCGGATTTCGAGGAGCGCCTCATCAACAGCCGCATCTGGACGCAGACCGCCCAGTTTGAGCAGCGGCTCGCCGATCTCAATGAACACATCGAGAAAGTCACCCAGATGTATCTCCGCAACGAGTACGAGACGCTGGCGGAATACAATGCCCAGGCGGGGCGCATGGCGGAGAAATACCAGTTCCTGGTCATCGCCGACTTTCCGGCCAATTTCAGCGAAGTGGCGGTGAAACGCCTCCACAACATCGCGGCCAGCGGTCCGCGTTGTGGCGTGCATTTGCTCATTCACTGGGATCAACGGAAAGCCGCCCCCACGGAGTTCGTGCCGGAGGAACTCCGCAAGAACTCCATCTGCATCGTGCCCAAAGGCGACGGCTTTGCGATTGGCAGTTGTCCGGCGGCAGAACCGCCCCAAGCGCGGCCAGCCGCCCCTCCCGGCCTCCCGGCGACGGGCGCGGAGCGAGGGGGGAAAGCCGCGGGGCCGGGGAGCAGCACCTGGAACGGGGTCCAGCTCGTGCTCGATGCGCCGCCAGACGCGGCACTTGCCACGCAGTTGCTCCAGCAGATTGGCAAGGACAGCACCGATTCGTATCGCGTGGAAATGCCGTTTGCCGAAGTCGCCCCGGAGGACCGTGAGCTGTGGACCCGGGAAACGACCACCGAATTGCGCGTGGCGGTGGGCCGGACCGGCGCGACGAAGCTGCAATACCTCCTGCTCGGCCAGGGCACGCGGCAGCACGGGTTGATCGCGGGCAAGACCGGCTCCGGCAAGTCCACCCTCTTCCACGTGCTCATCACAAACCTCGCGCTCTGGTGCAGTCCGGACCAGGTGGAATTCTATCTCGTGGACTTCAAGAAGGGCGTCGAATTCAAATGCTACGCCACGCACAAATTGCCGCACGCACGCGTCATCGCCATCGAGAGCGACCGAGAATTTGGCCTGAGCGTATTGCAGCGCGTGGACGACGAACTCAAGCGGCGCGGCGATCTGTTTCGCAAACTGGGAGCCCAGGACATCGCCGGATACAAACGCGCCGGCGGGACCGAGCCGATTCCGCGCACGCTGCTGTTGATTGATGAGTTTCAGGAATTGTTCGTGGAGGACGACCGCGTTTCGCAGGGTGCCGCGTTGCTGCTCGACCGCATCGTGCGGCAGGGGCGTGCGTTCGGGATTCACGTGCTGCTTGGCTCCCAAACCCTTGGCGGTGCTTATTCGCTGGCCCGCGCCACCATCGGCCAGATGGTGGTGCGCATTGCGCTCCAGTGCAACGAAGCGGACGCCTACCTCATCATGAACGAGGACAACCCCGCGCCGCGCCTGCTCTCACGTCCGGGGGAGGCGATTTACAATGACGAAGGCGGCGCGCTGCAAGGGAACAGTCCGTTTCAAGTCGTGTGGCTGCCGGACGAAGTGCGGGATGAATGGTTGAAAAAAGTGTCGGCTCGTAGCCACCGCGGTCACGAGGCGGAAATGGCCGGCAAGCCCGACCGCCTTCTCACGTCGGCGGCTACCTCGCGCGAGCCAATTGTTTTCGAAGGCAACGCCCCCGCCAGTGTGCGCGACAACGCCTTGCTGCGCGCGGCGCTCGACGCGAAATCCGTCCCGGCCGGAACGCCGCCGCGCGTCTGGCTGGGGGCCCCGAATTCGATCAAAGGGCCAACCGAGGCGATTTTCCGCCGGCAGAGCGGCAATCATCTGCTGATTGTCGGCCAACGGGAGGAAGCGGCCTCGGGCATGCTGGCCGTGGCGCTGGTTGCCCTGGCAGCGCAGCATCCGAAAGCCGGCGCTCGATTCCTCGTTTTCGATTGCAGCGCGCCGGATTCCGCCGAGGCCAGATTTCTGGAGCAAGCGGTGCGCACCGTGCCGCATGAAGTCAAACTGGTTCGCGCCGGGGAAGTGGACGAAGTGATGGCCGCGCTGGCCGTGGAACAACAGCAACGGGCCGACGATCCGGGCGCGGTTACGCCGGAAACGTATCTGCTCATCCACGGCCTGCAACGAAACAAGAAGCTGCGCTTTGACGAGGAGATGAGTTTCTCGCTGGACGCCGGTGCCGGCGGAAACCCCGGACTGCAACTCAACAAGCTGATCTGCGAAGGCGCGAGTCTTGGGTTTCATGTCATCGCCAATTGCGACACCTACAACAACGTGATGCGTTTCCTCAGCCGCAAGGCGCTGAGTGAATTTGAAATGCGCGTCGTGTTCCAGATGAGCGCGAACGACTCGGCGAGCCTGATTGATTCACCCCAGGCCAACAACCTGGGCCTGCATCGCGCGATTCTGTTCAATGGCCAGGAAGGCTGGCTGGAAACGTTCCGGCCGTATGCGTTGCCGGACAACGCGTGGTTGGAAGAGGTTAGGCTGTCTTTGCTGCCAAGAACCGTATGATCCGGAAGAGCTGGAAACGCTCGATTCGTTTTGGCGTATGGTCGTTCACAGCATTGCTTGTTTTGGCGTTCTTTCCGGCGCCGGTGGATGGTAACTGGATTCTGCTACCACCTTCAGCGCGTAACCATTGTGGGTGCGACTCACATGATTTCACCCATTATGCAGGTGGGTCTGCATACTACATGCATGGCAACCATCCACCTCCGGCATATCTCGGGCCGTATCGAACCACGAATTGGGGGTCTTTTGATGGGACGGTGCTCACGCCACGAATGTCGGTTGCTTACAGTGGAGTCGCGACGTTACTGTTCGCCTTCGAGTATTCCTGTTGGGGAAGTAATCCTGAGTTTAATTTCTATTTGCGCGACGTAAATCCCCGGGCATCACGGGCGGTTCAGCAGCAAACGGGCATGTTTGCGCAACGCTTTGACTGCCTGTTCAGCGTTATCCGTAATAAGGAAGGCAGAACCGTCATCTTGAAGCGTCAGAACGCGGAGATTGCCCTTGATGACGTGGACGCGCTGGCAGAAAAATATTACAAGGACAAGAAGCGGGAGATCATCGTTCAAACCGACCTGCCTGAATCCGAAGTCCAGCCACTGGTTTCAAAACTGGAGTCGCACGGCTTCAGTGTCCGCGTTAAACCGCAGATTTCCTTCCCATAGGCATTCTTAATCATTCGCCGCAGGCCGGCAGCTTTGGCCTGCAGCGCGCACTTGAATTCGTGCCTCGCGGCTTGCATCCACTCCAAATTGAACTAACCATTTAATCAGCATGAAGCATAACGGAAATCAATTTGACGCCCTGATCATCGGTGGCGGTCCCTCGGGCGCTTCCAGCGCGGCCATCCTCGCCGAATATGGCCATCGCGTTCTCGTCCTCGAGCGCGAGAAGTTTCCGCGCTACCACATCGGCGAATCCATGATCCCGTTCACCTACCAGCCCATGGAGCGGCTGGGCTTGATCCCGCTGATGAAGTCGTCCGGGTTCGTGAAGAAATACAGCGTGGTGTTCATCTCGCCGAGCGGGCGGGCGAGCCAGCCGTTTTACTTTTTCAACCGCTACGACCGTGAGTCCGTGGCGCAAACCTGGCAGGTGCTGCGGTCGGAGTTCGACCAAATCCTGTTGGACAATGCCCGGGCCAAGGGCGCGGAAGTGATCGAGGAGATCACGGTGAAGGAATTGTTGCGCGATGGCGACCGGGTGGTCGGCGTCCGCGCGCAGAAGCAAGGCGGCGCGGTCGTCGAGTACCGCGCGCCGATCACGCTCGATTGCTCCGGCAAGGAGGCGTTCACCGCGGTGCGCAATGGCTGGCGGATGAAAGACCCGTATCTCAACAAGATCGCCGTCTGGACGTATTACAAGGGCTCGAAGCGCGAGCCGGGCATTGACGAAGGGGCGACCACCGTGGCCTACGTGCCGGACAAAGGCTGGTTCTGGCACATTCCCCAGCACAACGACATGCTCAGCGTGGGCGTCGTCGCGGAGGGCAAATATCTGACGCGCGATGGCGTGCGGGCGCCGGAACAGATCTTCAAACGCGAGATCGAGCAGAACGCCTGGATCAAGGACCACCTATCCGTCGGCCAGCAGGTCGGGCAGTATTTTGTCATCAGCGAGTACACGCATCACGCGCGGCATTGCGGCAGCGCGGGTTTATTGCTGGTCGGCGACGCGTTCGCTTTTCTCGATCCCGTGTTCAGCAGCGGCCTGATGCTCGCGCTCAAGAGCGGGACGCTGGCGGGGGATGCAGTGCATGAAGCCATTGTCGCCGGCGACTTCTCACCGGAACGATTTGCGCCTTACGCCACTGCCATCCGGACCGGCGTCGAAAACATGCGCAAACTGGTCTATGCCTTTTACGATCCGAAATTCAGCTTCAAACAGGTGATAGACAAGTATCCGGAAGCGGCGGGCGAAATCACCGACTGCCTGTCGGGCGACGTGAACAAGGATTTCACGCCCCTGTGGAACAAGATTCGCGAGTTCGTGCCGTTGCCGGACGACCTCCCGGTCGGGCAGCCATTAAGGAAAGCCAATCCGCATCCCGCCTGAGCGCAGGTTGGCAATGAGCGGCGTCAAACTGCGCCCGTGGGGCGGGAACCCTGGCCCGGGCACCTGGAAATCAGCGGCGATCCCGCCTGGCAGCAACGGGCCGGCGCTGGCAGCGGGCGAGCCGTTTGCGTAGGCGGGCGATCTCGGCGTTGGCACGCACGAGTTCGGCGCGTTGTTTCGAGACATCCACGCGGGCCGCGACCAGTTCGCGGGCGTGGCGGCGCAGTTCGAGTTGGGAGACCACGTGGTGCGCGAGGACGATCAGTGCCTGCTTTTGCTCCGGGCGGAGCTGACGCGGCTTTTTATCGAGCACACAGAGCGTGCCAAGCGCGTGGCCGTCGGGCGTGATGAGGGGAGCTCCCGCGTAAAAGCGAATTCTTTGGGGGCCGGTCACCAACGGGTTTTTCTGGAAGCGCGCATCCTTCCTTGCATCCGAGATGATCATGATGCCCTCGTTCATGATGGCATGGGCACAAAAGGAAATATCCCGCGCGGTTTCGCTGAGGGAAACGCCGACCTTGGATTTAAACCACTGGCGGTCCTCGTCCACGAGGGAAATGAGGGCGATGGGTGCTTCGCAGATATGCGCAGCAAGGTCCGTCAGGTCGTCGAAGACCTCCTCGGGCACGGAGTCGAGCACGTCGTATTGCCAAAGCACCTTCAGCCGTTTCACTTCGCTTTTGGGAGTGGGCGTACTCATGGTCTTGGTCTCGTTGAGACGCGATACTACCCCGGTGACCACGGGAATCAACGACTGTTTTTGGGCCGGCGCCCGGCTGGGAACTTCGTTGCCGGGACCGGCCGTCGCGACCGCTATTAATTCGGCAATAACTTCGTGCGTTGCCGGGCACGCATCCGTATGCTCGCGCCTCGTTTTATGGCTACCTTGAAACCATTCGCCGCGCTGCGGCCCCAACCCGAACTCGCTGCCCAAATTTGCGAACTGCCGTACGACGTGATGTCGTCGGACGAAGCCCGGCTGCTGGCCGCCGGCAACCCACTGAGCTTCCTCCACGTGAGCAAACCGGAGATTGACCTGCCACCAACAACGGACATTTACGCACCGGAGGTTTATGCGCAGGGGCGGGAAAACTTTCGGCGACTGATCAACCAGGGTGCACTCCGGCAGGATGCGCAACCGGCCTATTACCTGTACCGCCAGGTCATGGGGCCGCACAGTCAGGTGGGGCTGGTTGCCGCTGCGAGTTGTGCGGAATACCTCAGCGGCATCATCAAGAAGCACGAACTCACGCGCCCGGACAAGGAAGACGACCGCGTGCGCCATATTGAAGCGCTCGATTCCCAAACCGGTCCGGTGTTTCTCACCTATCGCGCCACCAAGGCCTTGGACGAATTCGTGGCTCGGCGTACGGCCGCGAAGCCGGAGGTGGATTTTACCGGCAAGGACGGCGTTCGCCATTCGTCGTGGACCGTAAGCTATGCCGCCGGCATACAGTTTATCGCGGAGCAATTCGCCGGGATCCCGGCCCTCTATATCGCCGTCGGCCATCACCGCAGCGCTGCGGCGGCGCGGGTTTACCAATCCCGCGCGGGGGCGGGTCACAGCGGATCATTCCTCGCCGTGATTTTCCCGCACAACCAGATGCAGATCCTGCCATACAACCGCGTGCTGAAGGATCTCAATGGACTTTCCCCCGAGCAATTGCGGCCGAAACTCGAAATCATCTTCACCCTTCAAACCAACGGCGCGGCGCGGCCCGCGCGCAAACACGAACTCGGTTTGTTTCTCAACGGGCGTTGGCACACGCTGACCTTCCGGCCGGAGTTTACCACGACCAGCGATCCGATCGAAAAGCTCGACGTCACCTTGCTCCAGAAGCTGGTGCTCGATCCGATCTTCGGCATCAACGACCCTCGCACCAGCAAGCGCATCAATTTCGTCGGTGGCATTCGCGGGACGGCGGAGTTGGAGAAGTTGGTGGACAGCGGTGAGTACGCCTGTGCCTTCTCAATGTACCCAACGAGTATCGAGGACTTGATGACCATTGCCGACGCGGGGGGCATCATGCCGCCCAAGAGCACGTGGTTCGAGCCCAAGCTTCGCGACGCGATGTTCTGTCACCTGTTGTGATGCGGTCGGGAGGGCCGGCGATGATGGCGGGCCAGGAAGTACACCACGAAAGCTACTCCCACCAGGCTCATGCCGGTGGGTTCCGGCACGGCCGGCACCGTCATGGCATCCGCCGGCTTTAGCCCGTGACGGTCATACTGTTCTTTGGTTTCCAGTACGACGGCGCCCGTCAGGGGTGTGACCAGTTGGTTCGCCGCCGCAAGTTTCACGGCCGCGTCCCGCTGGCGATTGGCCGCGAGGCGCAACGACTCATCCCGCGCCCATAACCGTTCGATGTGCTTGCCGCCGCGGGGGCCCGTGGCTGGTCCCGTGGTTTTTTCTCGCACGAATTGAAAGCTGCCCTGCTTGCCGGTCAGTCGCGCCAGGAGTTTCTCGAAGTCCGAACGCAGCGAATCCCGGCGCACGGCATGTTCGACGGCCGGCAAACCATCCAGTTTTTCGATAATGCGATCGGGGCCGTTGCGGGTTTGGAGTTCAAACAGGCGCACGGGCTTGGTGGCCCGCTCCATGCGCTGGCGCAAGCCGCTCTCGTTGGAAAGCAGCACCGGTTGCGGCTGATGAACCCAAACCACCACCCCGTTCTCAACCTGGGCCGCCAAGTCCCACGCTGCCTCGAGCGCCGGCAGATTGTCCTGTCCGCCGACGAAGCGAACCTTGTCGAGCCTTTGCTGAAGCGCACGAACAACCGCCGGTGTGGCCTTCTGCGGCTTGGCTTCCAACCGCCTCGGATCGTCATTGGCAATGATCAAGGCGATCTCGGTTGTTTCCGAAATGCCGGCCAGCGATGCGCCCAGCTCCCGGGCGGAGGATTGCATCCCTTCGGAACTGTCAAGGACCACCACGACGCGGGGTGGATTCACCGGTGCCACGCTCTGAATGGATTGTCGTATGATCGAACCCGCCTCGTCGGTCGGCGCCCAAACCGTTGCAATTTCAGACGGCCGATGGATTTTGACAACTTTCGGAGCTGCTGCCAGGTCGGTCTCCGATGTTGACTCGTGCAGGGTATACGGAGGCTTCCCGTTCTTGGCGGCGGCTGCGCCTTTCCCGCTGTCTAACGGACTCGCGGATTCCATCCACAATGCGTGCTTCAAGTCTGCGGCCAGGCCGAAGTTCCGCTCGAGGAATCGGGGCCAGACAAAACTGCCCTGCTCCAGGGATTCCAAAACCAGCGGTGAGGTCATTCCCAAACGGACTTTCATGATCCCGCCATTGGGTGGCACCGGAAAGCACTGCATCAACACCCGATCCGGCCCGCAGGTCGTCACCAGCACCGGGTCGCGGCGTTGCGCGACGGCGACTTCCTGGTAGGCCTTGCGCACCTGCGAACGGCCGCCGAAGGCCGCTTCCCGCTCCTCGCCGTTGATCCATAACGTCAGCCGGGATACCACCGCGCCGGGCGGCAGGGCGATCTGCATTCGTGCCTCCCGTTGCTGGCGGGAGACATTCTTGAACTCCATCGTCCACTCGCAATAAACCAGCGCCGCGTCCGGTTCGGCCGTGGCGTCCATGCGCGAGCTGGCGAGCGAAAGCCCTTTGACCCGCCCGGCCACGGCTTCACCGCCCAGCGCATCGTCCCAGGTGAATTCCTCGTCGAGCGCCGTCCAGCGTCCCGCCCGGGTATAGAGCGACGGGGGTGGCAGCGAGTTGAAGGGGCGGCCGTAAGCGCGGTAGTAGATTTCCCGGGCTGCCTCGGCCGAAACCGTTTTGTTTCCACTGGCGATGAGGCGAACCCAATCCATTTCCATTTCCCGGCGCAGCAACCCGTAGCAGGCGCGCAACACCAGCTCTTCGTCGCCGAAGGTCCGGAGCACGCGGACGCCGTGGCTCCGGGCGTCGCGCTCCTCCGCGGCGGCCTGCGCGAGACCGTAGTAGGTCAGCGCGGCGGGCAATTGAAGCAACACCAGAAAGCCGAACCCAACCAGCACACCCCACATCCCGGGCAACCGGTCCTTCCCAATTTGCCGGACGTACGCCGCGCGCAAGCCCGGCGTGGCGATGAGCGCCAGATGCGGGGTCAACGGAATCAAACCCAACCCGAAATAGAGGACGCCAATTGCCGCGAAGGGCACGAACAACAAATACATCAGGGAGTAATAGATGCAGACGCCCAACGCCGCACCGTTCAACCAACCCAGCAACCGGGCCGGACGGGGATCCCGCGCCCGGCCGGCCCACCAGATCCAAAGATTCGCGCCCGGCACCAGGGCGACGGCCAGGACACTGAACCAGCTCGGAAGCGGATCAAAGAGCACCCCGGCGGAAATGCCCGTGACCAGTTCGAAAATCAGGGTGCCGAGCGGCAGGAGGACTCCCAGAACCAGCAGCAGGATGCCTGGGCGCTTTTTGTCATTTGTATGCGAAACGGGTGGTTCCGGGTTGGCTGCGGCCTGGTGTCCCGTTCCTTCCAGCGGCGCTCCGGGTTCGCCAACCTGAACCAGGATGCGGCGGAGGTCCTCCTCCGTCACCACGCTCAATCGCGCCGCGCGGACCTCTTCCTCGACGTGGCGTCGCAGGTCGTCAGTGACTTCCTCCGCATCGGCGCCGCTGCCCGCCAACACTGTCCGGGTGCGCGCACAGTATTCCTCCAAGGTTCGCCTCGCCGATTCGGTCCATTTGATCATATTACGTTCCTTTCTTGCGCAGCCGGCTCACGCTGCGATTCAGTTCGGCCATGTAATCGTTCATCGTTTCCATGACTTTGCGGCCTTCGCGGGTCAGGGAGTAGTACTTCCGGGCGGGGCCCGCCGATGATTCTTCCAGCCGGGAAGAAATCAGATTCGCCATCCGCAAACGCGAGAGCAGGGGGTAGAGCGTGCCTTCCGTGACGCCCAGCCCGGGAACGCCCACCAGGCCCTTCACGAGGTCGTAACCGTAGCGCTCCTCCTCGGCCAGCGCGTTGAGGATGCAAAGTTCGAGCAGCCCTTTGCGCACCTGCACCGTCCAGTTGTCGAAGAAATCATCCATGGCCGCGGGCTCGCTTTCAGTCCGGATAATAAAACCAGCCGGTCTTTGAGTTGAAAGAATGGGTGATGCCGGGTTGGACGACGAAGTAATGCAGGGAGAAATCCCGCCCGTCGTCCTCCACGATGTAACGGTAAACAAAGCGGCGAAGCCGGGGATCCGAGAACTGGTAATCGTCCAAGTTCGCGGGAACCGGTTTGCCCTCGGCGCGCAGGCGCATGCGGGAATCAACCAGCCGCGTCATCTCGGTGTTCAGGCGCGTCAGCCGGTCAAGCAATGCCACTTGATAAGGCAGAATCAATAATCCGCTGGCCAGCAAGCCGGCCAGCGCGGCGCGCGGAAACCACCAAAACAGCCCGACCCCGAGCGCGTTGGCCCCCAACAGCATCAGCAGCAAAGCCTGCATGACTTCGCCTTGCGTCTCGAGGGCGGACGCTACGCAGTAATACTCGGTCGGCAGAAGCACCGTGCCCGAGGCGGCGAACAGAATGCGCGGCGAAGTTCTCACGTGTTACTTGTTATGCCAGCTACCTTGCATTACATAGTATAGGCCGGTTCCAGTGTCAAGCTGGTTCTTGGAGAATGTCTGATTCGACCGGGCCTGGAACGGCAACGCGGGTGCCGCTCCGGGCTTGGCGAACCCCATGCCTTGGTGTTCTAATCCGCCTGCGTGAATCGCTCCCGACTAACTCGCTTCGCCTGGCTCTCGATCGCGGCGGCGGTCGGTACCATTGCGCTCAAAACCATCGCCTACTTGATCACCGGGTCGGTGGGCTTGCTTTCGGATGCAGTCGAGTCGGTCGTAAATCTGATCGGAGGTGTCATGGCGCTGGCAATGCTGACCGTGGCGGCGCGGCCAGCGGACGAAGACCACGCTTACGGGCACGGCAAAGCCGAATATTTTTCCAGCGGTGTGGAGGGCAGTCTGATCCTGGTGGCCGCCCTGAGCATCACGGTCGCGGCCAGCCTGCGACTGCTGACGCCGCGTCCGTTGCAGGAACTGGGCGTGGGTCTGGCTGTTTCGGTTGCGGCATCGGTGGTCAATCTCGTCGTGGCGTTGGTGATTCTGCGGGCAGGCCGCCGCCACAACTCCATCACCCTCGAAGCCAATGCGCGCCATTTGTTGACGGATGTGTGGACCTCCGTGGGGGTGTTGGGCGGCGTGGGGGCGGTGGCGCTCACCGGCTGGCAACGCTTGGATCCCATCGTGGCTTTGCTGGTGGCGGCCAACATCTTCTGGACGGGCGTCGGGATTGTCCGGCGCTCCATCAGCGGGCTCATGGACACGGCTTTGCGGGCGGAGGATGTGATGGCGGTGCGGCAGGTTCTCGAAGGCTACACCGTCGGCGGGGTGCAATTTCATGCCCTGCGCACCCGGCAGGCGGGGGTGCGGAAATTTGTCTCCGTTCATGTCCTGGTCCCCGGTGCATGGACCGTGCAGCGCGGCCACGAACTGCTCGAACGCATCGAAGGCGACATCCGGCGGGTGTTGCCCGACGCGGTTGTTTTCACCCATCTCGAATCGCTCGATGATCCGGCATCGTGGGACGATCAGACGCTGGAGCGCGGCCGATCCGCGAAGTCCGACCTCACGGAATGAGGTGGCAGATTTTTCCGGTACGGCCAAAGCGCGGTTCGCCCGTATTCCCGCCCTACCTCAGGCTAGCAAAGGCCATTGGGTGTGCGCCTACCGCGGCGGGTTGGCTACATGCGCAGATAAACGTAGATGGCGAATGTGACCGCCCCCAGACCGGCGAAGGCGGCCAGCGACCAGAGAAAGTTGCGTTGTCGGGCGGCGATGGCAAACGTGGCGATGATTACCGCCGCCTGCGCCGCCAGCATGCCGAAGAAGAACCACCCACTGCGCCGGTGGTGTCGCTCCGCGGCCAGGTTGTTGAGGCGCACTTGCAACTCCAGTACGTTCGCCACGGCTTGATTCAGGCGGGCTTCCGAATCGTAACGGGAAGCGGCGTAACGCAAGCGCGCGGCGGTGAAATCGCGGGTTGCGTCGCCGGAAGGTGCGGCGGCAAGGGTTTTATCAATTTGGTCCAGCGCCTCATTCACCGGCTGTAACGCCAGGTCGAAAGCCTGCGCCCGATCGCGGGCGATTTTCAAGGCCACGTCCAGGTCTTGCGCTTTGAGCTCATGGAGCCGGGGCGTAATTTCGCTTTCGGGTTTGGAATGTTCCACTGCTTCGAGCGCGGCCTGCACCTTGGAATCCAAAGCAATCGGCGGTATGGCGGGTAGCTGGCCGGTTTGCAACGCGGCAATGGTGGCAGGAGCGAGTTGGCCAAGTTGTTTGAGCGCGGCATCGTCGAGGGGCCGCACCGTGGTCGTGCTCCGCAACAAATCCAGAGTGTTGCGTTGCGTCACACTGCGAAGGCGTTTGGCCTGAAAGTAACTCCACTGGTCGCCGGCCTTGGATTGCAGCTGGGCGGCAAACGAACGGGAGTATTGGGCGCGGGTCATTTCGCTCGAAGCGAGCCCGGCCAGCAGGGTCGCGATGACGGTCATCACGACCGGAGTTGCGAGGAGAAGTTTTCCCCATTGGGTTTGGGGCACGTCGGCTTTCAGGGCTTCCGGTATCTCGGTTTTCATGGTTTTGAACTCGGTGGGGCAGCTTATACAAAGGACTTGGTCAAAGGAATGTTTGATTGCAGGGTCGGCGGATTGCCATCGGTCCGGGGGGAGCACCAATGGAAAACTCGAGTACGAGCAGCAGCACACACCATGGCTTTCGACTTCGCCCGTCGAAGAACCGTGTGGCCGCAACGCTCAGCCAATGGAGTCCGAAGTCATTGCGGCGGCGGCTTGTTTGGCGTCCGCATGTTGGCGGCGCCGATCGCCGGTCCTTCGCGAATAAACTCGCCAGACTGGGGACGCGCTGGCAGTTTTCGCGGCGATTGATGAAGACGCAAAAACTGCTCCCCTATGCCGGCTGGCAGCGTTTTTCTCCGTTCCGGCTCGAGTGGAAGTTATCGCCTTTGGCCGCCTGCGGGCGGGCGGCCCTGCTCGTGCTGGCGTGGTTGTCGCACGCTGCCGGAGGCGAGGTCGTGACCAATCGGTTTGGATTCACCGGCCCGGAGATTTTTCCGATCGACAGCCAGATCGGATTGCTGCACGCGGCGGATCTGGATGGCGACGGGTTGCAGGATCTCGTGCTCGTGAACAACTCGCGCTCGAAGATCAATCTGATCTACAACCAGACGGGCCAGACCAACCGCGTCGCGGCAAAAACCCCCGCCCCGAAGCGCGAGCTGAACGAGTTGCCGCCGGATGCGCGTTTTCGCATTGAATCCATCGCCTCGGAAAAGCGCATTGGCGCGATGGTGGTCACCGACCTGAATGGCGATGGCCGGCCGGACATCGCCTACTACGGCGATCCCAAGGAGTTGATTGTCATCTACAACGAAGGCACCAACAGTTGGAGCCCACCGAAACGCTGGCCGATCGAGGATGGCCTGCTGGACCCGAACGGCCTGACCGCCGGAGATTTGAATGGCGATGGCCGCACTGACTTGGTGCTGCTTGCGGAGAACCACTTTTATCTGATCCCGCAACAGGCGGATCATACCCTGGGCGAGGCGGAAAAAATTTCCATCGCCGCTGCTGCGAAATCGGTGCAGGTGCTCGATATCGATGGCGACGGGCGGCGGGACTTGCTGCTCGTTAATTTCGACAGCGCCACGCCGTTCCGGTTTCGGTTGCAAAACGGCGACGGGCAACTTGGCCCGGAAGTGTATTTCAAACTGCCGCCCATCCATTCCTATTGGGGCGACAATCTGGAGGCGGGCCGGCAGACTTTCGTGGTCACGGTGGCCGCAAATTCCGGCCGGGCGCAGATTTCGCAGTTCACCCGCAAGCCCGCGGAGTCGCTGGCGGGGGAATTCAAAGCCGGCCAGTTCCAGGTCCTGCCGTTGGGCAAGACCGACAAGGCAAAACGGGGTTTGCAGTGGGCGGATGTCAACGGTGACAACCTGGCCGATTTGCTCGTGGCGGAACCGGAACGCGGGCAACTCTCGATTTACCTGCAAAAGCCGGATGGTTCGCTCGCTTCGCCCCGCGCCTACCCGACCCTGGCCGGCGTGAGCGATATTGCCGTCGCCGATTGGGATGGGGATGGGCAGGCGGAGATTTTCCTCTTGAGCGCCGATGAAAAACAGGTCGGAGTCACGCGCCTCGATGCCCAGGGGCGGCTGCCGTTTCCAGAATTGATCGCGTTTGATGGCAAACCGCTCGTGCTGGCGGTCGGCGCTTTGCGGACGGATGCCAAGCCGACGCTGGCCGTGGTTGTGCTCGATGCCAGTGAAGGCCGATCCCTGGTCACCCGCACGGCTGACGGCAAAAGTGCCCGGCAGAAACTGAGCAAGGATTTCAGATCGAATCCGACGACTTTGCTTTTCCACGATGTGAACCAGGATGGGCGGGCGGACCTGGTCGCGCTGGTGCCGTACGAAAAAGTAAAAATCCTGCTTCAGGCACAGGGCGAAGAATTCGAAGAACTGGACGTCGCTCCCCCCGGTGGCGTGGTGGAGCAACCGTGGTTGAGCGTGGCGGACGTGGATGGCGATGGCAAAGCGGAATTGCTGATGACCCAGAAGAACTTCCTGCGGGCGGTGGTCCTCAAGCCGGAGACGCTGGCCCCGGGTACAACCAATAAACCCGGCTGGGTATTCCAGGTGAAGGACCAGATCAATGGCGCCGCGAGTAATTCCCGTTTGATCGGGGCCACCGCGGTGGCGCGCACCCCGGGGGGCATCCCATCGCTGTTTCTGCTGGATGCGGAGCGCAAGGCGCTGACGTTGTGTGAGCGTGATGCGGCGGGCGTGTGGCAGGTCGTGCGTAATCTGGCGTTGCCGGTGTCCGAGTTCAACCGTTTGCAACCCGTGGCTTGGGGGGGGCGCGGTGCGAATAGTGTGGCGTTTCTGGGACTCAACGCGGTCGCCTGGCTGCCACTGGCGGGCGAGGTCTGGGAATTTACCACGCTCGATGGCTACGAGACGCCGATCAAGGATGGCTACCTGAATGACGTCGTCTCGGGCGATCTCGACAATGACGGGCGCAAGGACCTTGTGTTCCTGGAAACCGCGAAAAATCATCTCGACCTCGTGATTTTCGATGCCAACCACAAACTCGTCCCGGCGGATCGCTGGCAGGTGTTCGAGCAGAAGACCTTTCGCGGTCGGGGCGGCGAAATGGCCGAACCGCGCGAAGCGCTGGTGGCCGACCTTAACGGTGACGGCAAGAACGACCTTGCCGTGGTGGTGCACGACCGGGTGCTGGTTTACCCGCAGGAATAAGTCCCGAGCTCGAGGGAGGCATTCCTGTGCGCCAGCTGGAGCAGGCTTGGTCTTCCGAGCTTCTGAACTTCCACCCAGCCTCCCTCACGTCCTCGGCCACAAGCACAGATGGGAACTCAAACCGGCGCCGATCAACTGCGCTGTGTGACCAGCACGATGCCCTGGCCCGGGCGCAGCGCGTAATGAAACGGTTCGGGGATGTATTCCAACGGATGCTCGGGGGAAACATCGTGCAGTGGCGCGCCGGCCTGAACCCAATGCCGGAAAGTATCGGTGTGAAACTCCTGATGCGTCCACGGGTCCTTGTTCAAAATCAGCAGCGCCTCGTCCTTGTGCCGCGCGGAGGCTTTCCACATGAGCAGGATGTTCGGATTGTTGCAGGGGAGAATGTTCACCGGGCTTTCCTCCCGGAAAACGGGGAAGCGTTGTTTGATGGCGTTGACCCGGGTGATGAACGGCGTGAGATCGACCCCATTCACCTGCCAGTCGTTTGGCGTCGTGTGAACGACGTGCAGCGGTTTGTGAAATCCGTATTCAAAGCCCATGGGCATCATCACCCCCGCCGAGAAAAGGGCGGAGAACAGGTAACGTTGTTTGACGGCAGCAAGGTTGCCGTTGAACTCGGCCGCCAGCCGCGGGGTGTCATGGCTTTCGGGGAAGCTGATGGAGGGCGCGGTTTCGCGGATCAGATTGTACTGTTCAATCAACCACCAGCCCTGCATGTCCCACCACTTGGAACTGTTGAACACGTAATCAAACCCCGCCCGGGCAGTGTCGCGCGTTTCGTCAATGGAGCAACCGAGCGTCTCCGCCACAAAGCACGCCTCCGGGTGGCGGGACTTTACCTCGCGGATCAAGCGTTGCCAGAACGCCGGCGGCACTTGATACGCTGCGTCGCAGCGAAAGCCGATGAAGCCGAGTCCGATCAGATGTTCCACCACGCGCAGGCAATAGCGGTACAGCCCTTCCTTGTCGGGGGTGTGTTCGTGATCAAACTGCGCCAGATCCGTCCAGACCACCCGCTCGCTGCCGTGCTGACAGAAGGCGTTGGCGATGCGTCCGCCCGGTTCCCGCTCGAACCACTCCGGATGTTCGCGGGTGAGCGGCGAATCGTAGGCCGAGTGATTGATGACCAGGTCCGTCATGAGCTGCAAGCCGGCGGCCCGGCCTTGCGCCGTCATTTGCCGGCATTGCTCCTCGGCGGCGGCTGGGTTCGCGGGATCGACAAAAGCCGGGTTCAACTGGAAATAATCGGCAATGGAATAAAGGCTGCGGGACGCGCCAAGCTTTTGAATCGGGTTCACGTACACCCAGTTGAAACCCATCGTGGCCGCGCGGGTGAAATGTTCGTTCCAACGTCCAAAGGGGCCGGCCAGCAGCGGAAACAAATTGTACAAAATCATACGTCGCGATCACATCGCCCGATCAAGATGACGCCGGGCGCGCTGGCTGAAAAGGGCAAATTCACCAGCCGGCCAGCTGGAATAACCGGATAAATCGTCGCCGGTGCCGTTCCCCGTCGAGCACGTCGTGATGGTTCGGGACAATCAGACGCGGCGCGAGGCGGCGAATCCGTTCCGCGCTGGCCGGGAATTGCTCCGGCACGCTGTTCAAGATGGCTGGTGGTTTATGGACATTGAAGAAGTAGCTGGCGAACATGTCACCACTGAAAAGCAGATTGTGGCGTGCGCTGAAAAACCCACAATGGCCCCGCGTGTGGCCGGGCAGGTGGATCACCCGCAAGCCGCCCCAAAAGGGAAGTTCCTGCCCGTCGGTCAGAAACACATCAATCCGGGCCGGCCGGTAGCGGAAAAGCAAGCGCCCCGCCGCCTCGAGCCGGCCACACCACCGATTGATGCCTTGATACGGGTACGTTCCATCCACGTGTGCCTGTTCATCCGGGTGGGCGTAAATCCTTGCCCCCGTCCATTCCTTGAGCCTGGCCAGATTGCCTGCGTGATCCAGATGGCCATGCGTGAGGAGAATGGCTTTGATGGATTGGGGGGTGAGGCCCAGTTGTCGGAGACGGCGCCGGATAAAAAACGCTTCGCCAACCATCCCGGTGTCGATCATCACGCTCGCGTCCCCATCGGCCAGCAGGAAACAGCAGCCCATGATGCCGCGGAAGGAATGCAGGTTGGCAGGAAGGTCAGCGCCAGTTTTCATCGTGCGGCAGATTATCATAATTCCATCGTCGCCGGACCGCCGGGTCCGTGCCGGCCAACTGCTCCCGATTGCCGGACGCCACGTGACCGTCGCCAAATAGGGCATTCCCTTTCTGGTCGTGGCGGTAGAAAGGAATGTAGCCGGCGGGGTGTTTGAATGGAAATTCCTGCCAAACCGGCGACGAAGGTGGCACCGAAGCCGCGCTCTGGCCCATCTCGAGGACGATCAGCATGTCCGCCGGGTTCGAGACTTCCTGCTCCCGCCGGCCCTGGACCCCGCGCTGGCCGATGATTGCGATGCCCAGCGGATTTTGGCCGGGATTCTTGAGATGGAACGTGTCCACGTTGCCGCTGCCGTAGAGATTGAAACTGTAATGCGCCACCAGATCGAACGGCGTCGTTCTTTTCCACGACGGACAAAGCCAGAGCTCGTCCCAGATATTGGTGTTGGCGCGGAGGACGGCTTCGATTTGCATCCAGTTGGGTCCCGTCGGCCATTTGCTGGTTTCATCCAGATAGATCCGAACCGCGCGGCCGATCTGGTGCAGATTGTTGAGACACGAAACCTGCTTGGCCTTCCGCCGCGCGCCGGACAGGGCTGGCAGCAGCATGGCCGCGAGGATGGCGATGATTGCGATTACCACCAGCAGTTCCATCAACGAGAAAGCGTGGCGTGTTTTCACCCCTGCTCAAACACACGCATTCCTGAATGGTTGCAAGCTTTATCCAGCCCGGGGGCGTATGAAGGTTGATTCAACTGATCGATTGTAGCGCCCTCCCACCGCTAGGCCTCGGTGGTGTGCCAGGTTTTTTCGGCGGAAGGGCACCGCTACTTCGCCGGCCGGTTTTCACTTGGCTGGCTAAGTTGCACGGCGATGTGAAAGACCTTTCCCGCTTCGACGGTGAATTTTAGGCCAAGGGCTTGGTAGGACAATTGTTCTTGTCCGGCACCCCACGGCTTGACCGCGGTCGGCTGACCAAATGCCTTCAGCACTTCGGCCCGGGTCGAGCCCATGCCGATCCCTTCCTTGGTACGGCCTTTGAACGCTTTCACCAAAGGACTGTCGAGCAGCCCGGCGTCGCCGCACATGACGACTCGAACGATATTGTCCCGGCTCGGAACGACGGAAAATCCGAGGCGCTGGTAGTTCAGAATCAGCCCTTGGCGGCTATCCGGTTCGCCCAGCGCAGCAACGACCTCGGGGATCGTCATGCCCTTCCGTACCTTGCCGACACTTTCGCCCGGCACGATCAGGACGGGATCGGCCGGCTTGGCGGCCTGGGGGGTGGCATTCGGGTTGCCGCCGGAGAGTGCAACGGTTGCCAGGCCGCCTGCCAGCACGATGGCGATGCCGGCGCCCGCGGCGATTTTGAGTTTCCACCAGGTCATTGTTTTCATAGTTCCTTTCACGAGGGTGATTAGGGTTGCCGAAATGCCCGCGTCTTTCCCCGCCGCCACCGCGACCTTTGCCGCCAAACCGACCGGCGCGGCCTGCACCGAGTTCGCCGCCATCGCGCCCGCAATGAGTGTCGCGGTCAGCGTCACACCGCGCTGGCGGAAAATCTTCCGCAACTTTTCCAGTGCGCGGTTCACGCGCATCTTGGCCGCGTCTTCGCTCGCGCCTAGCGCCGAGCCGACTTCGCTCAGGCTCTTGCCGTTGAGATAGCGCAGCACCAGCGCGTTCCGATCTTTTTCCCCCAACGAATCCATGGCCGCCTCCAACAGTGGCGTGATCTGTTGCCAGGCTTCCGCCTCGGCTTCATTTCGGCGCGATGGGTCGTCGGAGTGGGGTTCGTTCCATAGCGATTGCACCTGCGCCTCCTGTTCGTGGTGTTGCCGGCGCCGCTGAATCTTGAGCGCATCGGCGGCGGCATAGCGCGTGGTGCGGTACAGCCAGCCGGAAAGAATCGTCTGCGGTCCAAGCGAAGCGGCTTTGCGGGCAAGGATGATGAAAACTGCCTGGGTGACCTCTTCGGCCAGATGGACATCGCCCACCCGGCGGCACGCGGCGGAATAAACCAGATTCAAATGCCGCGCCACGAGTTGTTCGAAGGCGGACTCGGATTGGCTGGCGGCGTATTCCCGCACCAACGCCATGTCGTCGGTCTTCATCTACCTATACATGGACGTCCAACCGGAAAGGGAACAGATAATTTTCAAATCGTCTCACCCCGCGCTCGTTCAGGCCACCAAGGTTCTGTGAGCAATGGAAACGGTGAGCTCGTAGCGCGTTGTCGAGGCAGGCATCTCGCCGCCCGGGTAAAGCGCCCGAAAGTTCTGCGACATGCGAAAGCGCCAAGGGCCTCCGTCAGTCGGGTGAATTCTCCGTCGGGCTGGAAGCCACGGCGCTACGGCAGGCTGGATGCCCGGCGCTAATTACCTGACCGAAAGTCCACGATAATGTTAATGACCTTTCCTGCCTCAAGTGTGAACGTCAGTCCCAGGGCCTTGTATTCTAATTGTTCCTGGCCGGAGTTCCACGGCTGCGCTTTGGTCGGTTGCCCAAATGCCTTGATGACCTCTTCCCGACTCGATTCCATGCCAATCCCCTCCTTGGTGCGCCCCTTGAATTTCTTTACGCCTGGGTATTTGAGCATCGAGTCCCCGCAAAAGACCACCATCACTCCCGTTTTGCCTTGGCTGACCGACATGCCGAGGCTTTGGTCATAGACCATGATCCGGCCCTGCCACTTGTCCGGCTTGCCGAGGACGGCCTCGACCTCATTCGTCATCATGCCCTTTCGCACCTTGCCAACACTGGCGCCCGGCACGATCAGGACCGAGGCTGCGGGCTGGGCCAGGTTGGCGTTTGGATTCGGGCTGCCATTGGAGAGCGCCACGGTCGCCATGCCAGCCGCCAGAAGCATGGCGATGCCGGTGCCCGCCGCGAATTTGAGTTTTAACCAGGTCATTGTTTTCATAGTTCCTTTCACCAGCGTTGTTATTTTTGCCGAAATCAAGGTTCCTTCCGTCGCGGCAGCGGCAATCGTCACGGCCAACCCCGCCGGCGCGGCTTGGACGGCATTTGCCGAGACCGCACTGGCGATCAACGCCGCCGTCAGAGTCACTCCGCGTTTCCCGAAATGCCTTCGCAACCTCTCCAGCGCGCGGTTGATCCGCATCTTGGCCGCGTCTTCGCTCGCGCCCAGCGCGGCGCCGACTTCGCCCAGGCTCTTGTTTTCGAAAAAGCGCAACACGAGGGCGAGCCGGTCGCGTTCGCCGAGTTTCCCCAGCGCGTCGTCCACCATTGGGGCGATCAGCAGCCATGCCTCGGGTTCGGCCTCGTTTGACTGCGATTGCATATACGCCTCCTGTTCGCGTTGTTGCCGGCGGACCTGACTGCGCCGGAAATTCGCCGCCGCCAGCCGCGCGGTCTGGTAGAGCCAGCCGGAGAGGATCGTCTTGGGGCTGAGCGATCCCGCCTTGCGGGCGAGGATGATGAACACCGCTTGCGTGATTTCCTGCGCCGAGTGCGGATCGCCCGTCTGCCTCAGGGCGACGGAATGGACCAGGTTGATATGTCGGTTCACGAGCGCCGTGAACGCGTCGTCGGATTGGCGCTCCGTGAAGTCCCGCAGCAATTGGTAGTCATCCGTTTCCGGCATTCACCAAGTAATGTCCGCCGGACGCGAAAAGGGAACAGAATATTTTTGGTCGGCCAATTCCATGCTGGATAGCCGAGAAGCAAGCCGGGCGCAAGCAACGGTCCCAAAAGATTAGCGTCGATTAGCGCTGAGAAGCGGTTCAGACTGCGCGTCGCACATGGGCAAGATTGTCGGTATCGATTTGGGCACCACCAATTCGCTGGTCGCCACGGTGGACAGCGGCATTCCTTTCGTCCTCGCGGACGCCGAGGGCCGCCGACTCACGCCTTCGGTGGTGCATTGGCCCGCCGGGGCCGCCGGTCCGGTGGTCGGGCACGCGGCCAACCGCATCCGCCTGGCCAAGCCGGCCGAAACCGTTTATTCGGTGAAACGTTTTATCGGACGGCGCGGCGCGGACCTGACGCCGGAAGAAATGCGGGTGACGTATCCCGTGACCGGCCAGGGCAGCGGTCCGGTGCGGATTCCCATTCATGGTCGCGACTTCCTGCCCGAGGAAATTTCCGCCGCAGTGCTGAAAAAACTCAAGGGCGACGCCGAGCTCGCGCTGGGCGAGGCCGTCACCCGGGCGGTGATCACCGTGCCGGCATATTTCAATGACGCGCAGCGCAGTGCCACCAAGCGCGCCGGCGAACTCGCCGGCTTGACCGTTGAACGCATCCTGAACGAACCGACGGCGGCCGCGCTCGCCTATGGCCTGGACAAACTCAAGGAGAAATCCAAGGTGGCGGTTTATGATCTGGGTGGCGGTACGTTCGACCTTTCAATCCTCGAACTCAATGAGGGCATATTCCAGGTCCTGTCCACCAATGGCAATACCATGCTGGGGGGCGATGATCTGGACCGGCGCATTGTGGATTTTTTGGTGGAGAAGATTGCGGCTGGCGGTGGGCCGGATTTGACTCGTAGCCGCCAAGGTGAGGCGGCGGACAACCCGCGTGCCTTGGATCATCCGCTTCCTCGCGTCGGCGACCACGATGAGTTGGTCATTACCTCACGCCTCCGCGAAGCGGCGGAGGCGGCAAAGATCCGACTTTCCACGGAGACCGAGGTTGAAATCACGCTGCCGTTTCTCATGCCAGACTTCAGCCTGCGCTACCGCTTTACGCGCGCCGAGCTGGAGCAGCTCACCCGGGGGATCGTTGAGCGCACCCGGCCCCATTGCCTCCGGGCGCTGGCCGATGCCGGGCTGGCGCCGAAGGATCTGGACCAAGTCATTCTCGTCGGCGGCCAGACGCGGATGCCGCTGGTCCGCCAGCTGGTGGGCGAGTGGTTCGGCTGCGCGGAGTTCGAGGAAACGCGGGGCACGATCCGGCTCGGTACCGATTACCACCCGGCCGCCGGCCCGCAGCTTAACACCTCGCAGAATCCGGACGAAGCCGTGGCGCTCGGGGCTGCGATCCAGGCGGAAATCCTCTCGGGCGGCTTCCGCAATGTGCTCTTACTGGATGTTACGCCGCTGTCGCTCGGGCTGGAGACATTCGGCGGGTTGTTCAACGTCATCATTCCGCGCAATTCGACCATTCCGGTGAAGGCGGGCGAAATGTTTACGACCGCGGTGGATCAACAGCGCAGCATGTTGATTCACGTGCTGCAGGGTGAACGGGAGCGGGCCCGGGACAATTGGAGTCTCGGCCAATTCACGCTCGAGTTTGAGGCCGCGCCGCGCGGCGTGCCCCGGGTGGGCGTGCAATTCGAGATTGATGCGAATGGCATCCTCCATGTGCTGGCCCGCGACACGCGGACGGGTCGGGAGCGCCTGGTCGAGATGAAGTCCGCCGTGGACGTGGACGATGCGGCGGTGCAGACGATGGTCGAGGAATCGGTGGCGCATGCTTTCGAAGATCTGGCCGCGCGCCGATGGATTGAGGCCCGGCTCAAAGCCAACGAACTAATTGCCGCCACGCGCAAGGGCGTTGCGAGTTGCACAGACGAAATCGACTCGGATTACAAAGCCCGAATCGAAACGGCCCTGCGGGAAGTCGAACTGGCCGTCGCCGGGGGCAACCCGGAAACCCAGCCCGGCGACCTCAA
This sequence comes from uncultured Bifidobacterium sp., assembly GCA_964539515.1. Classification (GTDB taxonomy): domain Bacteria; phylum Verrucomicrobiota; class Verrucomicrobiia; order Limisphaerales; family JADLHS01; genus JADLHS01. Next base: position 63,653 of record CAZIJO010000002.1, on the reverse strand, counting down.
AAAACTCCAGGCAGCGTGTGCCGGACTGGATGAAGTGACGAAGCCGCTCGCGGAACTGCTCATGGACCGGGCGATGGAGGCGGTGCTGCGCCGGCGCGGAGCGATTTCGTGAACCGCGTCAGCGAGGTTTGACAAAAGCAGGGCTCGACAGCATCCAGAAAACCCCCGCGACCAGCAGAACGAGCAAAACGACCGCCAATCCCACAATCACCCACTGGGGGCGGGCGCGCCGCGAGTGGTGCCTTCTCCCGTGTTGATGAACGTCGGGATGCATTGGCGAATTTTCTCTCAGAATCCGATGGGTGGCAAGCGGAGAATTTCCCGGAAAAATGCCGCCGACAAATTCGAGTTCACCCGGGTACTGGGTGACCCGGTCCTGGCGTTGAACTGGCCGCTGTGGGCAGTCCAGCGACGGGCAGCCGATGGCAGCGGTCGATCGCCTCCTCATGACTGCCCCCTCGACACTTTGCCGCGGCTTTGTTACCAAATCGCCCGTGCGCCGTGAATTGCTCAAAGATATCTCCCGCCTGGTGGTCAAGCTGGGCACAGGTGTGCTGACGGACCGCCGCAAACAGCCCGATCCCGCGCAGTTGGAACAACTCGTGGCCCAGGTTGCTGAGCAGCAGAAAGCCGGACGCGAAGTGGTTCTGGTAACCAGCGGGGCGGTCGGGGCGGGCATGGGGGTGCTCGGTTATGAAAAGCGGCCGGTCGAACTCGCAGAGCTCCAGGCGTGCGCGGCGGTCGGTCAGTCGCGGCTGATGGCGGTCTATGAAAAGCTTTTCGCCGCGCACGGATTGCACGTTGCGCAGGTGTTGCTCACGCACGAAGACCTCGAACATCACGAGCGCCATCTCAACGCCCGCAACACGCTGGTCACGCTGCTGGGTCGCGGCGTGATCCCCATCATCAACGAGAACGACGCCGTCTCGTTCACGGAAATCAAATTTGGCGACAACGACAAGCTGTCGGCGCTCGTGGCGTCGCTGCTGCCCGCGGACTTGCTCATCATCCTCACGACGGTGGAGGGGGTGATCGCGAATTTTGGCCAGGCCAACCCGCGCACGATTTCCGTCATCGACGCGATTGACGAGACCATTGAGCAGCTGGCGGGCGGCACGGACAGCGCTACCGCGGTCGGTGGCATGGCGTCGAAGATCCAGGCGGCCAAGATCGTCGTGCGTTCCGGGATTCCGCTCGTGATCGCGTCGGGGACCAAGCCGCAGGTTCTTGCGCGGGTGCTGGGGAGGGAGGACGAAGGCACCCTGTTTGTCGCGCAACCCACGCGGTTGCAGGGTCGCAAGCGCTGGATCGCGTTCTTTCATCATCCCAAGGGTGCGTTGATTGTGGACGACGGGGCGAAGACGGCGTTGCGGGAGGCCGGCAAGAGCCTGCTGCCGCCGGGCGTGGCGCGGTGCGAAGGCGAGTTTGCGGCCGGGGACGTGGTGCGGATCTGCGACACGAACGGAACCGAATTCGCCCGCGGCATTGCGAAATTTGACGCGACGGAGATTCGGGCCCGCAAGCATTCCCGGGTGGAATTGGTGCATCGCGACGATCTGGTGGTTTTGTGATTAGCCGCCCCACGCTCCCGCCGTCAACGCCCGGGCAATCCTGGCGACCGCGGGTTCGTGGTTTGCCGGCGGTTCCTGGTTTTACAAAATGAAACATAAGGCGGCAATTGACGATTTGCTTGCGGTTATGGCCCGCCTGCGCGCACCCGCGGGTTGTCCGTGGGATCGCGAGCAGGATCATCGGACGCTGCGTCATCATGCGATTGAGGAGGTGTATGAACTGATCGACGCCATTGAAGCGGGGGATGACCACGAGATGGCCGAAGAACTGGGGGATCTGCTACTCCAGGTCGTGTTCCATTGCCAGCTGGCCAAGGAGCGCGGCGCCTTCAATTTCGAACAGGTCACGCGGCATCTCGTGGACAAACTCATCCGGCGCCACCCGCATGTCTTCGGGCAGGTGAAAGTCCAGGGCGTGGACGAAGTGTGGGCGAACTGGGAAAAAATCAAACACGCGGAGAAAAAAGGCACGCGGCACGAACGTCCCTCCGCCCTCGACGGCATTCCCAGGCATTTGCCGGCGCTCCTCCGGGCGGAGAAGCTCGTCAAGAAAGCGCGCAAGGCCGGGTTGATCCAGATCGGGGCTGGAAGGAGGTCGGCACCGGGCCCGACCAACCGCGGGGCGGTTGCCAAACAACTTTTCGATCTGGCCGAGTATGCCCAGCGGCGCGGGTGGTCGGCGGAGGAATTATTGGGGGTGGAAGCGAAACGCCGCGAGGTTCGTTGGCGGAAACAGGAACGGCGGCGAACCTCACAGCGCATGCGGATGCCCTCGGTGGAGAACGAATGAGGACATTGCGTTGCGGGATGGCACGGGCGGATGGGAAGGGGCGATCCTCGGGAAATTCGCGACCCGAATGCGGGTGCAACCCATGATTGCCTGGCGCGGTCGCATTGCCTACATTGGTGACGTGATTTCTTGGAAACCAATCCACCACGGCGTGCTGGCTGTGCTCTGCGGTTTGGTATGCGGGGGATGTTCCCCAACGGCACCGGGGGTGACGGATGAGGAGAAAGAGCCCATGTTCTTGGTGGGACGCAGCCGGGTGAATTCGGCGAATTACGGTGGTGCGATCGAGGCTTTCGAACTGGCCTTGGAAACCAATCCGCGGTCCGCGGCTGCGCACCTGCAACTGGGCTGGTTGTACGCGGAGAAGGATTCGGATCCGGCGGCGGCGATCTATCACTACGAGCAGTACTTGCGGCGCCGACCCGTTGCGTCCGATGCAGAGATGGTTCGCAAGAATGTGCTCGCCCTGAAGCAAAAACTGGCCAGCGACGTGTTACCCCTGCCGCCGACGCCGGCCACGCTGAAAGAGGTCGAAACCCTGCGGGAGCAGAATGGCCAGTTGCGGGCCGAGTTGGAACGGTTGCGGACGGATTTGGCGGCACGTTCTAGTCCAACGAATCAGCCGCCGCCGCGGGTTGCCAGTGGGCGGACAACCGTTGCTTCCGTCGGCAGCCTGGCAGCGGAGCGCCGGTCCCCGGGCCCCACTGCCAGTACCGGCGTGTCGACCCACAAGGTGAAGGCGGGCGACACCCCGAGTTCCATTGCCCGCCGTTACCGGATCAAACTGGACTCATTACTGGCGGCCAATCCAGGGTTGAACCCCAAGCGCATGCGGATTGATCAAAGCCTGACGATACCTGCACGGTAATTGCCGCGTAGGGGGGGCTGGTTCAAACTCAGTTACGCCGGGCGGTGCAGGAACGGTTAGCTTGACGGCTTGTCGCTTTTTGAAACAGGACATTTGATTTGTCGGGCCGGAATTGGGCGTGGAAAGGGAAAAGAAGAGGAGGGGGGCTATGCGGAAAAAAAACGAACATTTATTTGACAGAGTTTACCCCTTTCCAGTAAACGTCTCACTATACGTTGTCTCGGGGTCGGTCATGAACCAAACATATCTATGAAAAAATTTGCGACTTCCGTAAGTTTACTAGCCATCAGCACCTCGGTTTTGAGTGCGGCTAACACCAGTGTCTTGACCAGTCAACAAGGCTCCAAACCTTGGAGCGTGGCCGCTTCGTTGCGCGGGTTCTACGACGATAACATTAATTCCTCCCCGGACGGTCTTGAGCAGGACTCGCTCGGTGTTCAACTCGAGCCTACGTTGAACTATGGGATTTTGGGCGAGCGGACCTCGCTGAATATGCGGTACAATCTAAGCGCCAAATGGTACGATAACCCGTATCCGAACTGGACCAGTCCCTGGCAGCTGGCCCATACCTTTGAGGGCGCCTTGAGCCACACCTTTAATCCGCGCCTTAATACGAGCCTGAAGGATTCCTTTGTCATTGGCCAGGAGCCGGACGTCCTGCAGGTGGCCAACACGCCGTTTGCGACCTCGCAGACCATCACTGGTGACAACATCCGCAATTACGCTGACCTTGATGTGAACATTCAAGCCACCAGCCTGTTGGGATTTCAAGTGGGCTACGGCAATCTTTATTACAATTACGATGATTCCGGGCCGGGCAGCAACTCTGCCTTATTGGACCGCATCCAGAACAATTTTCATGTGGACAGTCGCTGGACGCTGCAACCCGAGACGGTCGGGATTCTCGGTGCCATGTTCTCCGCCGCCAATTACACGGGGGACGAATACCTGGGGGTTCCCCTCTTCAGCCCCAAGAGTGATGCGCGCAACTCCCGGGGTTACACCGCCTACATCGGCGCTGAACACACCTTTACCCCCGACCTGTCGGCGCAACTCAACGGCGGGGTGCAGATTTATGATTATTACAACGACCCGACGTCGGACACCAAAGTCAGCCCGTATGTTCAGGGCAGCATGCGTTATATGTACCGGCCCACGAGTTCACTGGAAGCCGGCGTGAGCCTATTGCGGACTCCGACTGACGCGTATAGTCCGACCTTGGGCGGCAGCTATGTCTTGGATGCCGAAAGTCTGGTTTTCTACGGGGCGTGGGTTCATGAAATCCTTCCCCGCCTGTACAGCAACGTCAACGGCTCCTTCCAGCAATCAAAATTCAACGGCGGCTCCCTGGATGGCGATAGCGACTATTACTATCGCGTTGGTTTGAGTTTGGTCTATGAATTCAGCAAGTATGTCTCGGCCAACGTTGGGTATAACTGGGATCAGGCTGATTCGGATGAGCCCTCACGCGAGTATAATCGCAACCGGGTGTACTTTGGCGTGACGGCGGCCTATTAATTAAGGGCGCAATTTGGAGAGGGGCCGGGTTTACTGGCCCCTTTTTTTTTAGCATTTTGTATTGAGCATTTAGGATATGGATCCGTTGAAATTTCAACCGCAGCAGGAGGCCCGACTTCACTTTCTGGATTACTGGCGGATCATCCGCATCCGCAAGACCGTCATTATCGCCGTCTTTCTGCTGGTTGTCATCACGGCCACGTTGGTGACCTTCATCCTGCCGGAATCCTTCGTCAGCGTGGCCCGGATCAAGATCGAGCGCGATAAGTCCGACATTGAGGAGTTAAGCGGTAAAGTCGGCTTTAATCCTTACGATCCCTATTTCATCCAGACGGAATTTGAGGTCATCCAGTCGGAACTGATCCTGGGCCGGGTTATTGACGAACTGGACCTGAACACCGAGTGGGGTAAGAAATACAATGACGGCCCAAAACTCAAGACGCAGGAAACGCTGACCTTGCTGCGCAGCCGCCTCAGTCTGCGGCCGGTTCGGAACACGATGCTCATTGACATCAATGTTTACAGTGAGAATCCGGCGGATGCCGCCAAGCTGGCCAACACCATTGCCGAGGCTTACAAGCAATTCCGTCTGGATCAGGGCCGGCAGCTGACCAAGGGCGGTGTCGACTCACTGGAGGTCAAACTCAAAGAGCAAGAAGAGAAGATCCGCAAGACAAAGGAGGAGTTGACCATTCTCCGCACCAATTTGGGAATCTCGGATTTGGACGCAGCCGGCAACGCGCCGCAGATGCTCATGGAGCAGGAGCAGCTCCGGAAATACGAACAGACCCGCTTTGAGCGTGAAGTGATTTACAAGAGCCGGAAGCAGGAGTACGACAAGGTGGTGGCCTTGAGCCTCAACGACACGAACGCTTTGCGCGAAGTGCTCCCGAGGATTCAACCCGATCGCACCCTGACCGAGTTGATCAGCGAGCTAAACATTGCCGACCAGCGCGCCAAATCTTTGAGCAATGACCTGGGGCCAAAAAGTCCGGAGCTGACGCGGATTAACGAGCAGCGGGATCTGTTGAATGAGAAGATCAACCGGGCGGTTGACGGTATCATGAAGGCGATGGAGACCCAGGTCGCGGTGGCGAAGGCGGGTTTGGACCAGTTGGTGAAATCGGTCGAGGAAGCCAAGATGCTCGATGCCAAAAAGCTCACGGACACATTGCCTTACTTTGACAAGAAACGGGATCTAAGCGATTTGGAGGACATGCGCAGGATTCTGAAGCGGCGCATGGAGGTCACTGAGATTGATTTGAATCTGCCAAAACTGTCGCAGGTGATCATCGTTGAGGCCGCCAAGCCGGGGATGAAACCGGTGCGCCCCAATAAACCGCTCAACATCATCCTTGGGGTGGTTATCGGCCTGGTGGTGGGGGTTGGTCTCGCCTTCTTCATCGAATACCTCGATACCAGCGTGAAGACGATTGACGATGTGGAGCGCACTCTCCAGTCACCTGTACTCGGGGTCATCCCGCAAAATGTCGGCTTGCTGATCGAAGAAGGTGCCGAAAGCCCGCACGCCGAAGCCTATCGTGTACTGCGCACCAATCTCATGTTCGCCCGCAAGGACGACAAACTGAACACTGCCGCCGTGGTCAGCGCCGGCGCCGGGGAAGGCAAATCCACTACCGTATTGAACCTCGCCACGGTGTTCGCCCAGAGTGGGCAGCGCGTCGTGATCGTCGATTCCGACCTCCGGCGTCCCACGCTGCACAAATTGCTCCGTTCTTCCAACAATGTTGGTTTGACCAATTACCTGCTCCGGCAAAACACCCTGGAGGAAGTCGTCCAACGGACCAGCCTGCCAACGCTGGACCTGCTCGCCAGCGGCAAGCTGCCGAGCAGTTCGCTGGGCATTCTGAGTTCCAGCCAGATGAAGGAACTGATCAGCGAGCTGAAGCAGCGTTACGATTTTGTTTTCTTCGATTCCCCGCCGATCATGGGCGTCAGCGATGCCTCCATTCTGGCCAGCGAAGTGGACATGACGATTCAAGTCATTCAATACCGCCGTTACCCGCAGCCCATGAATGTCCGGGCGAAACAGTTGATCGAAAAAGTCGGCGGCAACCTGGTGGGCATTGTCCTGAACAACATCAACATGTCCCAGGACGAGAGTTACTACTACTACAGCGGGTATTACCACGATTATTATTCTCGAAACGAGGATTCCGAGCTGCGGGCCGAGCAGGCAGCGGAAGACAAATCCAAGCCGGAGATCAAACAAAAGTACTGATTTGGCTGTCTGTTATCGAAAAGGTTCATGAAGAATTCAATTGCGAGAATCAGCGCGCGGGTAAAGCCATGCTTGGGGCTGATCGTATTGGCCGGTTTGCTCGCCGCCGGTTGTCAGACGCCGGACGACAAGATTGGGTTTTCCGATGTTCCGGGCGTTGAGCCCGGGACGAAATCCGACACCAATAATCCGGCCAATCCGGCTGCCGCGCCGGCCACCGTTGCCGCGGCGGCACCCGCCGCCACCGCAACTTCTGGATCGGATAGCAATAGTTTGTTTGCCACCAGCATCGATCGTCTGGCCATCGGCGACCTCATTCGCATTGTGTTCTCCGGTATCAGCGATCCGCCGCAACCGCACGAAGAACGGATCAAGGACGATGGCACCCTGACTTTGCCATTGATCGGGGCCGTCAAGGCGGATGGTAAGACGTCGGGAGAACTTCAGAAAGCCATCACCGACGCCTACGTTCCCGACTACTACAAGCGACTGACCGTGACGGTATTGTCCGACCGGCGGGTCTATCACGTCGGCGGCCAGGTGCGGAGCCCGGGTCGCCAGGAGTATCTCGGCCCCACCACTGTCACGAAGGCAATTCAGTCCGCCGGCGATTTCAACGATTTCGCCGATCGTCGGAACGTGGTACTCACGCGTGTCGACGGAAAAACCATCAAGGTCAATTGCGTCAAGGCAGCGGGAAATCCAGCCTTGGATCCGCCGGTTTTTCCCGGCGACAAGATTGAGGTCAAGCTTCGTGGCCTCTGGTAAATGGTCCAGTTTCAAATTCTTTCCGGCCGATCGGCGGGTGTTCTCTGGAATGCCCGCCGATTTCCCGTACGTCTCGGACGCGCTGCCGGGAATGACCTGCAACTGGAGGAGGCCGGCGTGTGGGATCAGCATCTCCAGGTGGCGTTGAACCCGGCGGAAGGATTCGTGCTGACCGTCTCCCCCGGCGCGCTCGTGACCGTGAATCAAACGCCGCTCGCGCGTGCCCGTTTGCAGAATGGCGACTTGATCACCGCTGGCGCCGCGCAACTCTGCTTCCGGCTCCGTGAAACCTGCCAGCAGAGTCTTCGCCTGCGAGAAGCGCTCGTCTGGGCAATGGTCGTGGGCGTGTTGCTGGGTGAAGCGGCGCTGATTGGGTGGATGCTGCAATAGCAGCGTGTCGTTGAAACGGCAATCCGGGTTAGTGCCGAAAGTGTCGTTTCCCTGTGAAGCCCATCGCCATTCCGCGCTCATCGGCTGCGGCGATGACCTCGGCGTCCTTGACCGAACCGCCCGGCTGAATCGCGGCGGTCGCGCCCGCCTCCGCGGCCGTGATCAACCCATCGGGGAATGGAAAAAAGGCATCGCTGCAAACCACGCTACCCTGGAGCGGCAACTTCGCGGCTCCGGCCTTCCAAACTGCGATGCGGCTCGCATCCACCCGGCTCATCTGCCCCGCCCCGACCCCCAAGGTGCGGTCAGCGGCAACGTAAACGATGGCATTGGATTTCACATGCTTTACCACGCGCCAGCCGAAGAGCATCGCCCGCAACTCCATTTCCGTCGGCGGGCGCCGGGTGACTATCTTCAGATCCGCCGCGGTGGTTGCTTTCAAGTCGCGCGATTGCACGAGAAATGAATCTGCCCCCACGCTCCGCACGTCCCACGGTTGTGCCGCCGAGCCCGGTTTCAAGACCTGCAGGAGACGCAGGTTCTTCTTCGGCTGCAATACTGCCAGGGCTTCGGCGCTGAACTCCGGGGCAACGATCACTTCGCTGAAAATCTCGGCCATGACCTTGGCGCATTCGCCATCCAACGGGCGGTTTACGGCGATGATGCCGCCAAAGGGCGCCTGGCGGTCCGTGGCGAACGCTTTGTCCCACGCTTCGCGCAAGTTGGCGCCCTGCCCCACGCCGCAGGGGTTCGTGTGCTTGAGAATCGCCAGCGTCGGCTGGTCCGTGGCAAATTCACCGATCAGCGCCGCCGCCGCGGTGAGGTCGAGAATATTATTGTAGGAAAGTTCCTTGCCGTGGAGTTGTCGGAAAAACTCGCCAAACTTGCCATACAAAGCCGCTGTCTGGTGCGGGTTCTCGCCGTAACGCAACGTTTGTGCGAGCGGCGCGGAGATTGTAAGCGCCGCAGGCACGTTGTTTTCTTCGGGGGTGAATGCCCGTTGCAGGTGCGCAGCGATGGCGGCATCGTAAGCGGCGGTGCGCGCGAATACTTTCGCGGCCAGTTGGCGGCGAAGGTGGAGCGTCGTGTTGCCGTCCGCCTTGATCTGCGCCATCACGACCTCGTAGTCTTTGGGGTCCACAATCACGGTCACACTTTCATGATTTTTGGCCGCACTGCGGAGCATGGACGGGCCGCCGATGTCAATATTCTCAATGGCATCGGGCAACGACACATCCGGTTTCGCCACGGTGGCCTCGAACGGATACAGATTGACCACCACCAGGTCAATTGGCGCAATGCCGTGGGCCTGCACCGCCGCTTCATGGTTTTCGTTTCCGCGGATGAAGAGCAGTCCGCCGTGGACTTTCGGGTGCAACGTTTTCACGCGGCCATCGAGCATTTCCGGAAAACCGGTGTGTTCGCTGATATCCTTGACGGCCAGGCCGGCCTCGCGGAGCGCCCGGGCGGTGCCGCCCGTCGAGATCAGTTCCACCCCGGTCGCCGCAAGGGCCTGGGCAAAGGGGAGCAGTCCAGATTTGTCGGAAACGGATAGCAGGGCGCGGGTGATTTTCTTCATGGCGCCGGATAATTTGCGGCAGCCACCGGGCGAGTCAATCGGCAAAGCGAAGTCGGATTGAAAAGGGATTGCCGGAAGCTCCATCGCCGTGAGGTCTTTGCTTTACGCGCCGGAATTTCTGCCTAGAGTGCAGTCATGGTTGCCCTCGAGTCCGCTGAATTGTTTTGCCTCCTCCGGCCGGAGGAGATCGCCGCCCTGCTCCGGGTGGCCGCGGAGCGAACCTATGCCGCCGGCCAGGAGGTGTTTCGGGAAGGGGATCCCGGCGACGGTGCGTTCGTGGTCCGGGAGGGGTTGGTGGAAATCTCCGGGCAGGTCAATCCAAACCTGCGGCGGGTGTTCTCGCTGGTCGGGCCCGGGAACGTATTCGGCGAGATGGCCGTGATCGAACAACTGCCGCGCTCCGCCTGCGCCACCGCCACCCGGCCCACCACAGTTTACTTCCTGCCGCGGGCGGAGTTGCTGGGCCTGGTCGAGCGGTCCCCGGTGCTGGCTTCGGCCCTGGTCCAGCTCATCAGCCGGCGATTACGCGAGTTCAACCACCATTATCTCCACGAAGTGGTGCAGGCCGAACGGCTCGCGGCCGTGGGCCTTTTTGCGCGATCCATCGTCCACGACTTGAAGAATCCGCTGAACATCATCAGCCTGACGGCGGACATGTTTTGCAAGGCGGACGCGCCGTTGCCGTTGCGCGCTTCGGCGCAGACCCGGATCCAGAAGCAGATCCGGCGCATCAACGACTTGATTACCGATATGCTTCAGTTTTCCGAGGACAGTCCGAACTCCACGCTGGTGCCGCTCAGCTACGCGTCGTTTATGGACTCGTTGGTTGCGGAGCTCGGCCCCGAGCTGGAGCTGAAATCCGTGCACCTCGACCTGCCGGCCCCGGCCCCGGCCACGACGTTGAACCTCGATGCGAAGCGGCTGCGCCGGGTATTCATCAACTTGGTGCATAACGCCACCGATGCGATGCCCGGCAACGGCACCGTCACCTTGCGCTTCAGCCAAAGCGCGCAGGAAGTGGTTACCGAGGTTGCCGACACCGGGCCGGGTATCGCCCCGGCCATGGCGGAAAAGCTGTTCCAACCGTTTGCCACCCACGGCAAGGGCCATGGCAGCGGGCTTGGTCTGTCCATTTGCAAAAAGATCGTTGAAGATCACGGCGGACGCATCTGGGGTCGGAACGATCCAGCGGGCGGCGCCGTGTTCGCCTTTTCCCTGCCGCTGCCCTCTGCCTAGGCGCGGGCCCATCGCTGGCCGGGTGTGATGGTCCCCGCGGGCTACATGCTCGGTACGGTTTCGATCCCCAGAATATCCAGGCCCTGCGCCAGGACGCGGGCCGTCAGCTCGCACAATGCGAGGCGGCTGGCGCGCACGGCGGGCTCGGCTTTGAGCACGGGGCAGTTCTCGAAGAACCGCGAGAAGTAACTGGCGAGCTCGAAGAGATAGTTGCAGATGAAGTTGGGCCGGTATTCCTCGGCGGCCGATTCCAGGACGAGGCCAAAGTTCAAAAGCTGGCGGGCGAGGGCGACTTCCTCCGGCGCGGCCAGCTTGATTTCCACGGGACTACCGCTGAACCCGGATTCCGCGATTTCGCCTTTGCGAAAAATACTCTGAATCCGCGCGTAGGCGTATTGCAAATACGGCGCGGTGTTGCCATTCAGCGCCAGAATCTTGTCCCAATTGAAAACGTAATCACTCTGCCGGTTCGGGAGCAGGTCGGCATATTTGACCGCGCCAAGACCAATCACCCGGGCGATCTCACGGCGCGCCGCCTCCGGCAACGCGGCATTTTTCTCCGAGACCACCTTGTAAGCGCGCTCCTCGGCCTCGTCGAGCAGTTCGGCGAGCTTTACATTTTCACCGGTGCGCGTTTTCAGTGGCTTGCCGTCGTCGCCCAGGATCGAGCCGAACCAAACGTGCGCGAGCTTCACCTGGCGGGTGAGTTCCGGATGCCAGCGCCGGAAGGTGGCGAACAATTGCTGGAAGTGCAACTGCTGGCGGCCATCGGTGACATAGACGATTTCCTGCGGCTGCCAGCACTCGAGCCGGTGCGCGATGGTGGCCAGATCGGTCGTGGCGTAATTGTAACCGCCGTCGCGTTTCTGGATGAGCTGCGGGTTGGGCTGCCATTCCCCATCGCGCTGAATGAGGAACGGGTCTTCCTTGGGCGGCAACGTTCCGTCGCTGAAGACGCATTTCGCGCCTTCGCTTTCGCGGGCGATGCCCTTGGCCATGAGTTCCGTCACAATGTCCGGGAGGCGTGGGTTGTAAAAGCTTTCCCCGAGGGCATGATCAAACTTCACCCCCAACCGGCCGTAAATGGCGTCGAACTGGATTTGCGACAGCCGGATCATCTCGCGCCAAATCGCCAGGTTTTCGGCGTCACCCTGCTGGAGTTTCACCAGCTCGGCGCGAGCCGCCTCATGCGTCGTGCGGTCGTAGGTCGGCTTGTCGGCGTCGCACTGCGCGTTGATCGCCCGGTAAATCCGTTCCAGTTCACCGATCGCGTCGCGGTCCAACGCCTTCCGGTCCAGCAAAGTCTTCCAGCCAACGAGCAGCATGCCGAACTGCGTCCCCCAGTCACCGATATGGTTGTCCGTGACCACCCGATGCCCGAGCAGACGGAGGAGGCGGGCGAGGCTGTCGCCGAGGATCGTGGAGCGAATGTGACCGACATGCATTGGCTTGGCGACATTCGGCGAACTGAAATCCACGACTACCGTACGCGGCTCGGCGGCCGGGGCGAAAAACAAATGCTCGCCGCGCAAGGCGGCTTCCAAGGATTCGTGAAGCACATCCGGCCGGAGCCAAAAATTCAAGAATCCGGCGCCGGCGATTTCCACTTTCTCGCACCATGGGGACACGTCGAGCCGGGCAACGACGTCGGCGGCCAGTTGGCGCGGATTGAGTTTGCGGGCTTTGGCCAACGCCATGATCGCCGCGCTCTGGTAATCGCCGAACTTCGGATCGGGGCAGGGGCGGACGCGGACGGTGGTGACATCCGTGTCGGGCAAGGCCGCGCGGGCGGCTGCCTGCAGGCGGAGCTCGATTTGTTTATGCGGCAACACAGCAATCATTTAACCACGCAGGAACGCAGATGAACACGGATAAACGCCCGCCGAGCGGCAGGGGGCGATTACTTCTTTCCTTGCTCCTTGATGACTTTCAACATGGCCTCGGCATCCGGTGCCTGGGCAAGGACGGTGCGGAATTCGGCCTTGTGCAGGATTTTTGCGAAGCTGGCAAGCGTGTGGAGATGTTTTTGAAACTGACCCTGGGGCACCAGGAAAAGCATGACCAGGTTTACCGGCTGGTTGTCGAGGGCGTCAAAGTTGACGCCGGTCCGGGAACGTCCCAACGCCCCGACGACTTCGGGGATCAAGTCCGTCGAGGCGTGCGGAATGCCAATGCCAAAGCCGATGCCCGTGCTCATGGACGTTTCGCGCTTTTTGACGGCCGCGGCAATGGCATCGCGATTCTGCGGCTGAATTTTACCGCTGGTCACCAGATTGTTGACCAGTTCATCAATCGCTTCCCATCGGGTGCTGGCCCGCAAATCCGGGAGGATTTGTTCTTTGGTTAAGATGTCGGCTAAGTCCATAGCGCCATTCCGCAGACGGCATTTCGCAGGAACCAGCGTCTCAATTCAAGGCCGAATATCGGGCGCATATCAAACCCGTGCCGTTGCGGACTTGCCTGGTGGTGGCACTGCGCGATAATCACCGCATGAAAACAGTCGCCATTCTCGGCGCCTCGAACGATCGGAGCAAATTTGGCAACAAGGCCGTCCGTGCCTTTTTGCAGCAGGGCTATGTGGTCTGGCCGGTGAATCCCAAGGAAGAAATCATCGAAGGCTTGCCGGCTTTCAAGGGCATTGGTGACGTTCCGGGGCGGCCAGACCGGGTGAGCGTTTACCTCCCACCGGCGGTGCTCCTGAAGATACTGCCGGAGATTGCGGCCAAAGGCTGTGATGAGCTGTGGTTGAATCCGGGAACGGAATCGGAAGCAGTCCTGGCGGAGGCCGCGGCGCTGGGCCTCAACATCATTCAAGCGTGCAGTATTATTGGGGTCGGCGTCTCGCCGGGCCAACTTTGACCGGCCAGAACCAAAGTGCAAGGCCGCCGATCGATCAACCCGCACCGCCGGCGACCTGCTTCGGCTCCCCCTTGAGCAGGGCCACACCGTAATCGCGGTTCATCCGCGCGATGAAGTCGAGTGAGATTTCCTTCGGACAGACCGCTTCACACGAACCCGTAACGGTGCAGGCGCCGAAGCCTTCCGCATCCATTTGCGCGACCATGGCCTTCACGCGGCGGTAACGCTCCGGCTGGCCTTGGGGCAACAAACCGAGGTGGGAGACCTTCGCGGCGACGAACAACATGGCGCTGGCATTCTTGCAGGCGGCCACGCAGGCGCCGCAGCCAATGCACTGCGCGGCGTCCATGGCCAGATCCGCATCCGCTTTCGGGACGAGAATGGCATTGGCATCCGGGGCACTCCCGGTGCGGACGCTGATGAAGCCGCCGGCATGTTGGATCCGGTCAAACGCCTTGCGATCCACCACGAGGTCCTTGATGAGCGGAAACGCCTTCGCGCGGAACGGCTCGATCACGATCTCGTCGCCGTCCTGAAAGCTGCGCATGTACGTCTGACAGGTTGCGACGCCCCGGTGCGGACCGTGGGGTTTGCCGTTTATGACAAGCGAACACGTGCCGCAGATTCCTTCGCGGCAGTCGTGGTCGAAGGCGATGGGCTCTTCTCCCCGATTTGCCAGCTCCTCGTTCACCACGTCGAGCATTTCGAGGAACGACATGTTGGCGTTCAGCGCGGGCGACTCGTAGGTCTTGAAGCCGCCGGGAGTCTTCGCATTCTTCTGTCGCCAGACTTTGAGTTTGACTTTCATTACTTGTAACTCCGCGTGCTCATGTGAACCTCTTCGTAAACCAGCGGTTCTTGGTGAAGGATCGGCGCCTTGTCGGGCGTCCCGCCATATTCCCAGCCGGCCACGTAGGCAAAGGCGTCGTCGCGCCGTTTCACATCCCCGGGGTTCACGAGCCCCTGCTTCGTTTCCGGATCATCCGGGGTGTACTGATACTCTTCGCGGAAATGTCCGCCGCAGCTTTCCTCCCGATGCAGCGCATCGCGGCACATCAGTTCGCCCAGTTCAAAGAAGTCGGCAATGCGGCCGGCATTTTCCAGGGACTGATTCCATTCACCCGCTTCGCCCGACACCTTCACGTGCTTCCAATAATCCGCGCGCAATTCGCTGATGAGCTGAATGCCTTTCTCCAACCCCGCCTTGTTGCGCGCCATGCCGCAGTGATCCCACATCAACTTGCCCAGCTGCTTGTGGAAACTCGCCGGCGTCCGCGTGCCTTTATTGCCCAAAAGCTGGCGGGTGATCTTCTGGACGTTTTCCTCCGCCTGCTGGAACGCACCATGGTCGGTCGCCGGTCGTTGATCCGGCTTTTGGGTCGCGAGATAACCGGAAATCGTGGCCGGCAGGACGAAATAACCGTCGGCCAACCCCTGCATCAGCGCGCTGGCGCCAAGGCGATTCGCCCCGTGATCGGAGAAATTGGCCTCGCCGATCACAAACAGGCCGGGGACATTGCTCATCAAATTGTAATCCACCCACAGGCCGCCCATCGTGTAATGCACGGCGGGATAAATGCGCATCGGCGTGCGATAAGCGTCCTCGTTTGTGATCTCGTGATACATGGCAAACAGGTTGCCATAGCGCTCGCGCACCTTTCCTTCACCCAGACGCTGGATGGCGGCGGAAAAATCCAGATAAACACCCAGACCGGTCTCCCCGACCCCCCGGCCCTCGTCGCAAACCGTCTTGGCCGCGCGGCTGGCGATGTCCCGGGGCGCCAGGTTGCCGAAGGCGGAATACATGCGCTCGAGATAATAGTCCCGATCGCCTTCCGCGATCTCGGCCGGGTTCTTTTTGCAGTCCGCCTTCCTTTTTGGCACCCACACCCGGCCATCGTTGCGCAAGGACTCGCTCATCAGGGTGAGCTTGGATTGGTAATCGCCGCTCACCGGGATGCACGTCGGATGAATCTGGGTGTAACACGGATTGGCAAAGCACGCGCCGCGTTTGTAGGCGCGCCAGCTGGCGGTTACGTTCGCGCCGCGGGCATAGGTCGAGAGGTTGTAAACGTTGCCGTAGCCGCCGGTGGCCAGCACCACGGCATCGGCGTTGTGCCGCGTGATTTCGCCCGTCTGCAAATTGCGGACGATGATGCCCTTGGCCTGGCCGTCCACGACGACGAGATCCAGCATCTCCGCATGAGTGTGGGACTTCACGCCGCCATTGGCGATGTTGCGGCACAGCGCGGAATACGCCCCGAGCAACAGCTGCTGCCCGGTCTGGCCCCGCGCGTAAAAAGTGCGGGAAACCTGGGCCCCGCCAAAGGAGCGATTGTCGAGCAAGCCGCCGTATTCCCGGGCAAAAGGCACCCCTTGCGCCGCGCACTGGTCAATGATGTTCACCGACACTTCAGCGAGCCGGTACACGTTGGCTTCCCGGGCGCGAAAATCGCCCCCTTTGATGGTGTCGTAGAACAGACGCTGAACCGAGTCGCCGTCGTTCTGGTAATTCTTCGCCGCGTTGATGCCGCCTTGCGCTGCCACCGAGTGCGCCCGTCGCGGTGAGTCGTGGAACACGAAGTTGTGCACTTCGTAACCGAGTTCGGCCAGGGTGGCGGCCGCGGATGACCCGGCCAGGCCGGCGCCCACCACGATGATCCTGTACTTCCGTTTGTTGGCCGGGTTGATCAGCTTGGTGGCGAACTTGTAGCCCTCCCATTTTTGGGCGAGCGGACCGGACGGAATGTTGGAGTTGAGCTTGGCCATGTTACTTGGTCGCCTCCTTTCCGGCGGGCGTGACGGCCTCGACCCGGGCCGCGGAATTTATTTCGGCTTTCTTCCGTTCGGCGTAATCGGCGCCGACGAGGCGCAGGTAGATGGCGATCGGAATCAGCGCGTAGCCAATGAAAATGGCGATGCTCGCGCCCCGGGCAAACCGTTGAATCCGCGGCCACCAGACGTGATCACGCCATCCGAACGTCTGGAACATGCTCGCCAAGCCATGGCCGAGGTGAACAAACAGCATGGCCTGGGCGACGAGATAGAACAGCGCCACCCACCACACCTGGAAACCGAGAATCATCATGCCGTAAACATCCGGCACGGTTTCGCCATGGAGCACCGTTTTGAGTTTGGAGAAATCCCCCACCCCGTTGATGCCCGGCAGGAGCGCCGTGAAATGGGCGAGGTGATAGAGGATGAAGCCCGCGATCACGAGCCCGCTCCCCAGCATGTAGCGCGACTGCCAGGTGGCCCCGTACGCCGCACCACCCGCGTAGGCCACGGGCCGGGCCTCCTTGTTGGCGAAGGAAAGTTGCACCGCCGTGGTGATGTGCAAGGCCACCACCACGAGCAAGCCGATCCGCGCTCCCCAAACCAGCGTCGGTTTGCTTTGGAGAAAATGCGCGTAGGCGTTGATCAACTCCGGCGCCCCGAAGACCTGGAGATTGCCGACCAGATGCCCAACCACGAACAAAAAAAGCAGGATGCCGGTTCCCGCCATCACGAATTTTTTGCCGAGCGACGAATTGAGAATGCCAGCCACAGTGCTCATGGAATCGGTCAGTTTACTTGGACCCGGCGCATTGCCCCTTGGGTCCCACCTCGCCAAGGGGTCTGAGTCCCGCGCAACGAGTGCAAAATCTAATGATCCAGCAGGGCAATGGCAACGAATCTCGCCCGGTATAAGCGTCGCTTGACAAAAATTCGCCGCGGCTAATTGCCCGCCCGCCAGCGGCAAAGCCGGAAGCGCCGATCGCCAGGGCATTGGCCCCCGCGCCTGCCTTCCAGTCCGTGACCGCCCGGCTACGGTCGATGAAGGCGGAAAAATCTCGCCCCGGCACCAAGGGCATTGGTGCTGAAATTTTGCGCCCCAAAAATTTCGACCGCATTGGTGATGGATTGCCAGGCGTCCAAGGTAACGTCGGCCGTCGCTTCGAGACGGAACCCTGCCGCGCTCAACGGCCAGTGCAAGACCGCGTTGGACCCCGTCAGCGCGATTTGGAGACTGGGCCGCGGCTCATCCGCATCCAGCACGCCGTTGAGGTCCCGATCGATCCCCATCCGCTGGCCGGTGCCCGGGGGCACGCCCGTCAAAGTCAGGGAGTCGCCGGCCTGAATTTTGGTCACCAGTTGCGCCCGGGTGAACGGCATCGCATTCGTCGTGTCAAGTTTGTAGGTGTCGGTGCCGGGTTGGTACACCAGTCCGTGATGAACGCCGTCAATGGTACCTTTCGCGATCAGATTAATGTTCGTCGCCGCCGCCTGCGCTTCGAGCAGGGACCAGTCATTGGAAAGGCTCGCGGTGTTGACATTCGTCTTCAGGGCCGTCCGCGTATAGCCGACCGCCGGCGCCATGCCGGTATCGAAGCAAAGTACAAATGCCTGTAGATTGGATTTAATGTTGCCGTTGCTGGCAAAACTGCCGAAGACCGACTGTGAAAGAAAGGCGAACAGGTCCTCAAACTTGCCGTCGTGCTGGATTCCGAATCCGCCGATGCTGTTGGTACCGCTGGCGGGCGAGCCCTTGGTCCGGTTCAGGCCGGTCTTCTGGTAGATGGCACGCAAATGCGGCACTTTGAATCCTTGGGAGCCCGGGAGCACAAGATCGGAATTGATTTTCCGGTCCGAACCAGTGGGCAGGGCGTGACACGAGTTGCACTTGAGCCCGTTGGGGAAAGCCACACTCGGATTCTGGTAATTCGTATTAATGAACGTGCTGCGTCCGAGCACGGCATTCCCGCCGGCGAAGTTCGTTGGAAAACTGCGATCAAGGTTCTGGTTCGGATTTGGCTCAAACACGATGGTGTTGATGAAATCGCGGTAGGCGTCCATGTCGGTTGCAGAAAGCGCCGACCCACCCAACAGGCTGTCGAAGGCGCCGTTGAAGTGGGTGAAATTGGTCCGGTCGCCGCGCCAGTGCAATGGGTCCATGCCGTCGAGGCCGCGCAAGGTCTGCGTCGTGAGCGGCCCTTTCATGGGATGGAAACCCTCGGCCCCGGTGACCAGCCCAAAACTTACCTGATTGGTTATCATTTGGCCGGTGGGATCGCCCAAATCCCAGGCCAGCAAGTCCATCTCCGCATCAATGTGACACGAGGCACACGACACGGTGCCGTTGCCGGAAAGTTTGGCATCATAGAGAAACCCACGACCCTGGCGGATCTGGCTCGTGGTCGGATCGTAGCTGCCGATGGGGACTTCTTTAGCCACCGTGTAACCCGCCAGTTCCACAATCGAAATGTTGTTGGCCAAGCGGTTCAGAGCATAGAGCGCCACGCCAGGGTTGAGCGCCAGCCCGCGCGTTCCGCGTTTATTGCGCGGGTCGGATGCTGAGCCGGGTGCGGTGGGACACAATTCGATGCGCGTGGTGATGTTCCCACTGGCAGCGTCCACCCGGGCGATGCGGTCGCTGCCGAACGCCGCAACAAAGTAATGAGCTCCGTTCGTCTCGAAAACGATGGCGGTGGGCTGGGCGAGGGCATTGGTCTTGTTGAGCAGCGTGAATGTGGTCGGGTGATAGCCGGGGTTCAAATCGTTGTGCGAAACCAAGCCGCTCGCCACTGCCACGCGGCTCACCCGGTTGGTGACGAAAAAGCCACGCAAGCCAGGCTCAAAATGGGTCAGGTTCCGGGCGTCGGTGTTCGCCACGAAGAGATCCCCGCTGCCCGGTTGAACAGCCAGGGCGAAGTTCACCGTCCCGACGCGCGAGAAGTAGCGGCTGATCGTCAGCGTCGAGACGTCAATTTCCACCACGTCATTGTCCGGCATTGTGTATTTGATGTACGAGGGATACCACGTGGAATTGGTGGCGTCCACGATCAGCCCGGCCCGGGGCGGTGGCGGCAGGGTGGGGTTCATCGGTGGTGTGCCATTGGTGATTTGCGGAGGGGCGACCGGCACGTTCGGGATATCCTCCTCGGGGATCAAGGTGGTGTGATTCCCGGAAAGGGCGAAGGCGGCAAAAACCTTCGTGCCGTTCGTGTTCACCGCCAGCGAGCGCGGATTCTCACCGAACACAACGAGGTTGGTCAGCAGGGTCCGGTTCGCAAGATCAAACACCGCAATCTGGTTGTTGCGCGACTTGGATACGAAGGCTTTACCGCCCGCGAACACCACGTCCGCCGGCTCATCCTTCACATACAGCGTGTCCACCACGATGCGGTTGGCGACGGAGACGATGCTCACGCTGTCCGAGACCTCGTTGACGACCCAGACCTCGTCGTTGTCGCGTGCATTGACCGAAACTGGCTCGACTCCCACTGGGATTTCGGCGATCAGGAAGGGGCTCAAGGGATGGGAAACATCGAACACGGACAGTCGCGCGTCCGGGGTATTCACCGCGAATAATCGTGTGCCGTCGGGCGACAGGCAGAGGGGGCGGGTCTGCTTGCCTTCGAAATTGACGTAGGTCTGCCCGTCAATCGTTGCGGCGGCAAGGAAGAGCCATGCGGCCATGGCCATGGCTGTCGTCAGGGGGCGGGTGGACCGGGGGAGCTGCATGGCGATTGGGGGTTTCACATTACCGGCAAAAGCAGTCTCGGCCGATTCTCGGCTCGCTTTCGCATGCCGCCAGGCTAAGGCAGTTTTTTGCTCGATTCAAGTCTGGAAGCCGGCGCGTTGACCTGGTTGTGCCAGGCTTGAGCAAAAACTGGTGATCCGCGGTCAATCCTTTAGACTGTCCGTGGATGAGCGCCGAACCGGAAGCCCAACTGCTCGCCCGCTGCCGTCGCGGCGAGGCGACGGCTTGGGATGAGTTGTTTGACCGCCACTATGCAGCGGCTGGCCGCTTCGTGTTCCAGCTGTCATCGGACTTTACCCGGGAGGATGTTGAGGAAATCTGTCAGGAGGTTTTTCTCGCAGTCATCAAGCACATCAATTCCTTTCAGGGCGAGAGCCAGTTTCAGACCTGGCTCTTCCGGATTGCCGCCAACAAGGCGCGGGACTTCCGGGAAAAACAGCACGCGGCCAAACGCGGCGGGGGACAGGTGCCGCTCTCATTGCAGGCCGAGGACGCGGAAACCGGTCTCACGCTGGACCCGCCCAGCCCGGCGGCCGCGCCGGACGTGGATTTGCTGAATGTCGAGCGGGCCGAACTGATTCACACCGCCCTCGACCAGGTGGGCGAACCATGCCGGGAGATTCTCGAGCTGCGCTATTTCGGCGACCTGAGTTACGAAGAGTTAAGTGCCGAACTGAAATTAAATCCCAAAACGGTCAGTTCGCGTTTGAGCAAATGCCTGGACAAACTGGAGGTTATCGCCGCCAGGGTTTTTTCCCGGGAGCAATCCAGCGCGTTCCCGTCTAATCCATTGAAGGGGCGTGGCCCCACGGGGCTGTACGCCCGATGACGACCCATGAACGACGAACGGCCAATTGAAAAACTGCTGCGCCGCCAGGCAAAGGAACGCCGCGCCCAAGCTGGCGCGCCGGTCGAAATGCATCCCGCCACCCGGCGGTTGTTGCAGGGCGAAGTCACCAGACAGTTGAGGGCAGGCCAGCCAAGGCCGGCGGGTGCGGGCCACGTTCTTGAAGCTCGACCGTTTTGGGGAGGCTGGCTGCCGCGGTTCGCTGGGGCGGTGACCGTGCTGGTACTGGTTGCCATTGGCGCCTGGTGGTGGCTCACTCCGCAAGGGAACCAACAGCTTGCGCTCGGTCCAACGTCAATTCAAAAGGCGTCCGTGCCGGCCGAGTCTGACGGCCTAAGACCACAACCCAAAGCCAGCGCCGCTTCGCGCTCATACGCCAGGTTGCCTCCAGCCGCTGACTCGGAAACAACGCCGGCTTCAATTCCTGTTAGCGCGCAGAACCAGCCCGGAGCTGCTTCCGGTCTAGCCGACCGGTACGTTTCGAGCAAGAGCCAGGACGCGAATGCTGCTTTGTCATTCGCTGCCACCCCTACCAGCGCTGCTGAGCAAAAGCGTGAAGCAGCGCGGGGTCGCGACGAGGGCCTGGTTTGGGCGGACAAATCCGCCACTCTCACCGCGGCGGCACCAGTGGCAGCCCGTTCGCAACCCGAGCGTCAGGCCGCGAGCGCCGAAGCGTTGTTGTCCCCACGAGCGGCAGCTGTCGTGCGTGGAAAACAGCCGGCCACCGCCTTGACCAATACGGCGGGCCCGGCCGCCATTTCCCCTCCCAACAAAGTCTCCGAATCGGAGTCGGCACAAACTTACGCTTACTCGCAGGCTTTTGCCCGCCAGGCCGCGCCGATCAAGGAAAAGGTCGCCAAGCTTGATTCGGCCGGATTTGTTTCCCCGGTGCTTGAGAATTTCCGGGTGGAGCAATCGGGTCGGCAACTGCGCGTGGTTGACAGCGATGGCTCGACTTACACCGGCGAGGCGGAACCCGTTCTGGCAACCGGCGCCAGCGGTGGTGGCGGCAAGCCGGAGCCAATCGGCCAGTTATTCAAAAGCGGTGGCAAACTGAATCAGCTCCCGGCGGGGCCCGCCGCGACGGCCCAACCGCAAACGCAGAGCCACCGTTACCGGGTCGTCGGCACCAACCGCACGCTTAACCAGAACGTCGTTTTTAGTTGGAACTTTGTGGAGCTTACCAACATGCCGGTCCTGGCAAAGTCCGGGCGCCCCAACGACGCACTGACCAAGGATGTGAAAAAGCTCCCGAACCAGTTCCCGTCGGCTTTGCAGAATTCGTTCATCTCCGGCCGGGCACAATTTGGAACCGGCAAAGAGATCGAAATCAACGCCGTGCCCGTGTCACCGTAAGGAAGTCAGGCCCAGGCTCGGCGTCCGGAACGGCTTCGGGGTGGACCCACGGTCGCCAAAGCGGCGCCACCACCCCTACACGGCAGCCGGTCGCAGCGGCGTCACCTGCTCATACCGGCGGCAGTATCCAGGGCGCACGATAGGGCCGGCGGACCCACCGGGCCACTTCCGCATCGCCCACCACTTGCTCCTGCTTCGGATCCCAATGCACTTTCTTGCCCGTCCGGATGGCAATGTTGCCCAGGTGGCAGACGGTGGCGGAGCGATGACCGACCTCGACGTTGCAGATCGGATCCTGGCGGCTCTTGATGCAGTCGAGCCAGTTCTGATGATGATCCTTGCTGGCGTAGAGCCGCACGGATTTGTCGTCCAGCGGCGTGGTGAGAATCTCGTCCGGGGTGGATTCCACGTTTCCGCGACTGACAAAAATGGTCCCGCCTTCACCTTCGAAGGTGGTGCCGA
The DNA here is from genome assembly GCA_964539515.1 of uncultured Bifidobacterium sp. Lineage (GTDB taxonomy): Bacteria > Verrucomicrobiota > Verrucomicrobiia > Limisphaerales > JADLHS01 > JADLHS01. The sequence continues at coordinate 40,644 of CAZIJO010000002.1, read as the reverse complement.
CCCGGTATTTGTTGCTGCCGCCGTTGCAGAGCACCACGGTGCCATTGGCAGATTTGTACGTGACGTCAAAGGTCTGCGGAGTTTCGTAATACTTCTCCGCGTTGTAAACGGCCGTGCCTTCGATTTCCACCGGCCCGCTCGCATCCATGCCCAAACCCCATTGCGTAATGTCGAGGTGATGCGCGCCAAAGTTGGTCATCTGGCCGCCGGAATAATCCCAGAAAAAACGGAACAGATAGTGAACGTGGTTTTTGTTGTACGGGCGGTGCGGTGCGGGGCCCAGCCACATCTCGTAATCCAGTTCGGGGGGCGGCGGGCTGTCCGGAATGATGGGCGGTTTGGTGGCCCGCTCCAAATAGTTTACACTCGGCAGTCCGACCTTCACCGTCTTGATTTTTCCGATGCGGCCCGAACGGACATATTCGCAGGCCTTGAGAAACTTGGCTTCGGAGCGCTGCTGGCTCCCGGTCTGGAAGACCCGCTGGGTGCGGCGCACGGTGTTCACCAACACCCGGCCCTCGTCGATGAACAGCGTGAGCGGTTTCTCGCAATACACATCCTTGCCGGCTTCGCACGCGTGGAGGGCGGGCAGGGTATGCCAGTGATCGGGCGTACTGATGAGGACGGCATCAATGGCCTTGTCTTCGAGCATTTTTCGGTAGTCGCCAAACACCGCGCACGGCCGGCCATTGGCCTGCTCGACGCGCGCCTTGGTGGCCTGCGCGCGGGTCTGATCCACGTCGCACACCGCCACCGCATTTTTCATCAGCGCTTGGAGATTGCTGTTGCCCTGGCCGCCGACACCGATGAAACCGACGCGGATGAATTCGCTGGGATTCTGCCCGGTGGCGGCCTTGGTGCGATTCAAGAAAAGGCTTGGGCCCGTGACCCCCAGGCCGGCGAGCACTGCGATATTACGGGTGGTGCGGAGGAATTCCCGTCGGGAAACGGTGGAGGCATTCAGGCGCGGCTGGGGTGGTCGCGTTTTCATGATCTTGGGTGGTTTCAATTTTAAGCGAGCTTCGGAACTTCAAAGCCCTGGCGATAATCGCGCTTGAGAAACTGGTTGGCTTCCCGGTCCTTGAATTGTTCCGTCTTGGGCTCGAATTCCAGCGAACGCCCCAGACGAAAGGCGATGTTGCCGATCTGGCAATGCACGCAGGAGTGATGGGCATCGAGCGTGGATACCGGCATGTCTGCCGGGTTGCGCGAGCGGATGGCCTTGAAGAAGCGCTCCCACTTGTTGCCCTTGTCGAGTGCGGGCGCATTGTCGGGCACGGGGATGGCATCGCGGTCGCTGGGTTTGCCGTCTTTCTTGCCTTCCTTGTAGGAGAAGAAGCCCCGGCCCACCACGTAGAATCCTTTGGTGCCGAAAAAGCTGTTGCCGCAATTGCTGCCTTCGAACTCCTCGAACGAGCCGAGGTTGCGCACTTGAAAAGTCATGATGGTGCCATCCGCGTAGGTGAAAGTGGTGGCCTGGGTGTTCGGCGTCTGGCCGTCGTCGTTTAAACCAAACCGCCCTCCCGAACTGAAGACCGTCACCGGCAAGCCCCGGTTATGCCCCCAACAGGCGATATCCATCTGGTGCACGCCTTGGTTGCCAATCTCACCGTTGCCGTATTCCCAGAAATAATGCCAGTCGTAGTGGACATAGAGGCCCGGCTTTTTGCGGTCGGTGTTGATCCTGAATTCCTGCTCGCGGGCCGGCCCCTGCCAGAGCGTCCAGTCGAGGTTCGGCGGCACCGGGCCGGGTTGGCCATGGCCGATGGGGCCGCGATTGCCGTTCTTGTAAACGTAGCCGCGGGATTCCACGATCTCGCCAATGAAACCGTCGTGCATCAGCTGGATGTCGCGCCGGAGCGTGGGATTGGCGCGGCTCTGGGTGCCGTGCTGCACGATGCGTTTGTATTTTTCCGCCGCGGCGGCAAGTTGCCGGCCTTCATACACACTGTGCGAAAGCGGTTTCTCCACGTAAACGTCCTTTCCCGCCTGACTCGCCCAGATCGCTCCGAGCGTGTGCCAGTGATTGGGGGTGGCGATGGTGACCGCGTCGATGTCCTTGTCTTTTAGCGCCTCGCGGATGTCCGGGTAAAGCTTCGGGGCCTTGCCCTGGGCCTCGGCCACCTGCTTCGCGCCGCGTTCCCGCACCTCCGCATCCACATCACAAAGAGCCACGTACTGGGCTTCGTCCTTCATCTTCAGGATGTCATTGATATGGGATCGCCCCTGGCCGTTGAAGCCGATGGTGCACATCCCGATGCGGTTGTTGGCCCCGAAGACCTTGCCGTGGGCCATCATGCCACCGACGATCACGGCCGTTGTGGTTTTGCGAAGGAATTGTCTGCGCGTGAGTTCCATAATCAGTTTGGGTTTGGGGTGATTGAGTTCAAATAGGCTTCGAGATTTGTGTAACCGTCGTTATTGGCATCCGACACTCCATCGGCCGGATTGTTCAGGTCCAATCCCTGTTTTCGCTCCCAGTCATCCGGCATGCCGTCGTGATCCGTATCCTTGGGCGCCGGCCGCGAACGCAGCGCTGGCCAGCCTCCCACCGCAGTCTGCGAATCAATAATGCCCTTGCCGCCCCCACCATACGTCTCGCCAAACCGCGCTCTGCCGGTGCGTATCTCCTCAATGAGGCGCCGGTCAACCGAATCACGAAACAACGAACACCCCGCCTGGGCAAGGACTAATTCGTAAGCCGCCTCGGCCGGTTGCGTGGTCACGGGCGCCACGACAAAAGGTTGGTTCACCCGCAGCGTCATTTCCGTGGCTGCACCGTCCGGGGCAAAATCGATGCCGCCCGACCAGTTGTCCGCCGATATGGCCGGATGACCGAACACGAAATTGCCGGCGGTGTACATTTTTCCCCGCGGATCCTTTTGCAGAAAGATCCGCCGGCGAACTGGCTCGGCCGTGGCGGGACCGGCTTTGTAGTAATTGTTGATCCAATTCCGCGGCCACAACTCACCGCCATAGGCGCTGTTAAAGCCCCAGTTGTAAATCACGTTGTTCCGATAATCGAGCAGGCCGGAGTCCGGATTACCCGAAGCCCGCGGGTTCCGGCTGCTGTGATGCGCCAGGATGTTGTGATGATACGAACCGCCGGGGCCGCCCCACAATCCGCCATAGCCGTGCGCACCTTTCTGGTGAATGGATCTGGTGAGGCTCTCGCTGACCAGACACCATTGCACGGTGAGGTTCGCGGCTTTGTTGATGGAAAGCGTTTCGTCCACGCCCCAACTAACCGAGCAGTGGTCGATCATGATGTGGTCACCCTGACCGCCAAAGCCGTCCTGCTCGATCCCTTTCTCGTCCCCCGGTCGAAACCGGAGATACCGGATGATCAAGTCGTGCGTGTCGAAGTTGACCTGGTAATTCTTGATGCAAATGCCATCGCCGGGCGCGGTCTGACCGGCAATCGTGAGGTAGGGATGGGTGATCTTGAACTTGGATTCCAACGGAATCGTGCCCGAAACGCGAAACACGACGGTGCGCGGTCCCTCCGCCATGCACGCTGCGCGGAAACTGCCCGGCCCGTGGTCATTGAGGTTGGTCACCTCGATGACCCGGCCGCCGCGTCCGCCCAGGGTGAACTTCCCGAAGCCTTCCGCGCCGGGAAACGCCGGCGCCCGATCCGGGCGGAGGTTGGAAAGGATCACGGAGCGTGCCGGCTCGTCGTAGTTGAGAGCGTAACGCCATCCGTCGGGAAGAATGACCCGCTCGAAACGTCCTGCAATGGCTTCGACGCCGGGGTCAAACAATCGAAACACGGAATTCTCGTGTGGTTGGACGCGACCAGTGAAACGAATCTCCAGAACCCCTGACAAGCGCCAGCGGCCCGACTTGATTGGATTCAATACCTCGTGGTCGTTAACCTCGAAAATGGTTCGGTCGCCGGTCGTCTGCCAGGAGGTTGAAGCGGTGGCCGGTTGCTGGATGGCATCCTGATGCGACAAAGCGTCACCCGAGGCGTTAGCGAGCGGGGCGACCGTGACGATCAACATAGCCCTGCAAGAAAATGAAAGCAGGGCGGCCATCGCGAGTCGTCGACACATAGACGCGTGCGACAATGCCATTGCCTGATCTGGCTGCATTGTCCTGGGTAGTCTGTCAGATGTTCCAAGGATGGCCAGATACAATTGTCGGGGTTGTGACGACGCGGAAACGGCTTTAAAAGGGCGTTGACGGGTCAAACTGCCAGTGGGACAATCCTGACGGAATCGTGCCAGAAATCTCGGGGCTGGGGTATCTGACGTCAGTGAGAGGCAACCAATGAGAGTCGGTGAATTCTTGAGAAGCATCACGGCGACTTTGGTCCTGTTCGGGTTGGCTTTTCGTGGAGCGGGCGGTCCGGTACAGATTGTCTCAACCATGGATGCAACCGCTCCGGCATCTGCGTCGGCGAACGGCGATTCCGGACTTCCCATTATCAGCCACGACGGTCGTTTCGTGCTGTTCGCCAGTTCGGCCAACGATCTGCCCGTAATCACCAATAGCCCAACGCTGGTGGCGTCGGTTGTACCACGGTTGAATGTTTTCCTGCGCGATCGCACGAACGCGACCACCCTGTTGGTGAGTGCGGGTATCTCTGGTACCGGCGGAGGCAATGGCGACTCTCTCCCAGCCGGGATGTCAACGAATGGCGCTTACGTGCTCTTCGAGAGCAACGCCAGTGACCTCGTTGAAGATGATACGAACAGCAGTACGGATGTGTTCATCCGGGAAATCGCCGCCGCAACAACTGTGCTCGTCAGTGCCGGCACGAACGGCGGCGTTGGCAACGGCGGCTCGCGCAGTGCGACAATGACCCCGGACGGGCGCTACGTTGCGTTCGTCAGCGCGGCTAACAACCTTGTGCCGGACGACACGAACGGCATTCCCGATGTATTCCTCCGCGATTTGCAAACGCAAACCACGACCTTGGTCAGCGTTGGTGCGAGGACAGCCAACCGAAGCTCGGAGTCGCCGCAGATTACCCCGGATGGGCGCTACGTCGTGTACTACAGCAGCGCAATCGGCCTCCTGCCCGGCACCACGAACTACGGCGACATTTACGTCCGCGATACGTTGGCGGGAACAACCATTTGGGCCAGCAGTTACGCGCGCACGGCGTTGCAACTCTTCCAAAATAAGCCCAACGCGATTTCCTTTGGCCACATGATCAGCGATGACGGTCAGTTTGTTGCGTACGAAGTCGGCCAAACGACCAACACATTTTCGGGAATTGTGCTGCGCTTTAATCTCGGCTCCGGGGCAACCGACGTCATATCTACCAATGCCGCCAGACCCGCGACGACCGTCGAAGATACCGTTAACCCGGTCATGACGCCCGATGGCCGCTTCATTGTGTTTGTAGTCAACGTTGGGGCTGGGGTCGTGAACAACACCCTCATCCAACTCTGGGACGCCCAGACGGGCACAAACCTGCTCGTAAGCGTCGGCCTTGACGGCGCAGCACCGACCAACGCCATCTGCGACTGGCCGGCGATCACGCCCGACGGCCGGTTCGTGGCGTTCATGAGCAGCGCCACCAACCTGGTTACGAATGCGCTCGCCGGTGAATACCATCTGTTCCTGCGCGATATGCAGACGGGCGTCACAAGCTTGCTGGATACTGATACGAATGGCGCAGGATTGGAGGACGGAGCCATGGCAGTTCCGCGCCTCAGTGGGGATGGTCGTCTGACCGCGTTTGCGGTGCCAGATGGCAGTCGCGTGGCCGGCGATATCAACCGGAACGGTGACGTCTTCGTCCGGCACACAGCGCTCAATGTCACGGAGTTGATCTCCGCGAGGGACGCGGATTTGGCCTCGGTGACGCCCAATGGTCCCAGTTTGTTACCGGCTCTGTCGTGGAGCGGTGATGGGCGTTACGTCGTGTTCGTCAGCGACGCGGAGAACTTATTCCCAAATGATACGAACGGATTTCGGGACGTGCTGGTGCGTGATCTTCTGACCGGAACCAACATCCTCATCAGTGTGGACAGCAACGGAATCTCGCCCGCGAACGGCTGGTCTTTCGAGCCGGTGATCAGCCCCGATGGCCGCTACGTGGCGTTTACCAGCAGCGCCGATAACATCGTGCCGGGCGACACGAATGCCGCGTTTGACGTGTTCGTGCGGGATTTGCAAACGGGCCGCACGGTGTTGGCGAGTGCAAACATGAATGGGTTCGGCGCCAACCGAGCCTCGTCGTCTCCCGCTCTCAGCACCGATGGCCATGCAGTTCTGCTCCACAGTTTCGCCAGCGATCTCGCTGTTGGTTCGTTTGGTACGACCGCAGACAATGTGTTTTGGAGGGATTTGGTAGCGAACGTCACTTACGCCGTTTCCACCAATGTGACCGGGCCAACGTCGCTCGCAGCCGCGATGACGCCTGATGGCCGGTATGTCGCCTCGCGCGGTTCCGCAGGCAACAGTTTGTGGATTTGGGATTCTCAATCTCACACGCGAATCTACACAGCCACGCTGCCGAACACGTTGACGAATGTCGCCATCAGCCCAGACGGCAACCGCGTTGCTTGCCTGTTGAGCACCTGGCAACTCCAGGTCGTGGATCGAGTCGCGGGTACCAACTTCCCGATCGCTTCCGCCGCATCACGCTATCTAAAATTCAGTGCGGATGGGCGGTATCTCATTTACCAGACCGCCGGCACGAATGCGCCTGGCGACACCAACGGCCTCGCGGACATCTACTTCTACGACTTCCAGACTTCCTCAAATCTACTCGTGAGTCGCGCCTTTGATGGTGCCGCAAATGGCGTCTCCGACTCGCCAGATATCACTCCAGACGGGCGCTTTGTCGCCTATCGCAGCGCAGCGAGCAACCTCGTCCCCAACGATTTAAATGGCGTCCCCGACGTCTTCGTTTGGGACCGAACCACTGGCGCCACACTGCTCCTAAGCGCGGGCGGTTTCCCCGGCACATCCGCCAATAATCGATCACTCACGCCCGTCTTCAGTGGCGACGGCAAGACGATTGCTTTCGCCTCGGCTGCCTCCGATCTCATCGCCCACGATTTCAACCATTACAACGACGTCTTCGCGTACAGCCTAGTTTCTACGAACATGGTTCCCTTGTTCCGCGTAACCATCGTTTCGGGGCCAAACTCGCCCAAAGGCTGCTGGCTCACCTGGCCGACAGTTGCCGGCAGAACGTATCGCGTTCAATTCAAGAACGACTCGGCGGACCCAACCTGGCAGGACCTCGACAACGGCGTGACCATCGTGGGTAATCAGGGCTGGTTCAACGACCAGACAGTTGGTATTGCTCAAAGACTTTATCGTGTCGTAGCACAGTGAACCGTTTTTCTGGATTCTCCAAGCCACTATGAACAAATCCAACTTGCAAACTGTCCCGCCCGGAGGTGTGATGAGCTTTTCACGACTTCCGCACGACGAAGGAGCTTTCACCAGATTTGATCTGGCAACAGTGATTGCGGTCGTCGCCTTATTGGCGCTGCTGTTGACTCCAGCCCTCGCACGGAGTCGCGTGAGCGACCATGCGTTCCAATGCCAAAACAACCTGCGGCAACTCATCCGAGGCTGGCAAATGTATGCCTCCGACAATACTGACCGTTTGCCGGATGCTTTCGGTTGGATGAACGGCCTTTTGGACTACAACGGCTCGGCTCACAACACAAACGAAGCGTTGATCAAGGAATCGTTGCTTTGGCCTTACGTTAACAGTCTCGCTGCGTTCAAATGTCCGGCGGACAAAAGCCTGTCATTCGGATCCCATGGCGAGCCTCGCACGCGCACCTACTCAATGAATCAGCAGTTCCGCGTCGCAGCCAGCAATGGCCATGCAGACTCCCCCCCGTGGAGAATCTACAAGCAGTCCGCCGACATGGTCAGCCCCCGACCGGCGGACCTGTGGGTTCTGGTTGAGGAACTTCCTGATTCGATCAACGACGCCGCGTTCGCGGTAAAGATGGGGCTTTACGACTGGCAAAGCATGCCCGCAAGTTTCCATCAGGGCAGTTGCAGCTTCGGTTACGCGGATGGGCACACGGAATGTCACAAGTGGAAAGATCGTCGCACGCTCTCGGTTGTGATCTATGTGGCCCCGTTCCCTTTCGGAATTCGTCAATTCAACAATTCGGACATCACGTGGCTTCAAGCCCGCACAACCACAAACCTTTGAAACGACTGCATACGGCGCAGGCATCCTCCCGAACATTCCCCCGGCTTCGAGGGAGTTCCAGTTCTGGCTACTACTCAATGGTCAACCTTGTGACGGCGGAGAAGTCGAAGCGGCATGCTGCCTGATCTTTGCCCTGTGAAACTCTGCCGAAAGAACTTCGACCGTTGGGATCACCATTTTTGGGGCTTCGTCCTCCTGTTGCTCGCCGCAGCATTTTCCGGGGCGGCCGACGCCGCGTCGGCCAAGGAACACCTCGCCTTCCCGGGCGCCGAAGGCTTTGGACGGTTTGCCACCGGTGGAAGAGGCGGAGATGTTTATATTGTCACCCACCTGAACGATTCCGGCCCCGGCTCGCTCCGCGAAGGAATTCGCACCGCGGCGGGTCCGCGCACCATCGTGTTCGAGACGTCCGGCACGATCGAACTGAAGAGCCGGCTCACGCTCGACAAATCCGCCATCACCATCGCCGGCCAGACCGCGCCGGGCGCCGGCATCACGCTCAAGGATTTCACGTTTCAGATCAAGAACGCCACCAACGTGATCGTGCGCTATCTGCGGGTCCGCCTCGGCGACGAGCACAAGGAGAAAGGCGCGAGGGGCGGCGACGACGCCCTCAACACGGAGGACATTGACCGCTTGATCATCGATCACTGTTCGTTGAGTTGGGCGATTGACGGCACGCATGACCTGCGGCGCGGCGGCAACGTGACCGTGCAATGGTGCCTCCTTAGCGAGGCGCTGAATCGCAGCTTGCACAATAAAACAGATCACGCCATGGGCGCCTCGTATCGCGATTTGTCCGGCAACCTTTCCCTGCACCACAACCTTTATTCCACCTGTCGGGATCGCCATCCCACCCTGGGCAGTGCAAAGGCACCGCCGCGTTACCTCGTGGATTTCCGCAACAACCTCATCTACAACTGGAGCGCCGGCGGCACCGCCAACTTCGCCGATCACTTCATCAATTGCGTCAACAACGTCTTCCGGCCTGGGCCCATGACCGATCCGACGAAACTGCCCATCGCGATGAAAGGCAGCCTGCCCGACCTGGCCAGAGGTTACATGAACGGCAATGTGTTTGAAGGGCGCGCCGATTTGACCCGTGACAATTACGCCGCGCTCGATTTCAAGCGCTGGCTGCATTCCGGCACCGGCTACCAATACCGCGGCAGCGTCGCGGATTGGAAAACCGACACTTCCCCCGTCCCGGCCGCAGATACGCCCCTGACCCAGCCGGCTCTCGAAGCCGCGGAACTCGTCCTCGCCCGGGCCGGGGCATCATTGCATCGCGACGCTGTGGATATCCGGGTCATCGACGATGTTCGCCACCACCGGGGTAAACTTTTGGATTCACAAGCGGAAGTAGGCGGGTGGCCGACACTCCACAGCGCACCGGCTCCGGCGGATCGGGATCGGGATGGGATGGCCGATGCTTGGGAGCAGGCCCATGGATTGAATCCCGCGGACCCGGACGACCGCAACGCGGACCTGGATGGTGACGGTTACACGAACCTGGAAGAATACCTCAATCGCCTGTAGCCGCCGACGTGAGGAGGCGGACCAATCGCGCGGGCGCACGTTCCGCCTCCTTTCGTCGGCGGCTGCTTCTTCTGTCAATTCGCCGGTTGCAATCGGGCGTCCAGCCATGCGAACGCTTCGTCCTGCATCGTAATGTTGAATTCATGCGGCGCATCGTAGAGCCGCGTTTCAAGTTTTGCGCCGGCGTTCTGCGATTGCCACACGCGGCGCATCTTGGTGAACGCTTCTTCGATTGCTGCCAGCGGGAAAAGCGCATCGCGGCGTCCGCCCAGGAACATCATTGGCTTCGGACACGCGATGCTGGCGACGTCCGGGTAATCGAGGAAGTTGGCCAAGCCCGGATGGATCATCGTGAAGGCAGACTGACCCGTGGTCTGGTTGTTGCCCGGGAATAATAAACCTTTTGCTGTCGCCATCCAGCAAACGGATACCCCGGCGGCGATGCGATCGGAAAGCGCGGCGATCTGCCACGTGCGAAAGCCGCCCACCGAAAGCCCCATGGCCCCGACCCGCTTCGGGTCCACGTCTGGTTGCATTGCCAGAAATTCCGCCGCGCGCAAATCCTCATGGGCGATCAGGCCGGCGAAGCTCGTGCCGAACTGAAGGAGATTGGCGGCCAGTTTCTCCTGCCCGTCGTAGCCACCCCCGCCGCGATCCGACCAGTTGAGCATGTCGGTGGCGAGGCAGACGTAGCCGCGTTTTGCGAGTTCGTCGCCAAGGAACCGGTTGCCATAGTATTTTTCCACCCATTTGCGCGCCGAATCGAGCTTCTCCGGTTTGTCGTCCCAAGGCGCGATTACTTTTTCCTTGCCGATGTCGAATTTTGCGCCGTGATCGTGCAGGAGCAGCACCGCCGGGTGCGGGCCCGCCGCCTTGGGAGCGAGCAGATACGCGAGCACCCGGCTGTCGCCGGGGAGATTGAACACCACTTTGCGGGCAACATAGCTGCCGCGGTCTTGTTCCGCGATGACGACCGGCGCGAAGGCGGCGACCGGCGGCGGCAGCAGCAGGGATGTCATCACTCTGGCGCGGGCTTGTTGCCGCCAGGAATCAAACTCACCGTGACCGCCGTGCAGCCAGGACAGTGGATACTCCATTCGCCCCGCCAGGTGCTCGTGGAACACCGGCAGGTTTTTGACGACGCCGGGCGATTGAAATGATTCCGGCGCGGCAACCGCTGGCAACGCTGATGCGATCAGGGCAAGGACTCGAAGGGCGAAGATTTTGATTTTCTTCATGGCGGAGTTGCGGGAACACGGGACAACACCTGGCCCAGCGGGCTGTCGGGTTCGGGCTCTGCCAGCAGCCGCGCCGCCGGGCGGTGCTGCAAATAATACGCGAGGACTTCGGTGAAATAAACGATGCCTTCCGGAGGCGCGCCGCCAAAACTGGCACGCCCATCGGTGTAGTCGCGGCTCGGGTCCCGGTCAGCCGGTTTCCGGTACAGATCGTAAAGTTCCTTCCGGTCTTTGACTTTGCCGGTGGTGATCTCCCAGCCATCAAGGCCGCTGAAGATCTGACCCGTGCGCCGCCAGCCATGAATTCGCTGGCGCAAGGTCGCTTCGATGGCGTCGAGCCACTTCGCCTCCGGTCCAAGCAGCCGGGCCGCCTGCGTGATTTGCCAGGCATGCTCCAGCGCCTGGCTCATGATAATGGCACTGGTGCGCGGATGCGGATAACGCCAGCCGCCGATCGGGTCCTGGCTATCTGCGAGAAAATCTGCGACCGCCCGCACCACGTCGCGCAGCTTTGGTTCGTCCGGCGCCCAGGGTGACAATTCCGGCAGCCCCGCCAGAGCGTAGCCGATGATGTACGGTTTCGCGTAGCCCACGGTCAATCCGCGCTGGTCTTCGTCAATAAACGGCGGGTCCGGATCGAGCGGCTTGCCGCCTTGGTCGAAAAGATCACCGGTGGAAAGCTTGTGGCGCAATTCGCGGAACAAGCGCAGGGCCTCGTCAAGATAGCGCCGTTCGCCGGTATCGCGATACAGGCGGATGAAGTCGCGCACGTCCCCGATATTCCGGCACTCCCCCCGGTCGGCGTGGAGGTGCTGCGCGGCATAGGCAACCTGGGCGTCCAGGGCCTCGCGCAGGCGCGGATCGCCGGTCTGTTCCCACGCGAGCCAGAAGGCATCGTAGCCTTTCGTGCAGAAATTCACCGAGCTGTTGGAACGCCACATGTATTTTTTGTCGGGTGGCGTTTGATTCATTCCGATCACATTGTTGTAGCGCGTGCCGCCCCGTTCCTTTTCGCCCCACCAGATGGATTGATCGTAAAAATTGTCGCACCAGAGCACGCCCGTTTCGAGCAACCGGCGGTCGCCGCTGCGCCAGCCTTCCTCAAAAATCGCCGCACAATGATTGAGCCGGTTCATGCCGATAATCCCGCCGTGCGGCGCCGCGTCCGAGTAGCCGATTACATTCCCCCAGTCGTCGCCCACGGCCATGCTGCGTAGGACCGCGTTGCGGTGGTAATCGACCAGGGCGTTCAGCTCGGATGGCAGTGCGCCCGCTGGCGCGCCTTCAACGCCGTATAGTTCCTGCCACCAGGCCGGTGGCACGCTGACTTGATGCGGCGATTCCAGCGTGACGGAAAGTGGGGCCAGGTGGGACGGGGCGATGACCACCTCCGCCCGTTGCCAGGAGGCTGGCTGCATCGGCACCTCCTCGTCGGCGGTGCAACGATAGTAGCGGTAGTCGAGTTCACCGGCTGCAGGAAAGGAAATTTCAATCTGCCCCCGGCGTTTCAGGGGTGCCGCTGGGTGGTAAAAGGCCAGGCCGTCTTTCCCGAGCACGAAGCGGGCGTTGGCACCCCCGGCGAAGTGGTGACGGAAGGATTCACCCTTCAAAGTCACGGTTGTGTTGGTTGATATGCCGCTGACCGAAGCGACCCGCGTCTTGGCGTCCCAGCCGAAGTTGGGCGCGCGTCCGTCCTCGGGCAGATTGCGTTGCAAATGGGCGACGAGCACCACTCCGCCGAGGATATCGCAGCGCAATTCGATGATCCGCGGCCACTGCGGATCGGGAAAATGCCACCGTTGCCAGCGATAGGCGTCATGGTCTTCGACTACTTCGATTCGGGGCGGTTCGCTGGACTTTCGTGCCGGTGCAAGGAGGCTCATTTCCACCCGTTCCCCGTTCTTCCAGGTCAGCGTCACGGTCTCGTCTCGGAGGACTGCCGTTACCGGCAACCCACGCGGCGCTGAGTTGCCAGCTTTGATCGGGCGGAGCGAAAATGTCACCGGCGCGGTGGTGGCAAACTTGTAGGGAAATGTCACCAAGGCCCGTCGTACGGATTTGGGTTCGTCGTTCGTGACCGGATGCCATGACAAAGGGCGGACCGCCGCGGCGACTTTTCGCCGGCCATCCGTTGCGACGAATTGCTGGCCCTCCCGTAGCAACCCGCGGGGCAACGGTAGCGAAGTACGGACGAGCTGTTCGCCCGTGGCGGCCGGCGTGATGGTGATGCTGGCGTCACCATGCGGCGCCGCACTGCCGGTCCCGCCGGACAGCAGGCCGAGCAGCACGATGGCGAGCATGCGTAGCATTGTTGCGCGTCGGTATAGCCAGCCGCGATGGCGGGTGCAATCCATAGCTGCACCCTTTCGCGCATCGACGTTGACACCGCCCACCATCCCCAGTCAGATTTGCCTGTCAGTTTATGCATGATTCCCTGCGCGAATTCGTCGAGCACCTCCCGATTGTGGATGTGCATGAGCATCACCTGCCCGAGATCATCCATCAACGTGAGGTCAATCTGCTGCAATTGTTCCAGCAAAGCTACGCCGGCTGGGCGCAGGCCCGGCCGTACTGCCTCCCGTCCGAGTCCCGCGAGGCCGATCCGATGCTCGCGGCAGCCGGGCCGACGACGTGGGAAGCGCTCGCGCCGTTTTTGGATCACAGCGGGTCAAACTTTTTTGTCCGCAATCTGGTTCGCGCCGTGGTCGAGCTGCACGGCGGCGGCGGCGCCCCGGAGATTACGCGCGACAACTGGCAGGCGCTCGACGCCGCGGTACGGGCCGCTCATCGCCGACCCGAGTGGCCGCACGAAGTCTTGAACCGTGCGCGGGTCACGACGGTCATTACGGACGCCTACAACGACCCGTTGCTCGATCCCCGGCCCGCGCTCGGGGCGAATTACCGTTCCGTGATGCGCACCAATTCGCTCGCGCTCGGCTGGCATCCCGATTCGCACGACCACAACGACAATCGCGCGCATGAACTGCTGAAGCGGGTCGGGCTTAAGGCGGGGTCGTTCGATGAATACTTGGATGCCTTGGAAAAACTCGTGGCCGGGCTCGCGGCGCGGGGTCAGGTCGCGCTCAAAAACTCGCTCGCCTACGACCGGGATATTAACTTTGACGAGCCGAACGAGCCATTGGCTCGGGCCGCATGGGGCAAGGCCTCGCCGCCACCGGCGGAACGCAAGGCGTTCGGGGATTTCATCGTGGATCATCTCTGCCGGATCGCGGCCGCGCGGGATATTCCGGTGCAACTGCATCTGGGCACGGGGATCATTCGCGGTTCGCACCCGCTCGGCGTCGCCGGATTGGTCGAGCGGCATCCGCGCACCCGTTTCCTGCTGATGCATCTGGCGTATCCGTGGAGCCGCGACCTGCTCGGCATGGCATTCGTCTATCGCAACATCTGGCTCGATCTCACGTGGTCGTTCCTGTTGAGCCCGTCGCACTTCAAGCTCGCGCTGCACGAAGCGATCGAGGTCCTGCCCAACGAATCCCGGATGATGCTGGGGGGCGACAACTGGCATGTCGAGGAAACCTACGGCGCGCTGCAGACGGCGCGGCGGTTGATTGCTGAAGTGCTGGATGAAAAACTGGCCAGCGGCTATTTCAGCCGGGCCACCGCCGAACGGCTCGCGCGCCGGATGCTGCATGACAACGCACGCGAGTTTTTCCGGCTTGGCTGAACGGAAACTGAATTTTATGAAACGTAATATCCCGCAGACGATGAAATGGACGACCGGGGAAATGGGCCGGCGAGCGCTCCTCCCTCGCCCCCGCCGCGGGGGTGCGGGCCGTGAGGGGGAACGCGCTGACAATGATGAACATTCAACATCCAACATCCAATATCGAACGCCGAATCCACCCCTCACCCTGCCCTCGCCCCTTCGAAAGGGGAGAGGGAAATCGTTTTGCGTCACCTTGCTGGTAGCCACGTTGCTCGCCAGCTTTGCCACCATTCCCGCCGCGGCCCACACCGATGGCCATCCGTCCATTCACGATACGGTCGCCGGCATCATCGGGCGCCTGAAACGTGAACTGACCGCCGACCAGCTCATTGCGTTGACCGCACCCAAGGTCCAAGCCTTCCTGACGCCCAACGAGCGCGAAATCCTCGCTACCGAACATCTGCGCTTCCGCGTCAACGTGCCCGTCATCGTCACGATCGTGCGCGAAACGAGTCTCGGCGACGAACCCTACTGGCTGGCAGCGCGCGGTTTCAAGGCCACCGGGCTCAAATTCAAACTGGCCCAACGCGACTTTGACACTTGGGAGAAGGAATTTCCCGCGGGCGAAATTGGCCTGGGCGTTCAAAACCTGACCGGCCGCGGCGAGCATTATCTTGTCCTGCTCAAACCCCAGGCAGCCGGCCACACCGTCAAAGTCACGGACCTATACCCGGCCCACTTGCGCACGACCCGGTTCGTTGCGGGCGTCGAGCCGTATGTGGATCAGGCAGATAAACTGGCCACGGTGCCGCCTGAACTGGACGGTCAGTTGCTCATCCAGACCGAGGATGACAGCACGGAAGACGCGCGTCTGGTCAGTCTGTTCAGCAAAACGCAGTACCCGGCGAGCGACCGCGCGGAGCAGGTGGTCCTGACCTGGAGCGGCGACCCGCGCACCAGCCAGACCATTCAGTGGCGCACGTCCACCAACCTCACGCGCGGCGTCGTTCGCTATCAGCTCAAGTCCGTTGGCCCGACGCTGGACGCAAAATCCGCCCGGACGAAACGTGCCACCACCGAACCGCTCGCCACGCCAGCGCTCGTCAACGATCCCCTCATCCACCGCCACACCGTCGCCTTGCGCGGTTTGAAACCGGGGACGACCTACCTCTATGCCGTCGGTGACGGATCGCCCGACGGCTGGACGGCCCCGGCGGAATTTACGACCGCCCCGGCGGGCTCGGCGCCTTTCGCCTTCGTTTACATGGGCGACGCCCAGAACGGCCTTGATCGCTGGGGGGTGCTCTTGCACAACGCCTACCGCGCCCGGCCCGACGCGGCGTTCTATCTGATGGCCGGCGACCTCGTGAACCGCGGAGCCGAACGCTGGGATTGGGACAGCTTTTTCGAGCATTCAAAAGGCGTGTTTGATCGTCGTCCCCTCGTGCCCGTGCTCGGCAACCATGAGTATCAGGCAAAGGACCCACAGCTTTACCTCGCGCAATTCGCCCTGCCCCGCAACGGCCCCCGAACCATCCCGCCGGAGCGCGCCTACGCCTTCGAGTACAGCAATGCCAAGTTCATCATCCTCGACTCGAATCTCGACGCGGCCAAACAGACCGCGTGGCTCGAAAAGGAACTCGCGAAGACCAAGGCGGTGTGGAAATTCGTGAGCTACCATCACCCGGCGTATTCCTCCGGCGGCAACCGCGACAACGTGGACGTGCGCAATCTCTGGACCCCGATCTTCGACCGGTATCACGTGGACCTCGCGCTCCAGGGTCATGACCATGCCTACCTGCGCACCTATCCCATGAATGCGCAGAAACGGGTGGCGACGGCGAAGGATGGGACGATTTACACGATAGCAGTTTCGGGAACGAAACATTACGAGCAACAGCCGCACGACTATACCGAGGTCGGTTTTACCAAAGTCTCGACCTACCAGGTGCTCGACATCCAGATCAATGGCAACCGCCTCGTCTATCGCGCCCATGACGTGGACGGCAACGTGCGGGATGAGTTTGTGATCGAGAAGTGAGACCGCACGCGAGGCGGGGCGTGCCGGGTACCTGAAGCAAAAAGGCACTCCAGATCCGGGTGAACGCACGGGAGATTACTGTGTGCCGGGTGGTCAGCCGGCCGGCGCGGGCTGGTTTGTTGTTCGATCGTTCATTTTGAGTGCGGCAAAGCTTCCGCTTGAAGCGGGAGGCGAAACTTCCCATGCTACAAGCCAAGCACCGCCTTATGCAGAGACAAGGTCATTCATCAGGCTGGTCCTGCAATGGGCGACATGTTCCGGCGCCAAACCCAGAAGGGGCGCCGGTGGGATGAGAGCAAATGGAAACGGCACCTTCAAAAGCCGCCGGCGCGGCTGCTTTCCAAACGACGCATTGGACCGTTGTCCTCCAAGCCGCCCGCCCCGGCACCGGGCGCACCCAGGATGCGTTTGCCCGGATTTACCTGGATTACTGGTATCCCCTCTACGCTTACGTTCGGCGGCGGGGTTATCTGCCGCCCGACGCGGAAGACATCACCCAGGATTTCTTCCTCCACCTCCTGGAGAAGCATGCCTTGCAACGACTGGAACGTGCCGGGGGCCGCTTCCGTTCCTTCCTGCTCCGGTCCCTCGACAATTTTCTCGCCAACGAATGGGATCGCCGCCGCACCCAGAAGCGCGGCGCCGGCCAAAAACTCCTGTCGCTGGATATCGCCGACGGCGAGGCCAAATATGCGCAGACGCCGGCGGAGGCGGACACTCCGGAAACCCTCTTCGAAAAGCAGTGGGTTTTGACCCTGCTCGTGAAAGTGCTTGCTCACCTGGGCGCGGAATGTAACGCCGCCGGCAAGGGAAAATTGTTCGCTGACCTGCAACCGCACCTGCAGGGCGACCGGCCAGGCTTGCCCTACGCCGAAGTGGCCGCCCGTCACGGCATGACCGAGGGCGCCGTAAAAGTCGCCGCGCTTCGCCTCCGGCAGCGCTATGGCGAATTGCTGCGCGAGGAGATTGGCCTGACCGTTGGCAGCGCGGAGGAAGTGGACGAGGAATTGCGCCACTTCATCGCGGTATCGGCTCGTTGATGCAAATGCGGTGTGGCCATTCGTGTAACCTCCGCCGGGTTTTGCTTTGTGAACTAGACGATCATGTCGCTTCAGGTTTGCCCAGAATGCAGCCAGCCATTGCCCGTCGGTGCTCCGGCCGGCCTGTGTCCAAACTGCCTGCTGCAGCTCGGCTTCGACGCCCGGTCGGTCGCTGCCCGTGCCGAGGAGGGGGTCGCATCGAGCAACGAGCAACCCGGCAGTCACATCGGCCGCTACCGGTTGCTCGAACCGCTTGGCGAAGGGGGTTTCGGCACGGTCTGGCTGGCGGAGCAAGAGGAGCCGGTGCGGCGCAAGGTCGCCCTGAAGATCATCAAGCTGGGGATGGACACGAAGGAAGTCGTGGCGCGCTTCGAGGCCGAGCGGCAGGCGTTGGCGCTGATGGACCATCCGCACATCGCCCGCGTGTTCGACGGCGGCGCGACGGAAAGGGGGCGGCCTTATTTCGTGATGGAGCTGGTGCGCGGGGAGCGGATTACGGATTACTGCGATCGCCGGCAGTTGAGCACGGAGGCGCGGCTCAAATTGTTCATGCCCGTCTGCCAGGCGGTGCAACACGCGCACCAGAAGGGCGTGATCCACCGCGACCT
>CAZIJO010000002.1:0-22349 GCA_964539515.1 uncultured Bifidobacterium sp. | reverse complement strand
TCGTCACGGAGCAGGACGGTCGACCGGTACCGAAGGTGATTGATTTCGGCATCGCCAAAGCCACGGAGGGCGAGCTGACGGGCAAGACGCTGTTCACGCGCTTCAATCAACTGATTGGGACTCCTGCGTACATGAGCCCGGAGCAGGCGGGGTTGGGGAATCTGGATATTGACACGCGCAGCGACATCTATTCGCTGGGGGTCGTGCTCTACGAGCTGCTGACCGGGCGGACGCCGTTTTCGGACGAGGAATTGCAGAAGGCCGGCCTGGATCAGGTGCTGCGGATCATCCGCGAGCAGGAGCCGCCGAAGCCCTCGACGCAGTTGAGCACGCTCACGCTGGCAGATCAGCACGCCGTGGCGCAACAGCGGGCAGCCGAACCGGCAAAGTTGAATCGTCTCTTGCGCGGGGAACTGGACTGGATCGTGATGAAGTGCTTGGAGAAGGATCGGGCGCGGCGTTACGAAACCGCCAATGGCCTGGGGCGTGACATCGAGCGGCATCTCAACGGCGAACCCGTCGTCGCCGCGGCTCCCAGCTTGGCCTACAAGTTTACCAAGTTCACGTCGCGTCACCGTCTGTTCCTCGCAACCGCCACCGCGTTTGTGCTGCTGTTGTTCGCGGGTGTCTTTGTGAGCGTCTGGCAGGCGGTCCGCGCCCGAACCGCTGAATTGGAACAAGTCCATCTGCGACAAGCCGCTGAGCGCGAAGGAAAACGGGCCCAAACTGAAGCAGCGCGGAGCACGGTGGTGGCGGGATTCCTCGCCGACATGCTCAAGGCGGCCGGTCCGAGCGTTGCCCATGGCCGTGATCCGGCGTTGCTGCGCGAAATCCTGGATGAATCTGCCCGGCGCGTCATGGGCGAACTATCCTCCCAGCCGGAAGTACAAGGTGACGTGTTGGCCACGATTGGCGGAACGTACGTCGATATCGGCGAACACGATCGCGCCATCCCCGTCCTTCAGAACGCTGTCAACAGCTACCGGCGCGCATTCGTTGAGCCCCACGTGAAGCTGGCCGTTGCGCTGGGAATGTTGGGGAGCGCCCAGAGTTTCACGGAAAGAATTGCGGAAGGTCGCAGGAACGCTCAGTGGGGAGTGGACATGGCGCGGCGCCTTGGCGATCCGGCCGCTTTGAGCACTTGTCTCCTGAGTTTGGCAAGTTCGCTCTACCATTGGGGAGACACACCGCCTGAAGCGGTTCCTTACCTGCGTGAAGCCCTGGCCATTCAACGCGGACTGAAGACCAATGTCGATGGCATCATCCTGTGCTTGCGCAAACTGTCGGTGACCGTGACTAACGCGGCGGAAGGCGAGGAACTGGCGCGCGAAGGACTGAGGCTGGCGTTGAATCGATTCGGCAAGACCAACACAGTAACCGCTGGATTCCATTTTGCTCTCGGACAAGAGTTGCTGAAGCAGGGGGAGCCTGCCGAGGCTGAGGCGGAGTTGCTCACCACATTTGCCCTGTGGCAAGGCCTATACGACCTGCACCACCCGTATCGGAGCATTGTTTTTCGTTATCTGTTGCAGTCCCTCGCGGTGCAAAGCAAATGGGAAGACGCGGAAAGAGCAATCCATCAGGAGATGATCGAAGTCCCGTCGAACGATTACTGCCTCCAGTTGCTGGGCGCACTCGACGTTACGCGAGGCCCATGGTCATGCATCTACACCAACGTACGGCCCGAGTATGAAGCGTCGGCGAGTGGGCAGGCCAATCTTTTCACCACAACGCTCATGCTCGCTGGGGCGGGCCGTCTCGCGCAGTATCGGACTCGCGCACGCGAGTGCCTTGATTTTGCCGTCCAACACGGAGATGCCTGGAGTGCCGAGATGGCCGCAAAAGCGGCTTTGGTATTGCCGGTGGAAGGCGCTGACCTGGAAGTGGCTGGCAGACTGGCGGACGTTGCTTTTTTGCAAAGCAGCAATCAGAATTTTCCTCCATGGATCAGTATGACTAAAGCCCTGGCCGAGTATCGGCGTGGACAGTTTGATTCTGCTCATCAATGGGCAAACCACGCGGCCACCGCCGGAAAAGTAGACTTCAGTTGCCAGGCGACCGCATTCTTCATTGACGCTTTGGCGCAGGCCCGCCTACTCCGAACCGAATCCGCCCGGACGGCTTTTCGCGCCGGCATCGCCGTGACCGAACAGCACCGCGCGAACTTCATGCTCGAGCATTGGTTCGTCAGGGACTGGGTCCTCGCCGACCTCCTTCGCCGGGAAGCGGAAACATTAATGAACGAACGCGCCGGGCCGGCCAATTGAGCAATCGCGATTCATTGAAGCGCGTCGCACCCCCGGATTGCTGAGATCCCGCCGCAAAATTCTTTTGTAACCTTTTCTGGGAAATCCTTTGTGGAGGGAGTGAATACCTATGCACCGAACAAACAAAAACGATTCTGGGCAGTTGCGATGCACATCAACCTCCCACCACTGCATCCCCACCATGCACTCCCCCCGCTGGATTCCATCACGAGTAACCAAACTGCTTGCGTCCGCAAGCTTGGTGTCCACTTTGGCAGTTTCAACCGCGCGGGCACATACCACCGGCACAAGCCTCAGCCTGAATTTTGCCGCCACCGACCCCGATTTCGCCACCAGCGGTCTGGCCTCGGGCGAATCCGCCGGGGCGATCCCATCGTCAAACTGGAACAACCTCACAAATGCCGCCGGAAGTCTTTCATCGCTCTTCGCGGACAGTTCAGGAGTAAAGGTGTCAACGCCAGTAACGGTCAACTGGTCCTCCCCCAACACTTGGCGCTCCGGGGCAAACAACGGCTTCCCGGCTGGCCCGAACCGGAAACTGATGAGCGGCTACCTGGATACGGGGAACACCGCTGCCACGGGCGTGTTTATTGCCGTCAGCAATCTCCCGCCTTCCTTCACCGACCAAGGCTACGAGGTCTATGTTTACCTTTCTCGCGCCGCCACAGACAACAGCGGTGGGGCCTACACGATCACCAACCAGACTGGCATCATTCGGAAATATGGCAGCACCCTCCCAACGGCTACCTCGTTCGTGGAGGATCCCGGCACGGATCTCGATAATTCGCAAGACGGAAGCTACCTCCGCTTCACCGGCCTCAGCGGCAACTGGTTCACGCTCAAGACGGACACTACCCTCACCACGCCCAACGGTACGCGAGCGCCGGTCAACGCGCTGGAGATCGTTGCCTTGCCCGGCTGCACTCCGGCCGGTATCGCTACTCCACCCGTCAACCGCTCGGCGTGCTCCGGCTCCACCGTGATGTTGACCGTATCTGCCACCGGTTCGAATCCCACCTTTCAATGGCGACGCAACGGCGTGAATCTCGTGGACGGTCCGACTGGAAATGGCAGCGTGCTCTCCGGCTGCCTGTCTCCCACCCTGATCATCGGCAACTCGGTACTGGCCGATTCGGCGATCCAGACCGAAGGCTACGATTGCGTTATTGCCGTGGGTTGCAACGGCACTTCCACCAATACGGATCGAGTCGCGCTTACCATCAACCAGGCGGTGACCGTCTTCACGGTCACCGGCGGGGGCACGGATTGTACCGGTACCGGCGTGCCGGTTGGACTCAGCGGATCTGAACTGGGAGTGGACTATCGTCTCCGCACCAATGGCGTTCCCACCGGTGTCGTGCTGGCCGGCACGGGTTCAGCGCTGAGTTTTGGGAATCAACTCCTCAATCGAACCTACGCTGTCGCTGCCAGCAACACCTTTGGAGGATGTACGGCCCTCATGGCTGGTACAGTAGGCGTTACCAACTGGCCGATTACGGCTATCACCAGCGGGCCGATTCCAGCGTCGTTCACGAACTACGAGGGCGGTTACTTAACCTTCTTGGTGAATGCGGTGGGTACAAACCTGACGTTCCAATGGCGGCGGGACGGCACAAACCTGGTCAACAATGCCCGTGTCTCGGGTGCAACAACATCCAACTTGACGATATTCCCAGCACAGCCGACGGACAGTGCCACGGCCGGCCACGGATACACTTGCCTGATTAGCAATGTCTGCGGGGTCTTCATTTCCCCGGAAGCTATCACCACAGTCACGCCATTCGTGGCCGTCCCTGAGAATTTCACCGGCGTTTGGAGCAATCGCTATAACGGTTTCGGCGGTGCCGCGGAACTCGCGGGATGGACAGCGATAGACGCCAACAGCAACGTAATCGTAGTTGGCTCGTCCGACGCCTTACTTTTCGGCAAGGATTTTCTCACCATCAAGTATTCGAGCGCAGGTGCGCCGGTTTGGACCAACCGCTACAACGGGCCAGGCAATCGGGACGATGCGCCGGCAGGCGTCGCCGTGGACAGCAGCGGAAACGTCATCGTTACGGGGTATTCCTGGAACGGCACAAATGATGATTATTACACTGCGAAATACGCCGCTGCAGACGGAGCGTTGCTTTGGGAACAGCGTTACAATAGTCCGTCCAATTCCACTGACCAGGCCGTGGCCGTAGCCGTGGACGCTTTGGGAAATGCGCTGGTCACCGGCCGTTCGGTCCACAACAACTCCCAGTATGACTACAAAACGATTAAGTACGCAGCGGTTGACGGCGCGGTGCTCTGGGAAAGTCGTCACGATGGAACCAATAGCAGCAGCGATGAACCCTTGGCGATTGCGGTGGATGCGAACGGTGACGCAGTCGTCACCGGCCAAACTTGGAACGGAGCAAATTACGACATCTACACCGCTAAATATGCGGCAGCAAACGGTGCGCTGGTTTGGGAGAGGCAATATGACGAGCCAATATACAGTGATGACGTGGATTATGTTGCCGCTTTGGCGCTAGACCCGGACGGCAACGTCGTGATTGCGGGTCGAACCCGGACTTTCCTCCAATCCGATTTCTACGTGGCTAAGTACGCAGCGGCTGACGGCGCCGTGCTGTGGTCGAAACAATACAACGGAGGGGTGTCCTACAACAGCATCCGGCAGGACCAGGCGACGTCCGTCGCCTTAGATTCCAGTGGTAATGTGGCGGTGACTGGCCGTGCAACCGACAGTGCTGGTCGTGAAGACTATCTCACTACAAAATATGCGGCTGATGGAACGTTCTTGTGGCAAAAGCGCTTCGCCGGGTCGCCCGATCTCATTGAACGGCCAACCACTGTGAAGGCCGATGGAGCCGGGAATGTCATCGTCTCCGGGCTGTACACAGTGAAGTATGATGCAGCGAACGGCGCTGTCACTTGGACGAATCTCAATAGCGTGTCCTCAGTTTCAATGGGCGTTGATCCCAATGGTGACGTCGTAATCGTCGGAACATCAGCTGCCGCTGGGCAGAATGATCTTCTTACGGTGAAGTGCGCCGGCGCGGATGGTGCAATAGTCTGGGAACAGCGCTACGACGGGCCGGGAAACCATGAGGACACTCCTAAATGCGTTGCTATTGATGCCGCAGGAAATGTCGTCGTCGCCGGGAACTCGGTGATTCCCGGGATCTCAGCAACATTGGACTTCTACACGACCAAATACTCGCCCGCGGGCGCTGTTTTGTGGAGTCGTTCTTACGGCAACACAAACGGTATCAGTGACGATCTTATTTCGATGGCTCTTGATCCGTTGGGTAACGTAGCCGTCACCGGCAACTCGGGCGGCGATTACTACACTGCCAAGTATGCTGCGGCGGACGGGTCCTTGCTCTGGGAACAAGGCTACGCCAACGTGGCCAACAACATCGATGAGCCTAGGGCGGTTGCGGCAGATCTCGCCGGGAACGTGATCGTCACTGGGCGGTCTTATGCGAGCGCCACAGGATTCGATTACTACACCGCGAAGTACGCCGCAACCGACGGCAGTCTTCTCTGGGAAAGGAGATACAGCGGTGTCGCAAGTTCCCAGACCGATGAAGCAAGCGCGGTCATCGTGGATGGCGTTGGAGATGTTTACGTGACCGGCAACTCGTACGGGGGCGCGAATCAGGACATTTATACCGCCAAGTACGCCGCCGCTGACGGGGCCTTAATCTGGGAGAAGCGTTACAACGGTTCGGCCAACATCAATGACTATGGCAAGTCGCTTTGCCTCGACCCCAACGGAAATGTCATTATCACCGGTCGCTCCTCCAATGGCTCTAACGACGACTATTATACTGCCAAGTACGCGGGCAGCGACGGAGCCTTGCAGTGGGAACAACGCTTCAACAGTGGGGCGTCAGACACCCCAACCGCAATTGCGTCGGATCCGGTCGGCAACGCGATTGTGACCGGTTTCTCTCAGGGCAGTTACTGCTTGACTATGAAATACGATGGCGGAAGCGGCTGGCCTCTTTGGAGCCAGCGCCTGACGAACGCCAACCAGAATTTTGACTTCCCCATCGCCACCGATGCCACGGGCGATGTCATCGTAGCTGCCTGGCTCTATGCCGGTGGCAAGACCGACTTCCACACGGTCAAGCTCGCCAGCGAAAACGGCGCTCTGCTTTGGTCTGCGGTCTATAATGGGCCAGTCAACGGCAACGACCAATTCTACTCGAGCCGTGCGCTGTCAGTCGGGCCTGCCGGAGAGATCGTCGTAGCCGGTGGGTCTGACGGCCAGCTCAACTACAACTCCGTTGGGAATCGCGACTTTTTCACCATCAAGTACATCGCCGCAGTGGCCGCCAACGCACGTCCAGTCGTCCAAAACCCAATTCCTGACGCCAATATCACCTACGGCACACCTGTCAATTTCACGTTTGCCGCAAACGCGTTCAATGATCCAGACGCAGGCCAGACATTGACCTACTCCGCCATCGGAATGCCTCCCGGCATCACCCTCACGCCCGCCACGCGCACCTTCAGCGGCACGCCAACTGTCGTTGGCACCAATTCCGTCACGGTCATCGCCACGGACAATGGTTCACCAGCGTTGAGCACGAATGACGTGTTCGACATCGTCATCGCCAAAGCCCCGCTCACTGCCACGGCCAACAACCAATCGCGCACGTATGCCGAAACCAACCTGCCGCTCACGTTCAGCTACTCGGCTTTCGCGCTCGGCGAAACCGCCGCGGTGCTCGACACCCCGCCCGTCATCACCACCGCCGCCACCAACGGCAGCCCGGTAGGGCCTTATCCCATCACAATCGCCGGCGGCGCGGATGATCATTATGCGTTCAGTTACGTGGGTGGGATGCTGAACATCACGCCAGCGGCATTATCCGTCACGGCGGACAATACCAACCGGATCTACGGCGCGCCAAATCCCGCCTTCACCGGCGGAATCACGGGCCTCGCCCATGGCGACAACATCACGGCCACGTTTGGTTCCAGCGCCGATACGAACACCCCGCCGGGAATTTATCCAATCATCCCAGCCTTGGTTGATCCCGACGCCAAGTTGGGCAACTACACTGTGACGACAAACCCGGGGACTCTCACCGTGACCGCTGCGCCGCTGACCGTCACCGCCAACGACACGAATCGCGTTTACGGTGCGGCGGACCCTGCTTTCACCGGCTCGCTCCTCGGATTGGTCAACGGCGACAATATCACCGCCACGTTTACCACCACCGCGACGATAGCCAGCCCGCCGGGCACGTATCCGATCACGCCCGTGTTGAGCGATCCGGATGGCAAGTTGGGTAATTATTTCGTCACGACGAACAGCGGCACGCTCACCGTCACCAGTCCGCCCGAGCTCAGCTTCACCCTCGGTGGTGGCGGCGGTGGATTGTTCACCCTCTCCTGGCCCAGCAGTTACGCCGGCTTCATCCTCGAAAGCACGGAAAGCCTGACCCCGCCGTTGGCCTGGCAGGAGGTAACCAACGGCATCACCGAGAACGGCGGGACCAAATCCTACACCGTCACGAATGATTCGGGGGTGACCGGCCGGCTTTATCGTCTGCGCCTGCCGTAGGCCAAGACTGGGTTTGGTGTGCGGTAATTGGGGCCGCACGGGTGGACGCGACGATTGCCCCGCGTGCCGCGTATCTGCGGTGCGCGGGGCGCATTGTTTAACTGGGCCGGCCAGCCTCGCCCGCGTGTTTTCCAGCAAAAATCGTCATCAGTCGGTGTGCTCGCTTCGCTGCCACACCTGGCTTGCCGACCGGGTCGATCCCTGGCCAACGGCGGGTTGGCGGGATCCTGCGGTCAACCGGCAAAATTAGCAGGACAGGTCACAGGCACAGGAATGCACCCGCAAGGTTTTTGCACTGCGGTGGCAGAGCGTCGCGGCGACACCGCTTTGGGTGCACGGTCCTCGGTTTTACCAAAGTCTCGACCTACCAGGTGCTCGACATCCAGATCAATGGCAACCGCCTCGTCTATCGCGCCCATGACGTGGACGGCAACGAGCGGGATGAGTTTGTGATCGAGAAGTGATGGTCTGGCCCAGGCGGGCACGCTTCTACTGCACCAACAACACGCGGTAATAGCGCTCGGGCGCCGCGCCGACCGAAGCGTCCTCTTTGACGCCGGTCGGGCCCATCGCCGTCACGTCGCCCGCAAGATCTTTCCAAATGGGATCGGACACGGACACCTTGAACTGGACGCGATAGGTTTTCCCGGGCACTGCACTCCAAAATACCTGCACCGGTCCGGCCGATGGCGGCGAGAGCGTTATCACCCGCAGGATGGAGCCAACATTGGTGGGATCGGTACCCGCCTGAAACTCCATCGCGTCGGTTTGTCCATCCCCATCCGAATCACCCGTGCCGTTGCGTTGTAGACCGTTGAAGTAGGCCAGTTCCCAATCGTCCGGCAGTCCGTCGCCGTCGGTGTCGGTCCGCCTCAACCGCAGCATCATGATGTCGCGCGATTCATTGTAGTCGCCGGTGATCAGATCCGAAGCGTAGGTCTCGAATAAGACCGTGCTCCCATCCGCGGACATAACCGGATTCCCAGAGAACGAGTTTCCCGTTCCGTTCCCCTCACGATTGATGCTCAGGAGAATCGTCCGGCCCAGCGCCAAATCCCGCAGGAACACATCACTCATCCCGTTGGTGTCGTTCACCGCCAGGTTGGTTGCGCGGCTGCGGAAAAGGACGTAACGCGCATCAGGCGTGATCAGGGGTGAAAGCGATCGGCTGTTTCCGGCGGCAGTGCCGTCCGGATTGACGCTCACGAGCGAGGCCAGCCCGTTGGAGCGATTAATGAGATAAACATCGGTTGTAGCGTTGGTATCCAACGGTGAGTAACTGGCGCGGCGCTCGCAGGCCGCGAAACGTCCGTCGGCGCTGAAGGCGACGTTCACCGCGTCCGTGAGCGTGAGGGAGGAAGTCTGATTCACCACGTCAAACAACCAGGTGTTGGTCTGACGTTCATACGCGAGTAGGTTGCCATTGGCCGCGAAGGCCGTTCGTGTAACCGGGAAAACTAAAGAGCCCGGACCACTGACAACCACGTTCGATCCGGTTGCCGAATCCCAGAGGAAAGCGTTGATCCCTGAGAGCGCGTTGGTGACCAACCCGGACGCGCTGCTCAGATACGCGACGTACCGACCATCCGGGCTGAGGGCGGGGTTCGAAGACGCGGCTGATCCAGCCGCGGTGCCCTGATAGTTACGGCTGACCAAGCGATTGGAGCCTTGCGCCATGTCCCGGTAATAAACCTGACCCACCGTGGTGGGGTAACCGCCAACGCCGGTCTCGCTGCTCTGGAACGCCATGAATCCGCCTTGCTGGCTGAAGACCGGGAGCGACGGCGCGCTCACTTTGCCAACCCCGGCGATCATGACATTCGTCTCCGCAACCCGGTCGTAGGCATACAGGCTGTAGCGCGTTCCCAAGCCCGCCAACGGGGTGCTGTCGGGAATCGCCTCATGCGCAACCCACCGGCCATCGTCGCTGATCACGGGCCGCCGGGCCGGGCCCCGCGAAAAACCCGCTACTCGCGTGTTCAAACGATACCAAGGGCTTGAGCCGGCATTCAGGTCGCCCACCCATATATCGCTCGTGCGGTTGGTGTCCTCCGCATCCAGATCGGATGCGTAACTCTCAAAGACGGCGAACTGGCCGTTGGAACTGACCCCACTCGGAATCATTCGACTGGCCCCGGATCCGGTGTTGACCGGCAGGCTTGGTTCTCGGACAGAGATCAACTCCGTGGTCCCGCCCGACCGGTCATGGAGATAAATGTTTTGCACCCCCGTTGCATCAAGCGCACCTACAAACGCGATCCAATTTGCGTCGTCGGTCATGACGACATCTGCGCCTGGTACGTTTGCCGCGATGGTAGTATTGGTGGCCGCCGCCGCATCCAAAAGCATCAGATTCTTGCTGCCATCTTGGTAGAGGACAAACCGTCCGTTGGCCGAAATTGCCGGAACGGACCTCGCCGCCGGGGAGTAGGTCAAAATGGAAACACCCGATGCGATCAGCGTCGTTGATCCAACAACCAAGTCTCGGCGGAACAGATCAGCCCCGGACAAATTCGTGTCGTTGACCGCGAGATTGTTGGCAGTGCTTAAGAAGATCACGACGTTGCCTTGCTTGCTCAACACCGGCGAGCCGGAGCTGCTGGAATTTGAACTGACGCCATTCGTGTTCACGCTGACAAGGGTCGTCGTCCCGGTGACCCGATCCTGCAGGAAAACGTCCAGTCCGGCGTTTGTGTCGTTGGTGGCGACATTGGAAGCAACGCTCTGAAAAGCGATAAACCGTCCCGTGGCATCCATGCAGGCATTTTGCGAATCGCCGTTACCCAAGCCTATGCCCGTCGTGTTCACGCTGACCGCGAGGTTCGACGAGGATTGAAGGTCGCGCACGAACACGTCGAGCTTCGCGTTCGTGTCACCGCCTACCAGATTCGCGACCAAACTGTGAAACGCCACCCAAAGGCCATCATCGCTGATTTGACGATTGCCGTCCCAAATCACGGACCGACCGGCAAAGCTGAAGGTACTGGCGGAGTCGCGGGTTACGAGGGTTGTGGTTCCGGCGGCAATGTCCCTAACAAACAAATCAACCGCGTTGTTGGTATCGTTGGCGGCGAGATCGCTGGCGCGGCTCGCGAACAGCACATAACGACCATCGGGTGTGATCGTGGGAGCGCTGGATTCGAGGTTGCCCGGACTGACCGCGTTGGTGCTGACGCTAACCAAGGTGGTGGTTCCGGCAATCAGATCGCGGATGAACACGTCGGAGGCATTGTTGGTGTCATTTGCCACCAAGTCGCTCGCGGCGCTCTCGAAAACGACGAACTGCCCGTTGGTACTGATCGTCGGGGATTGGGAAGCGGCGTTTCCACTTTTCGTACCCGACGAGTTGACACTCACCAGCCGGGTTTTGCCCAGCTGGCGGTCCCGCACCAAAACGTCGAACGCGCCGTTGTTGTCGTTGGCGACCAGGTTTTCTGCCGCGCTGACAAAGACCACAAATCGGCCATTCGCGCTGACGCCAGGGTTTTGACATGCACGAGAAGCTCCCGCTGTGGGTGCAGGCGACGGCCCTTCCGGTGCGACCAACGATCCCGCTTGCGACACTAGGGCAGCCGAAACGCCTGTCCCGAGAAGCAGGAGCCACAGTTTCGAGATTTTCACGGTCCGCGGTTTCTTCATTTTGACTGTTACTTCGGGTAGGAAGCGGCTGCCTGAAGTCGCGCCACATCGGGGTTGTTCGGTGAAGCAACGTTTAGGAAGAGTAACGCACCGTTCATCGGAGGCATGGTTCTGGCGTCGGACCATTGCCAATATTCAATGTGCCCGTCCGCCATGCCAAGGTTTGCACCGCCCAGATGGAAATGCCCTGGGAAATCAACAATCGTTGCGGTCGAACCGGTATTGGCGAGATCAGAATAAAACTCAGAGTCGTTGATGCTACCTGGATGCTCCTCCAAGAGCACAAAGGTCCGCTCCGGTTGAGAGACTTCAGAAATTTTTGTCATTACTTGAAAAGCAGGGCTCCACACTGTGCCAGTTGGTCCCACGTAGCCGTTCATCGAATAGCTGCGCACCCGCGACTTCGGCGCACCACCAGTGACCACCGTCGTAAGATCGGCTGGGCACCGGAACAGCAGCGCCGAATTCACATAAGGCGCAATCGCCGCGTAAGCCCCATTGGTAAGCTTGACAGTGTTCGTATTGTCCTGGTTGCTGTTACTAAGGTCGAGCACGCCGCTGACCCATACCCCGCCCGAGACGGGGCCGTAATTGGCCATCAGCCTTCCAGAATTATCATCCGCATACATCTGCCACGCCTGCATCAGGCGGCGGAGGTTGTTGGCGCAGCCGGTTCGATCCGAGGCGGGCTGATTGTGCGCCAGCGCAGTTACCGTGAGCAAAGCCAGCACGGTCACAATGCCCAGCACGACGAGCAGATCGGTAAACGCGAAGGCATCCCGTTCCCTCCGGCCAGGACGTGGGTTGGCGGCAACGCGTGGATCCATGAGCCGAAGGTAAGGAGTCCTGCGCTCAGGGTCAACTTTCTCGCGGCCTTCCTTGCGGCCTCTGCTCCACCACCGGTGTACGCTCGAAACTGCATGACTTCGCACCGACAGTCTCGTTCGGAGGAGGAGCGACGGCAGGCAAGTTTGCATTGCGCGTTTTCGGTTGATTCCGTTGTTCAGCGAAGATAAGAAGCAGCGGCCTGCAGCCGCGCCACATCGGGATTGTTCGGCGACCCAACATTGAGGGGGAGATTATTGTTGTTCATCACCGGTGGCATCGTTCTGGCATCGGCCCATTGCCAATACTCGCTGTGCCCGTCCGCCATGCTCAGATTGGCTCCGCCGAGATGGAAATGCCCCGGGTAATCAATAATCTTCGCGTTCGCACCAACACTCGCCGGGTCGCACAAAAACACCGGGTCGTTGATGCTGTCCGGATGTTCCTCCGTGAACACGAAGATGCGATCGGGCTGCGAGACTTCAGGCATTTTAGTCATCACTTGAAAACTCGGACTCCACACGGATAACGTTGGCCCTACGTAACCGTTCATCGAGTAGCTTCGCACACGAAGTGCCGGCCTGGTGCCAAATACCAAAGTCGCGAGGTCCGCTGGACACCGAAACCACGATGACGAGCTCACGTACGGGCCGATCTCAGCGTAGGCCGCATTCGTAAGTATGAAGGTGTTTGTATTGTCCCGATTGCTCGGAAAATAGTCCAACCAACCGCTGACCCATGCACGGCCAGGATAGTCTGCGCTGTTAGGCATGAGCCGCCCCGAATTATCATCCGCATACATCTGCCACCCCTGCATCAGGCGGCGAAGGTTGTTGGTGCAGCCGGCTCGATCCGAGGCGGGCTGATTGTGCGCCAGTGCGGTCACCGAGAGCAGCCCCAGCACGGTCACAACGCCCAACACCACGAGTAAATCGGTAAAGGTGAAGGCATCCTTTTCCCTTCGGTCAGGACGCGGGTTGGCGGCCGCGTGCAGATTCATGGTCCGAACTTAGGTTGGCGGGATCCTGCGGTCAACCGGCAAAATTAGCAGGACAGGTCACAGGCACAGGAATGCACCCGCAAGGTTTTTGCACTGCGGTGGCAGAGCGTCGCGGCGACACCGCTTTGGGTGCACGGTCCTCATCCGAAAGCGGCGTGGCGCTTCGTTTCCCGCCGCAGCCCAAATCGTTTCGCGCGGTTCGAGCAGACCATCCGAGGTGGGTGTCGCTTTGTCGCCGTTGACAAGGTGCAGTTGAAATCTACTCTGCCTCTCGCCATGAACCCGCCCGCTTCCACCCTCATCGAACCGGCCAGCCGCCGCCAGTTCCTCGAACGCCTCACCCTTTCCGCCGCCGCTCTCACTGTTTTGCCAGCGCTCTCCACACCCGGCATCGCCGTCGCTGGCGACGCCGGGGCCAAGCCGGGCCGCGTTGTCAGCGGGAGCCAGCGGCGTTGGCGGACGGCATTCGGCCTGAACGGATTTCAATCTTCCGAGAGTGTCTTCAAGCAGACGTTCCCGATCTGGGAGGTTCTCGAGTTCGCGCAGCAGCAGGGTTTCGAGGGCATCGAACTGATCCCCGGCTGGCTCAAGGGCGTGTACCCGGAGGCCGGCGACGACTTGCGGATCGCCAGTCTGCGCAGTTTCCTGGGCCGCTACAATGTCAAGGCATTCTCCATTCAGACGTTCGGCGCGGAGGCGTTTCAGAAGGACCGCAGCGTGCGCGAGACTTGGGTGAAACGGTTCGCCGGGCTGGCGGAGTTCGCACGCAAGGCGGGCTGCGAGTGCATCGGCTACTGGCCGGGCGGCGACCTCGGCGGACAAACGGTGGACGAGGCCATCGCTTCGTTGGTGTGGTCGCTCAAAGAGATGGGCCGGATCGTGACGGACGCGGACCTGATGCTCTCGGTCGAGATCGAGCCGCCGTTTGCGTTCAACCAGATCGAGCACCTCATCCGGATGCTCGACGGCGCGGATCATCCGCGGGTGAAGGGCATGTTCGATCCCAGCCATTTCGACCTGATGAACGGCAGCACCGGCAAGCCCCACGAACTATTGGAGCGCCTTGGCGTCCAGCGCGTCGGTTACGTCCACTTCACCGACACTGACGGGACGCTGTTCCACGGCACCTCGAAGCACCTGCCCGCGGGCGATGGCCACATTGACGTCCGCAAAGCGTTCGAGGTTTTGTGGTCGGGCGGCTACGAAGGCTGGATCATGATTGATCCATGGATGACGCCCGATCCCTACGACGCCTGCCGCAAAGGCCGCGCGGCCATCGAATCCGCGCGCCGCGAGCTGGGCCGGCGTCCGGGATGATGGTTTTCAAATCGGGCAGAGACCGGCGCGGCGATCGGATGTCAGTTCTCGTCGATTCTCAATCCCGACCGTTTTTGCGGTCCAAAGTTTGAAGCGACGGATCGTCTACTTCAATCCGCTTGCGGCGCGGATCACGCCCTGGCCGATGGTCGCTCCCAGTTCCTCGCCGTAAAAGCTCACGCTCGCTTCGTAACCACCCTTGCGATACTCCTCCGCTGGCAAAATGTAGCTCACCCATTCATCCGCCAGCCCGCCGATCGTGATCGAGCCCGCGCCGGTGATCGCGCGCGCCTGGGCCTTGGCCGCCATGCCCAGTTGCGCCGCCATTTCGCCCGGCACACCCAGAATGACCAGGTCGCCCAGTCGGAAACCGGTGCTGTGGGTTTGCGTCGGTTGTAGCGCATCCAGGAAGGCTTGCATCATCGTTTCATTCAACCCGTATTCCGCGCCCCCCGTTTTCATAAAGTCCGGATGCCAGGTTATTTTCGGCAGGGTGATCTTTTCGGTGTGATAGCGGAAGACTTCGACCGGGCGCGGCTGGGTTTTCTCCCAAACTCGCCAGGCCGCAATGCCCAGCTCGCGGCCATAACGTTCGGCACGTTCCCAACGGCTGCCCGCCTCCGCCGGAGGGGTGGGCGATTGGTCTCCCTCCGCCCCGTTGTAAAACATCGCCACCACCTCCTGGCCGATCAACGCCTCCAGCGTGCGCTGCAGGTGGCCCGGCCAGTCACCGGAGAAGAGCATGTCCTCCGCATCCATGAACGTGGGATGCGCGGTCCAGTTGACTAGCACCGCCAGCGGCTGGGCGTCGCTTGTGTCCACGCGCGTGACCGTGAGGTTCGGGTCATGGGCGGTGAGGCCGCGCCGGCGATTGCGGTTGCGATCGGGGACCGGAATTGTCGTCGAGCCGGCGACGATCGGACGCAACTTCCGCTCCGCCTCGCGCACGGCCTTGGCGAGATGTTCCGCGGTGTGCGCGAACAATTCCTTGTGGAAAAGGCCCACCTGCGGAATGCCGAACTTGTTGCCCGGATGCAGCGCCATCATGTCGAAGCTCGTGTGCGTGTGACTGGGCAGGAGCATGACTTGATCGGCGCTCCACCCCGCGGCGGCCAGCCGCTCCATCACCGCGGCCTTGAACTGAGGCGGAAACGCCAGCACATCGGCGGTGACGAGCGCAAATTTTTGGTTGCCCTTGACGAGGACCAATGCCTTGGCCCAAACCCGGTCATGGACGCCGATGGCGGGCTTGCTCATTCGCTCGCCGTAACCACCCAACGCGGCCTTCATCTCCAGCGGCGGCGTCAAATCCACCTTGGCGGCTCCGCCTTGAAGGGTTGAACTCCCGGCGGCCGAGGCCTGACTGGCGAGGAGGCAGGCGCCGCCCAGCGCCAGAATCGATTTTGCAATGACCGACCGGCGCCTTTGGTGAGGGATGCGATGCATGGGTTTATTCTAATTGGCGCAACCCGGGCAGGGAAGCTCCGATCAAGTTGGTTTTGCGGAACCTCCCCTTTCAAGCCGCCGTTTCCGGCTCGCGCGGTTTGCACTTTGTTGGAAGAATATTTGAAATGATTCGAACCGAATGGCTTTTTCGGATCGCGGCCGGCACGAGCCTCCTGCTGGGGTTGACCCTGGCGAATCGCGCGTGGGCGGCCGAACCCTTGCGCCCCAACGTCCTCTTCATTGCCGTTGACGATCTGAACGATTGGGTCGGGTGCCTCGGTGGCCATCCCCAGGCCCGCACGCCGAACCTCGACCGGCTCGCCGCCCGCGGCACCCTTTTCCGCAACGCGCACGTGCAGGCGCCGCTTTGCAATCCTTCGCGCAGCAGTCTGCTCACCGGGTTGCGCCCGTCCACCACCGGCATCTACGGACTCGTCCCGGGCATCCGCGACGTCGTGGCGACGAAGGACTGCGTCACGCTGCCGCAATATTTCGCCCGCCACGATTACTTCACGGCCACCTTCGGCAAAGTGTTCCACGACGGCGCCATCCCGCCGGCCTTGCGAACGAATGAACTCAACACCTGGGGGATCGCGCCCGGCATGCCCATGCCGAAACAGAAGTTCGTGCAAACTCCGGCGAAGCTGGCCGCCATGGACTGGGGCGTATTTCCGACCGACGACCATGACCAGGCGGATTGGAAAATCGCCGATGCCACCATCGCGCAGTTGAAATCACTGCCGCCCGGCAAACCGTTTTTCGTCGCGGTGGGATTTCGTCTGCCGCACGTGCCGTGTTTCGCATCGCAAAAGTGGTTCGATCTGTTTCCCCCGGCAGACCAGATCGTTTTGCCACCGGTGCGGGAGCATGATGGCGAGGATGTGCCGGAGTTTGCCTGGTATTTGCATTGGAAACTGCCCGAGCCACGTCTCTCCTGGCTCAAACGGGCGGACCAGTGGCGACCGCTCGTCCGCGCTTACCTGGCCAGCACAACGTTCATGGATAGCCAGGTGGGTCGCGTCCTGGATGCGTTGGACGGGATCGGCGCCACGAGCAATACCGTGGTCGTGCTCTGGTCGGACAACGGCTGGCATCTGGGCGAGAAAGGGATGACGGGCAAGACCACGCTCTGGGAACGCTCGACCCATGTGCCGCTGATTTTTGCCGGGCCCGGTGTGACCCGCGCCGCGAAGTGCGAGCAACCGGCCGAGTTGCTCGACCTCTACCCGACGTTGGTCGAACTGTGTGGTCTGCCACCGAAGGCGGGCCTCGAAGGGCACAGCCTCGGCCCCCAACTGAAAAACGCCCAAGCTCCCCGGCCTTGGCCGGCGATCACCACCCACAACGTTGGCAACCATGCCGTCCGTTCCGAGCACTGGCGTTACATCCGTTACGCCAACGGGGCGGAGGAACTCTACGATCTACAAATCGATCCGAATGAGTGGACCAATCTCGCCACCAACCCGAAGCATGCCGACGTAATTCGCGAGCACGCCCAGTGGTTGCCAAAAGTCAATGCGCCGCCCGTGCCCGGGAGCGCCCATCGGGTGCTGGTTCAGGAAAACGGCCAATGGCTGTGGGAAGGCAAACCGATCTACCCGGCGGAGAAGGAGGAGTGAGAATCCCGATCTCAGCCGGCGTGCAGGGTCGGCCGACTTCCGCAACTCGTAATCGTAATCTTCATCGTACTCTTAATCTGTTTAGTCATCCGTTCAAACCAGACGGCGGCGGGGAAATCAAGATGAGGAGAAAGAATCAATAGCCACCCGACGCGGGAACAAACTCGCTTGATTTCGGCGTGGGGCTCCCGCCAATTTGGCGGCATGCAATTTTCCCGCTTCGCGATTCGGATGACAGTATGCCTCGCCAGTCTGAACTGGCTGACCAGTACTGGCATCCTCATGGCCGCGGACGAACCACGCCCGCTGTTCGTGGAAGGCTACGCGGGTCGCGTCAGCTATGCTCCGGGCGAGGATCTGACCCTCCATGTGTCCACCAGCGCGGCGGCATTTGCGGTTGAGATCGTGCGGCTCGGGGCAAAGGCCGAATCCGTCTGGACGTCGGCTTCGGTGCCCGGTCGCGAGCACCCGGTGCCGGAGGATGCCTCCTCCCATGGCTGCCGCTGGCCGGCGGCGGTGACCTTGAAAATCCCGGCCGAGTGGCGCAGCGGTTACTACCAGGTGTCGTTTCGGGCGCGGGACGGCGGTGGGAAGTTCATTCACCGAAACGCACGCACGGCGGAGGGTGGCTGTTATTTCGTCCTCCGGTCCGCCAACCCGGGCCAGGCTTCGAAAATTCTGCTGCAGTTTTCCACCCATACCTACAATGCCTACAACAACTGGGGTGGCTTCAGCCTTTACGCCTATCACGGGCGTGGCGGCAATCAGGGACACCGCGTATCCTACGAACGGCCGCCGGCGAGCCAGTTCAGCAACTGGGAGCAGCCCTTCGTGGAGTGGGCGGAGCGCAATGGCTTCGCGCTCGACTACGCGGCGAACGGTGACCTGGAGTCTCATCCGGAAATCCTGAAAGCCTACCGCCTCGTGCTCAGCGTCGGGCATGATGAGTATTGGTCGGCGCCGATGCGCGACCACCTGGAGAAGTTTATAACGGATGGCGGGAATGTGGCGTTCTTCAGCGGCAACACCTGCTGCTGGCAGGTGCGCAGCGAGAATGGCGGCCAGGCGCTCACCTGCTGGAAGCAGAATTATTTGTGGGATCCACTTTTTGGTGCGCGGGACAGTTACGCCACCCTTTCGACGCTTTGGAGCCATCACCTCGTCAAGCGGCCCGAGAACCAGCTCACCGGGGTCGGTTTTCTGTGGGGCGGTTACCATCGCAGTCACGGTCAACTCATGGATGGCAGCGGCGCATACACCGTCCACCGACCGGACCACTGGCTTTTCGCCGGCACCGGGTTGAAGCGTGACGATGCCTTTGGCGGCAAGGACACGATCGTGGGTTACGAGTGCGACGGCTGCGAACTGGAGTGGAAGGAGGGCCTCCCGGTACCCACGCATCGCGACGGCACGCCGGACACGTTTGAAGTGCTCGGCACGGCCCCGGCCCAATGGCATCCCGATGATTGCCAGTGGTACGAGCAATGGGAGAACGGTCGGAAGGGTCACGCCGTGCTGGGGGTTTACCAGCGCGGTGGCACGGTGTTCACCTGCGGCAGCACGGACTGGTCGCACGGCCTCCGCGGCGGCGATGTCATCGTGGATCGCATCACCCGCAACGTGCTGGAGAAATTGGGGAAATGAACGTACGACCATCCCGGCGAGGTTGGGGCCCTGCCTTCGTGGCGGCGCTGATGCTCGGAAGCCGGGCCGTGGCGCAACCCGTCACGCCTGACACCTTGCTGCACGATTTCGACCATGACGGCACCAAGGAAAAGCTGATCAGTCGGGCGGGGGTGTCCGAAATCCAGCAATTGGATGCGACGCGCAAGATGTGGGTTAAAGCCGATTACACCCTGCCCGAAAGCGTCGGTTTGGTGGACGCCGCCGGTAAAGACGCCGGGCTGCGGTTCGTGGATCTGAACGGCGACGGCTTCGATGACCTGCTGTTCTCGAACCCGGAGCGCTTCGCAATTTACCTGTGGTCAAAGGAGGTGCGCCTTGACCTCGGCTGGACGCGCGGGTGGTCGCAGTTCGTCCGGGCCGGCCCGAGAACCGGCGCCGCCACCGAGCCGCCTTCGGTCGTCGGCGCGGAGGTGCGCATCGATAATGGTCAGTTGGTCATCACGCGACCGGCAGGCGACGGGAAGCCTGCCGCCGTCGAGCGACGGTCGGCGAAGGAACTGATCGCCTTCGACATGCCACCCCCGAAATCGCCGGCGGATGCGCTGGCCAGTTTTCGCGTGCGTCCCGGATTTCGCGTCGAGCTGGTCGCCGCGGAGCCAATGGTGATGGATCCCATCGCGTTTGAATGGGGCGCGGATGGGCGGCTCTGGGTGGTGGAGATGCGCGATTATCCGCTGGGGCTCGATGGCCAGGGGAAGCCCGGCGGCGTGGTGAAGGTGTTAACCGACACGGACGGCGATGGCCGTTACGACAAGGTGACGACGTTTCTCGAAGGAGTGGCCTTCCCGTCCAGCGTGATGCCGTGGCGCAAGGGCGCGCTCATTGCGGCGGCACCCGATTTATTTTACGCGGAGGACACCGACGGTGACGGCCGGGCGGACGTGCGCAAGGTTTTGTTCACCGGATTCGTGGAGGGAAATCAACAGCATCGCCTCAACGGCTTCGAGTGGGGGCTCGACGGCTGGATCTACGCCGCAAACGGTGACAGCGGCGGCAAAGTGAAATCACTCGCCACCGGAAAAACCATTTCCATCAGCGGCCGCGACATCCGTTTCCGACCGGACACGGGCGAGATCGAGACGGTCTCCGCGCAAACGCAGTTCAGCCGGCGACGCGACGACTGGGGCAACTGGTTTGGCAACAACAATCCCACCTGGCTCTGGCACGTCACCTTGCCCGAACATTATCTCCGGCGGAATCCCCAGCTGGCCGTGAAGCGCGTGCTGCACGTGCTGGCCAACTACGAAGATTCCACCCGCGTCTTCCCCGCCAGTGCGGCGATGGTGCGCCCGAATCAGCCATGGTCGCTCAATCATGTCACGAGCGGGTGCAGCCCGTGTCCCTACCGCGACGACCTGTTCGGTCCGGACTTTGCCACCACTGTCTTCGCCAGTGAGCCGGTGCACAATGTCGTTCACCGCGAAGTCCTGGTGCGGGACGGCGCCGGTTTCACAAGCCATCGCGCCGCGGGCGAGGAACAAAGTGAATTCCTGGCGAGCACGGACAACTGGTTCCGGCCGATCATGACCAAGACCGGACCGGACGGCGCGCTCTACGTCGCCGACATGTATCGGTTTGTCCTCGAACACCCGGAGTGGATTTCCCCGGAGATGCAGGCACGGCTCGATTTGCGGGCGGGCGAAGACAAGGGACGCATTTACCGGGTGGTGCCCGAGGGTAAGCCGCAGCGGACCCTCCCGAATCTGGCCGCCAAAAACACACAAGATCTCGTCGCGGCGATGGACAGCGTGAACGGCTGGCAGCGCGACACCGCGATGCGCCTGCTGTTCGAGCGGGCTGACGCGGCGGCGAACGAACCCCTCCGCGAGTTGCTGACGCTCACCCACGCGCCACAGGTTCGCCTGCAGGCCCTCGCCACCCTCGGCCTGCTCGGCGCGCTGACTCCGGAAATCGTGGTGGCCGCCCTCGCTGACCCGCATTTTGCCGTTCGCTGCGAGGCGCTCCGGCAAAGCGAATCGCTGGCCGGAAAAAGTGAGGCGTTGTTCCCCGCCGTTGCCGCGCTCGCGACCGACAGCGATGCCGCGGTCCGATTGCAGGCGGCCTTTTCCCTTGGGGCCTGGCCGCCGGAAAAAAGTGAGCCGATACTCCGCCAACTTGCCGCGCGGGACGACGCGGATGAATTGTTACGGATCGCCATCATGTCATCGCTGCGCCCCGACAGCGCGCTGTTCACACAGATGAAAGCCGCTGCGCCAATCCCCAAACCCGCCGCCACCAGCGTCGCTTTGACGCCTTCGTCCTCCGACCGCGCGCAAGTCATTGCCGGCTACGCGGGCGTCGGAAACCTGACGGGCGACGCCCAACGCGGGCAGCGGCAATTTCAGACCCTCTGCGTTCCCTGTCATCGGCTGCGGGGCGAAGGGAATGAGGTCGGCGCCGATCTGGGCATGGTGGGCAACAAGCCGGTGGATTGGCTGGTCACCGCCATTCTCGACCCGAACCAGGCGGTCGAGGCCCGTTACCGGGCGTGGCGAATCACCCTCAAGTCGGGCGACGTGCTGGACGGCATTATCTCGGCCGAGACGGCGAACAATCTCGTCCTGCGCCTGGCCGGGGGCGTCGAGCATCCCGTGTTGCGCGGCGATATCGCGGCGATGTCCCCCTCGCAACAATCCCTCATGCCCACCGGGTTTGAATCCGCCTTGAAGCCGCAGGACATGGCCGACCTCCTGCGCTGGTTGCGGTCGCCTTGATTGAGCACCGGCGCCGGATGTCAAAAAGGGGCGCCTTTGCTGTGCTGCCGGGCCTGGGAAGCGACCCAACCTTGGAATTGCTTCAACTTCAAAAGTGATTACCGTTCGCGCCGTGAGTTCGACCGTGGAATCCATTGGCATCATCGCCGGCAACCGTTCGCTCCCGCTGCTATTCGCCCGCCAAGCCCGGGCGGCGGGGGTGAAGCGCCTCGTGGCCGTGGCGTTCGAAGGCGAGACGGACCCGGCCATCGCCGCGCTGGTGGACGA
>CAZIJO010000001.1:0-108007 GCA_964539515.1 uncultured Bifidobacterium sp. | reverse complement strand
CCGGTCTCCGACCCGGCGTGTTCCAGCGGGTTGTTACCAACGCGCCGGGTCGGAGACCGGCGCTCCACCGCAGTCGCCCGCCCTCGCATCGCTGTCATTGGTGAGAACTTAAGCGCGAATCGAACCGCCGGTGGCGTCCGCGTCCAGCTCCAATGAATTCAATATCAGGTGAGGATTCCCTTAATTACGTGGCCGTGAACATCCGTCAGCCGGCGATCAATGCCGTTGTGCCGGAAGGTGAGTTTTTCATGGTTAATGCCGAGGAGGTGCAGCATGGTGGCATGAATGTCGTACACGGTCGTCGGATTACTGCGGTTCAGCGGCTTGTAGCCCCATTCATCGCTCTCGCCGCAAACGACGCCGCCCTTGATGCCGCCGCCACAGAGCCAGTTGGTGAACACGTAAGGATTGTGGTCGCGCCCCATGCCGCCCTGCGTGGACGGCATCCGGCCAAACTCGGTGGTCCACAGAATGATGGTGTCGTCGAGCAGCCCGCGCTGTTTGAGATCCTGGATCAAGGCCGCTGCGCCGCGCGCAAAGCCCCGCGCCAGCGGGCCGTGATCGCGCCGGATGTCCTCGTGCGAATCCCAGTTGCGTCGGGGAAAGCTGTTGTCGTTGCCACTCCAGATTTGAACGAAGCGCACCCCGCGTTCCACGAGCCGGCGGGCCACCAGGCATTTGCGGCCGAAGTAATCCATCTCCTCCTCGGCATTGATCTCCTTCGGCCAGGTGGGCGGATTTTTCCGGATGCCATAGAGCTCGAGCAAATAGTCCGGCTCCTTCGAAATATCCATCGCTTCGGGGGCGGCGAGTTGCATGCGCGCCGCCAGCTCGTAACTGCGAATCCGCGCGTCGAGCCGGGCGTCGCCCGGGCGGGTTTCGGCGTGCTCGCGGTTCAACCGCGTCAGGACCTGGTGGGCCGCCGCTTCACTGGTTGGCGAGATGAATTCCCCGCTCTTTTCGGGGAACAGGTCGGTGATCGGATTTTCCCGTCCGGGATAAATCATCGTGCCCGCGTGCTGGCCCGGCAGGAACGCTGCGTCCCAATTTTTCGGACCGTTTGAAGCGAAACCGCGATGATCCGGAAGCACGACGAACGCCGGCAGATTCTCGTTCATGCTGCCCAAACCGTAGCTGACCCAGCAGCCCATGCCGGGAAATCCCGGCAGCTGAAAACCGGTGGCTTGCAGATAAGTCGCCTGGCTGTGAACCCCGGTCTTGCCGACCAGGTTGTGAATGAATGCCATCTCGTCCACCACCGGCCCCAGATCGGCGACCACATCGCTCAGCAGCTTGCCCGATTGGCCATACGGTTTGAACGGCCACACCGGTTTTTTCCAGGGGCCGAGGCCGTCCTGAAACGCCTCGACATGCTCACCGAAATCGCTTTTCTGCCCGTCCCGTTTCACGAGCTCCGGCTTGTAATCGAACAGGTCGAGGTGGCTCGCCGCGCCGCCCATGAACATCTGGATGACCCGCTTGGCCCGCGGCGGATACTGCGGCAGCCCGCGCGGAGGGTTGGCGTCCGCCGCGCGCGCCGCCGTGGCCAGCAGGCCCTCGCCGCCCAGCAGGCTGGCCAGCGCGAGGCCGCCGAGGCCGCCGCCGGAGCGCCAGAGAAACTCGCGGCGACTCAGCGGCGCCGGGGGCGGCGCGAGGCGGTGAAACGGCGAAGTGTTCTTCATACTCAGTCCACGAACGAAAACTCGTTCAAGTTAAACAGCACCCGGCAGAAATTGGTCAGCCCATATTGTTGCGCGTATTCCACCAGCACCGCCTGGTCTTCCCGCGACGGGGCCCGGCCGATGGCTTCCTGGTACGCCCGCTGAACCTTGGCGGGCAGTTCCCCGTCCGATTGGTCCAATTTAGCGGCGAAATGTTTCGCCATGGTCAGCATCAGCGCGTTGTTCAACATGGCCAGGGCCTGGAGGGGCGACTGACTTTCGTTCCGCCGGCCAACCTGCATGGACGGGTCGGCGCAATCAAGCGTGGTCATGAACGGTTGCTGCTGTG
The DNA here is from genome assembly GCA_964539515.1 of uncultured Bifidobacterium sp. GTDB lineage: Bacteria > Verrucomicrobiota > Verrucomicrobiia > Limisphaerales > JADLHS01 > JADLHS01. The sequence goes on along the minus strand of CAZIJO010000001.1, from coordinate 105,997 downwards.
ACCGGACGATGAAGCGATAGATGGAGCGACGGAACGACTTCGGATCCTCCGGATCGTGAAGGCGGTACTCGTAGTGCGGCGAATGCTCGGGTTTCTCGATCACGAAATCCTTGAAGCTCGCCCCTCCCACCGTTAGATCCAGCTTGCCGGAAACGAACAGCACCGCATCCCGCACCGCCTCGGCTTCCAGCTTGCGCCGGTTCGCGCGCCACAAGTAGCGGTTGTCGGCATCCACCTTTTCGAAGGCTGCCACCCCGGCGGAACTTTGCCGATACGTCGCGCTGGTCACGATGCGCCGGTGCAACTGCTTGAGCGACTGTCCACCGTCGCGAAACTCCACCGCCAGCCAATCGAGCAGTTCGGGATGCGTCGGCAACGCGCCCATTCGCCCAAAATCATTCGGGGTTTCCACGAGCCCACGGCCAAAGTGATACTGCCAGACGCGATTAACCGCCGAGCGCCACGTCAGCGGATTGTCGCGCCGCGTCAACCAGCGCGCGAGGGCGGCCCGCCGCTCCCCTTCCCGGTGGTCTGGCGGCAGATCAAAATCCGCCGGGAGTCCGGGCAGACATTTCAACGTGCCGGGGGCAACCTCCTTGCCCGGACTCTGAATGCTGCCGCGATTCAACACGTACACGGGCCGCGGTTTCCCGCCTTTGGCCCCGGTCCCGGTGAACGCGCCCGAGCCGGTATACACGGCCGCAACATAGGCCGTGCTTGGCGGCGGCAATTTTCCGAGGTCCGCTTTCACCGCGGCCTGATCCTGCTCGATTGCTTCCAGCGTGGCCTTTTCCGCCGCAAGCGTGGTCCGCGCGACCAGTTCCTCGCGCTGCTGGCGCAGGGCGACGATTTCGGCGCTGTCGCTCACGTTGACGCCGGGATACCAGCCATCGGTCAGGTTCACCTTCTGCCAGCGGACGGCGGCCTCGATGGAATCCAGCGCGGTGACGGCCACGCCCAGCGCGGCGTTGGTGCCATCAGCCGTGAGCGCCTCGAGTTCGGCCAGCGCGAAAATGTAGTCATCCTGCCGCAGGACGAGTTTGGTGGCGGTGACGCGGACAAACCGGGCCACGCGCCCTTTGGCCTCCATGGTCTGCGCCTTGAGCTTGGGATTGGCAAAATCCTCCCTGGTGTAATCACCCACCAGGGTCACATCCGTCTTGAATTCAAGATCGTCCGAAAGCTCTACGCGGAACCGTACAGGAAAACCGAAGCCTTCGCCGATGCCATTGAAGTCATCCTTGCACGGGTGCAGGACGATGCGGTCCAGCGGCACGCGACGACCCAAATCCACCTGCACCCACTTGGTGGTGTCCTGCTTCTTCTCGATGTTGCTGTGGTAGCCCATCGCATCGCCGCGCTTTGCGGCTTTGGTGAGCGCCGCAATTTTCTGGTCGAGTTCAACCAACGGCGGGCCCGCGCGGGTGATGATTTTTTCGTCCACCTCCTTCTTCTGCGCCGCCAGGGCCGTTTGCCGTTCCGTCAGGGCCTTGCGTTCCCGGGCCACCGCCGGATCGATGTCATATTTCTGATCCGCCCGGTCCACCGCGGCGAAGACGGCCTGGAGGCGATAGTAATCCTCCTGCGAAATGGGATCGAACTTGTGATTGTGGCATTGGGCGCACTGCACGGTCAGGCTGTTGAAGGTCTGGATGGTGTTGGCGACCATGTCGTCGCGGTCCAGATGCCGGGCGACCTGGCCATCCATCTTGGATTCGGGCACCTCGGCGTGCCCGATCAGATCCCACGGCCCGGCCGAGATGAACCCCAACGCCTCGAAGCCATCCCGGGTTCCGGGAAACAATATGTCGCCCGCCAATTGCTCCTGGACGAAGCGGGCGTACGGTTTGTCCGCATTGAAACTGCGAATGACGTAATCGCGATACGGCCAGGCATTGGGCCGCGGTTGATCCTTGTCGTATCCGTGCGTCTCGCCGTAATGCACCACATCCAGCCAATGCCGCGCCCAACGCTCGCCGTAGCGAGGCGAGGCCAGCAATTGGTCCACGAGCCTCTCATAGGCTTTCGGGTCGTTGTTCCCGACAAAAGCCTCGACTTCCCCGGGCGTGGGCGGCAAGCCAGTGAGATCGAAATAAAGCCGGCGAATCAAGGTCGGTCGATCTGCGGCCGGCGAGGGTGCGAGGTGTTGCTCCTTCAGCTTGGCAAGAATGAAGGCATCAATCGGATTCGCCGCTCCCCCCGGCACGCTGGGCTTCACCAGTGGCATCAGGGACCAGTGCGGTTTTGAGTCTTTCGGGGTCCCGGCGAATTCGTCCGGCCACGCCGGCCCTTCATCGATCCACGCCCGCAACACCGCCACTTCGGTCGTCGTGAGCCGCCGCTTATTGCTCTTCGCTGGCGGCATCACCATGTCCTCATCCGCGCCGCTGACCATGCGGATGAGTGGACTTTGTCTGGCATCGTGCGGCCGGATCGCCGCCTCCCCGCTGTCGCCTCCCTTTAACGCGATCTCCCGGACATCGAGCCGGTATCCATTTTTCTGCTTCTCCGGCCCATGGCACTCGTAGCAATGCGCCTGCAAAATCGGCCGGACGTCCCGCGCAAAGTCCACCGGCGCACCGAAAGCCGAAGCGGCGGGACCGACGGGCGAGGCCAGGACAACAGCAATCCCCAGCAAGACCGGGCAACGGACATTCAACGCCCAACCTCCAGCGAACGCTTGCCGGTTCGCCGCTACCGGCAATTGTGGTTGCGGGTGGCAGGCTGGCTGTTCGTGGTTTTCCACTGAAGATCGAATCAAACGAGAATCTCCTTCACCACCTGGCCATGCACATCCGTCAGCCGGCGCTCCAGGCCGTTGTGGTAGTAGGTCAGCCGTTCGTGATCGAGCCCCAGCAGATGGAGAATCGTCGCATGCAGGTCGTACACCGTGACGATGTTCTCGATGGCCTTGTAGCCAAAATCATCCGTCGCGCCGTAGCTGAAACCTTTCTTGACCCCCGCACCCGCCAGCCAGCAGGTGAAGCCGGCCGGATTGTGATCGCGGCCCTGGGCGCCCTTTTGGAACGTCGGCATGCGCCCGAACTCCGTGCACCAGACGACCAGCGTGCTCTCGAGCAGACCGCGCTGTTTGAGATCAATCAGCAACCCGGCGGTCGGCTGGTCGAGCACCGGGCCGTGCAAACTGTATTGTTTGAAGAGTTCCTTGTGGCCGTCCCAGTTGCTCACGCCCTCGCCGCCGGTCTGATAGGCGCCGTTGAAGAGCTGGACGAATCGCACGCCTTTCTCGACCAGCCGGCGGGCCAGTATGCAATTCCGCGCATAAGCCGCGCGGGTCTCATTGATCTTCGAACCGCCCTCGTCCGCGCCGTAGAGCTTGAGGATGTGCGCCGGCTCGCTGGAAAGATCCGCAACCTCCGGAATGGTCAGCTGCATGCGGGCAGCGAGTTCATAGCTCGCAATCCGCGCCGCGAGTTCCGTGTCGCCCGGGAATCGTTCGGCATGATGCTCATTCAAACGCTGGAGGAATCCCCGCGTGGCGGCGTCGGAGGGCGCGGGAATCGATTCCGGGCGGGCGAGATTGCGAATCGGGTTCGTGGCGTTGAACTCCGTGCCCTGGAAGGCGGCCGGCAGGAAGCCGGGCGCCCAGTTGTTGACGCTGTTCTGCGGCTTGCCACGCGGGTCGGGGATGGCGACGTAGGCCGGCAGGCTTTGATCCTCGGTGCCGAGGGCGTACGTGGCCCAAGCTCCGAGGCTCGGAAAGCCATCCAGCGTGTTGCAGGTGGACATGAAATTCTCGCCCGGCCCGTGCGTGTTCGTTTTGCCCTGCATCGAGTGGATGAAGCACAGGTCATCCGCCAGCGCCCCGAGATGCGGCACGAGCTCGGAAATCATCTTGCCGCTCTGCCCGCGCGGTTTGAATTCCCACGGGCTCTTCGTCAGCGCGCCCTGTTCGCCCTGGAACGTGATCAACTTCTCATTGCCCGGCATCGGCTGGCCATGGCGGCGAATCAGCTCGGGCTTGTAATCGAACGTGTCGAGCTGGCTGCACGCGCCGCTGCAAAAAATGACGAGCACGTTCTTCGCCCGCGGCGTGAAATGGGTCGCCCGCGGCGCGTAGGGATGGCCGGGGTCAATCACCGGCCGCACCGATTCCTTCCCGGACACACTGGCAGCGAGCAACCCCTGCCGGCTGAGCAAGTGCGTGAGGGCGATGGCTCCGAGACCGATCCCGGTGTCAGCCAGAAAGCGCCGGCGGTTCAGCAACGGACTGTGGAAGCGGAAAAGCGGGCTCATGGGATGAAGAGAAATTCGTTGGCGTTCAAAATGGCGCGGCAAAGGGCGGGCAGTCCCTCTGCCCGGGCAAAGGCCACCGCACTCTTTGCTTCCTTCGGTTCAGGCGAACGATTGAAGGCCAGCTGCCAGGCTCGTTTCACCTGCGCGGTGGGGTTCTCCCCCGCTTCCTGGCGCAGCCGCCCGGCGAAGATCTCCGACTGCTGGAGGACGAACCGGCTGTTGAACAGGTTCAGCGCCTGCAACGGCGTCGTCGAGACGCTGCGCTTGGGCATGACCAAGCTGCCGTCCGGACAATCAAACGCGCCGAAGATGCCGTCCTGCTCCATGCGCACCTTGAAGGCGTAAACCATGCGACGCGATTCGGCGGGGCTGAATTTTTCCTTCGGGTGATAATGGTAAACGTTCTCGCGGTCCACGTCGTGCAGGAAAAAGCTCGGTCCACCGGCCGTGCGATCGAGATTGCCGCTCACCGCGAGGATGCTGTCGCGAATGCCCTCGGCCTCGAGCCGGCGCGGCGGAAAGCGCCAAAGCAACCGGCTGCCCGCATCCACCCGCAAGGCCTCGGGGCGCGGGGCGCTCGATTGCCGCCAGGTCGCCGATGTCAGAATCTGACGCTGCAGTTTCTTGATGCTCCAGCCTTGCGCCACCAGCTCGCTCGCCAGCCAGTCCAGCAATTCGGGATGGGACGGCTTGGCGCCGTTCCGGCCGAAATCATTCGGAGTGTTCACCAGGCCGACGCCGAAGTGGTGCTGCCAGATGCGATTCATCAGCACCCGCGCCGTCAGCGGATTCTCGGGGCTGGCAATCCAATCCGCCAGTTCCAAGCGGCGCTGTTGCTCGGGTGTGTTCGTCGCCAGGGTCAGGGGGTTGAAGATCGCCAGCGTTCCGGGCGGGACCGGCTCACGCTTTTGCAGCGGGTCGCCGCGATGAAACCGGAAGGTGGCGTCTGGCTGGGAAAAAGTGCCGGCGTAAACCATCGGCGGCTTTGCCTGCGAGCTGCGCTCCTTCCGGGCTTTCTCCAAGTCCGCCAGCCATTGGCGACCCTGTTCGGCCTCGGTCAACGGCGCATCGTCGAAACGGTAAACCGGTCCGGCGGGCTTCTCGATCTTGCCCTGGTACGGCTCGCGATCGTCCGAACTCGCCAGGAGTTGCCAGGCGTTGGTGGCCACCGCGCCCTCGATGCGATAGGTGGTGGCGAGCCGGTCCTTGAAATTTCCGTCCCGATCGCGGCCCCAGACAATGCGCTCGATGCGCTCCGGCTTTGCAAATTCAAGCTGAACCCAACCCTGGTTCACCTCGCTGGAAATCCACGACCGGTTATTCCCGGAGCGACCATCGTTGAGGTGCTCCAGTTTGTGAATCTCGTACCCCGCCAGCGAACCCGAGGCGGTGGGCTTCGTTCCATTGGTCGCAAGCGCCACGTTGCGTTCTCCGGACCAGACTTCGAGTTCATCAATGCACGGCTCGCCGCCCGTTCCGGCCAGAATTGTGAACCGGACCAATTTCGCTTCGACTGGCGAAAAGACTTCCTCGTTGCGAACGGCGTTGACGGGCGGACGCAACTTCCGCCCGGGCAGGTTGGTCGCCACGCTGGCCGGGGCGGGCGCAACCAGGAAGCGCGCGAGTTTCTGCTCCAGTTCCTTGATTTGGCCGTCGAGTTTCGTGACCTCCGCCGCCCGCTCGCCCGGCAACGGTAGCGCGCGCTCGCCGTGTTGCACGCCCGCAAAAACCGCCGCCATGGAGTAGTATTCGCGTTGCGAAATCGGATCGAACTTGTGCGAGTGACAGCGCGCGCAGCCGAGGGTCAACCCGAGAAACGCCGTGCCCGTCGTCCCGACCATGTCATCGAGTTCATCGGCGCGTTGCTGGGCGGTCAGCGCGATATCGGGGCTTTTCACGATGTCCACCGGCCCGCCCACCAGAAAGCCCGTGGCCACATCCACGCCCAGCGCGTCCCCCACGATTTGTTCGCGGATAAACTGGTTGTACGGCTTGTCCTCGTTGAAGGCGGCGATGACGTAATCGCGAAACTTCCAGCCGTTCGGCCGCTCACGATTCGTCTCGAAGCCGTTGCTCTCGGCAAAGCGAATGACATCCAGCCAGTGCCGCCCCCAGCGCTCGCCATAGCGCGGATCATCCAGGACCCGGTCCACAAGCCGTTCGAACGCCTGCGGTTTCCGGTCCGCCGTGAACGCCGCCACTTCTTCCGGCGTCGGCGGCACCCCGAGCATCACAAAGTAAAGCCGCCGGACGAGGCTCACCCGGTCCGCTTCACGCGATGGCGTCAACTTGCTATCGGCGAGCTTCGCATCGATGAAGGCGTCAATGGGATTGACGGCTTCCGATTTGCGATTGCCGGCCCCCGGAACTTCAGGTCGTTTCACCGGCTGGAAGGCCCAGTGCGATTTGATCGGATCAATTTCGACCTGACCACTCTCGGGCCAGACGGCCCCTTGGTCGATCCACGCCCGCAACAAACCGATCTGTTCCCGGGTGAGCGGCTCGCCTTTGGCCGGCATCTTCGCGTCAGGCACCAGGCCGGCAACCAGATGGATCAACGGGCTGCCCGCGCTATCGCCCGGCTTGATGGCGGGCGTGTAATTCTCGCCGCCCTTGAGCGCCGCCGTTTTTGCGTCGAGGCGGTACTCGCCCTTTTGCTTTTCCGCACCGTGACAGGACTGGCAGGAGTGCTTGAGGATGGGCTGGATGTCCTTTTTGAAGTCCATCGTGCGGGTGGCGGCGGGAGGCAGCTGCGAAACGTCCACGGCCGCCGCCGCAAACATCACGCCCGGCAACAACGATACGCAAAGCCACCAATGGAAACACTTCGTGGACACAGGAAGAGTGTAGCCAGCCAGTATCGTGATGTCCAACCTTCCAGCGGAGTGCCAACAATTCTCGCATTGACCCGGAGCGCGGCTGTGTCGTCCCGACCAGCCGCAGCACGACCCTACAACCCCAAGCGGTTCCGCGCATTTACGCGCTGCGGCTGGTGCTTCGCACACAGCCGCGCTCCGCAAAATGAGATATGCTGGCGGAATGCAGGTGGAAGTCTTCGGAATGCAAGCCCGGCTCCACCTGCCATTTCATTCCTTTAATAAAGACACTATCCGGTCAAATTGTCTCTTATGGAAAGAGAACTTCGTCAGGTTATCCGCCAGAAGATCACCGATGCGCTCGCCTCGGCCCGAGCCCTTGCGCTGGCAACCGGCCATCGCGTGGCTCCGGGGCGACGAGCTTCTGGGGAAAAGTACTAATTGAACCATGAACATTCCCGGAGTACGCCCGCCTCCTGTCTCCGCATGGAGCTTCGGCGCGGCCAAACCACAGGCGAGCTGGAGCTCGAAGCGAAGTCTGCGGGCGTTGCCGAACGCACCCTCGCGTTCCGCGTCCGGACGACGGCAGACAAGAAAGGGCTGACGAACCGATCCAGCCCGCGCACTGAAACGAGGGGACAACGACGCATGGATGCCGGTGCGTCAGGATACCGGGCCAAGATTTCGCAAATCCTCCCTTGAAGCTTAATGGAGTGGGTGTTAGAAAAGGGCAGGTTTACAAGGTCACCGGGCATGAAAGCACTCACTCCTAACCTCGTTCCGGTGGTCCTTGCCTTGGTTTCTCAGACCGCCTTTGCCGCCACCACGCGTTATGTGGACTTGAACAGCCCAAACCCAACGCCGCCTTACACGACCTGGGGTACAGCCTCGACGAACATTCAGGTCGCGATCGATGCTGCCGTCTCAGGAGATGTTGTTTTAGTGACCAATGGCCTCTACCGAACCGGTGGACGTGCAGTGTTCGGGACAATGACCAACCGCGTGGTCGTTGACAAACCAGTGCAGATTCAGAGTGTCAATGGTCCACAATTCACATTCATTGAAGGGTACCAAGTACCGGTTACAACAAATGGTGACGGAGCGGTTCGCTGTGTCTATGTGACCAACGGCGCCTTGCTTGACGGGTTCACACTTACCAATGGAGCTACGCGCAATGTTGGAGATTTCTATCGTGAACGAAACGGCGGTGGGGTGTGGTGTGAATCGGCGGCGGCGGTTTCCAACTGCATATCAGTGCACAACTCAGCTTCAGGCGGCGGCGGCGGGGTGTATTCAGGCACACTTAATGACTGTGTTTTGGCTTATAATGTAGCTGGAAGTTACGGTGGGGGTGCATCGGAAAGCACTTTGAACAATTGCATTGTGACTCACAATTCGGCTGGTCAGGCCAGCGGTGGAGCGGGCGGGGTGCTGAACAATTGCCTTGTTGCCTACAATTCCTCAGGTCGTTTGGCTGGCGGTGGAGTAGGCACGTTCTACAATTGTACCATCGCAAGCAACACGGCGGTTTATGAAGGTGGCGGTGTGTATGAGTCCACACTCAAAAACTGCATTGCTTATAATAATTCCGCTCCGAATGGACCCAATCACATCTATAGCAGCTTGAGTTACTCATGCACAAAGCCGCTTCCCACTGGCCCAAACAACTTCACTAACGAGCCTATCTTCATCGATCAAATTGGTGGTAACTTCCGACTCCAGGCCAGTTCTCCCTGTATCAACTCTGGTCTCAACACCTCCGCGCCCGCCGGACCTGATCTGGACGGCAACCCGCGAATCGCTGGTGGTACGGTGGACATCGGCGCTTATGAATTTCAAGCGCCTGCTTCGATCCTCTCGTATGCCTGGGCGCAACAGAACGGCTTGCCAACGGATGGCTCAGCAGATTTCACCGATGCCGATGGCGATGGCATGAATAACTATGGCGAGTGGCGTTCCGATACGAATCCTACCAACTCACTTTCCAGTTTGAGAATGGTCAACGCTACGAACAGTCCGACAGGGGCTGAAGTGACATGGCAAAGTGTTTCCACGCGCAACTACTGGCTGGAGCGCGCAACCAATCTGGGTCTTGCTTCGCCATTTCAAACCATCGCCACGAACATTGTGGGAGTTGCCGGTGTAAAGAGTTTCACCGACCCAAGCGCGACCAATGCCGGGCCTTACTTCTATCGCGTCGGGGTACAGTGACCATTCAGCAGATACCGGTGAGCAGAGAAAGGTAGCGGCGGGCATCCTTGCCTGCCCGGATGAGGCGTCGATGTGAATGCGCCGGTCCAGATTCCCGCGTCACCTTTGCCCGGTGCAGCTTTTCCTGCCGGGCTGGAAGCCACGGAAGGCAGGCCGGGAGACCCGCCACTACTTCGGGGTTCGGGTTCAAAACTCCGTAGCAGCCGACGTATGTCGGCTCATACTTCTGGATAATTAGAGCGAACTGACGTTCGCTGCTACAGTTTTGAAGAGCCTCTCAAAGTTTAGGTTCACCATTCCGGGCGGCGAGAAGCACGCCCCCCTACGTCAGTCCAGCGGCCCGAGGCTACAAATTGCCTTCAAGCAGGACTACCGCGTCGAGGCCGAAAAAGTATTTCGCGCCGGTCGCGGCGGGATTCGTCCCCACCACCTCGATCCGCAGGATGAATTTTCCCTCCTTCGCCTCATGGACCCCGAGGTTGATCGGTCCCGTGGGCACGGGCTGCGCCGCGTAACCGTCGAATTTCACGCTGGCATTTTTCCCGTTCACCGTGAACCGGAGGTTTCCATAATCCACAGCCCGCGTGGCATGGAGCACGATTTTCCTCGCGCCCGCCTCCGGCGCCGGGATCGCGAGTTCCACAAAGTCACCGACATTCTGCGCCCGGACGAATAACTGGGCATCACCGCTCCAACCGTTACCGAAGGCGGTCAGGTCCTGCGCCTCCGCGGTGATTCCCGGACTCCGATCAACGATCGCCAGCGACTCGCATTCGATGGCGCCCGGAAGCTTGAGCGGCGGACGTTTGGCCTCGCGCAGCCGCTCGGCGAGCGACGGGAGTTTCGGAAACGGCGCATGCGGCTCGGCCTGGTACCAATAGGCGACCGAGGCGATGTCGTCGGCGAGCTTCTTGTATTTGCCGTTCGGGCCCCAGCCCAACGCCTGAATGGTGACACGCAAGTCCTGCGCAAAATTGATCGGGTCCTGAATGTGCCAACGGTAAAGGCTCCAGAAGTTGGGCGGTGCGTCGCCGTCGGAAGTGGGCAGCACGGTCCCCGAGTAAGCCGTCGTGAAGGGCTTGGGGAAGCCGTAGCTGCCAAGGAAGTAATCCTCGGTGCCCGTGCCACAGATCGTCGGAAACCGCTCATCGCCGTCCATGTAAAACTTTATCTCGCCTTCGCCGAACCAGCCTTTCTCCATTTGCGTCCAGGCGAGGAAGGTCCCGACGTACCGTCCCTGGCCTTTCACGCCGTCGAGGATGGTGTAGGGATTCCGATCGGCCGTGGGCGACCGGCGATACTGGGCGTGGAACGTCCCGGCATTGGCGGGCACCTCGGTCTCCACGTAGGTGATCTGGTAGGCCACCAACTCAACATCCTTGTCGGTTTCATTGGACAGGGTGATCCGGGCGCGTGTCCGAAACGGCATGGGCCAGAAACAATTCAGGGCGTTCGCGGGATTGACCACGACCGGCAGGGAGTTCACCGGCGCGAACCGGCCGTGACCCACCGCGAAGAAGTCCGGGGCGGGCGCCTCCACCGACGGCGTATCCTCACCGTCCCAATAGAACCGGATGACCAGGCCGCGATTGAGGCCCTCGACCAGCCAGATGTGCTGGATGATCCCGGAGCCGGTCACATCCATGAGGACCGCGGTCTCCCGGGCGTTCACCCGAATGAACGGCCGGACTTTCCAATCCTGCCCGAGGTCGTCGGCGGCCCGGGCGCTCGCCGCAGGCTTGGGCTCGGTCGGATTGGGAATCGCCATGCCGCCCTTCCCCTTCTCGCCCGTCGGATTCTCAGCGGAGATCGACCGGGTGCGACCCCGGCCGAGCAACGGCAGACTGCCCAGCCCCGGCTGGAGGCCGACAAAAGATTCCTGGCTTGCGTCGGTGGGTTGCGCCGCAGCTGGCTTGGGCTGGTCCGCGCCAGTTGCGGCGGGAAGCAAAGTCAGCATGGCCAAGGCGGCTGCGACCGCCAGTTTCGGCGAGGTCAGAAAAGGAGGATTATTCCAGAGGTTGCGCATAGTCATTCCATGGTTGGGCTGACGCTCCGCGCGCCGCTTGCATCGAGCCTGCATCCGCAGCATCCGCTCGCGTCAAGCCTGAGTGTGCCGCGCCATTTCAGTTACCACAAATCAATTCCAGGTCGCGGCAGTAATAGCGGGAACCCTGAACGGGGTTGCGCGCCTAACCACGCCAAGGCGCACTTGAACCCTGCTTAATTCGGTCCGCAACCGAACCGCGGGCAGAGGCTGGGACTGAAGGCAGCATAAACTGTAATGGCAGATTATTTGGCAGCGGGCACCTCGTCCGGCAACATTCGCTCGCGCCAGACTTCAAAGTGCCGCGGAATCGTGCTGGTCACGGTCAGGTCCCAGAGCGAGGTCTTCATCTGTCGCAACGCGAGCACGGAGAGTATCTCGCCCGAAATCCAACCCGTCTCCATGGAGTAGAGACTCCAGCCAACGTCGGCATCGCTGCCCCAGTATTCCCAGCGGCGATAATCGAAACCGCGAAACCATCCGCCATCGAGCTGAGGTTGGGCGTCGCTCTTCACCTGCACCCGGCAAAGAAACCGCACAATCTTGTCGGCGGCGTCGCGATAGAGGGCCTCGCCGGTGGCCGCGACGGCTTCGTGCAGGCCGACGAGGGCAAAGTTCACGGTGTAGAGCAGGTCCGTGTTCGGATCGCCATTGGCTTGCACCAGCGTGGTCTCCGCCGTGCCATAAGCTTCGTTGCTGGCCGGTCCCTGTTTAATCTTGGTGAGAATGGCGCCGGAAGCGTCCAGGTCGCCCGTGAGATCGGTCGCCACGCGCCGCAGCCATGTCCGATGTTCCGGCGTATCGTCCAGCCGGACCAGCCAGGCCAAAGCCAGCAGCATGCGAGCCCGCTCCTGGTTGAACTGATCATTGGTCGCCGACCAGCCTTGCGGATAGACCTCCATCATTCGCCGGATGCCCTTGGTGGCGCGCTCCCGGAGGAGCGGAAATCCAGTGACCTTCGCCCCCCAGAGCAGACATGCCTGCACGTAGGCCTGGTAGTGCGGCGACAGGTCTTCGGATGATCCTTTAAAGTGTCGTTCCCATCCGCCACTGGCCAGTGACGGCAAATCCAGGTGCGGTGGGGCGAAGCCCTTGCGCCCGGTCAGCCGGGTCATCGCGAGAAGCTGCTGCGCCAATCGTTCGTCGAAGCGATCGGTGCGCAGTGCTGCTGCGGTGCGAAGCAGGCCGAGCCAGGCTCGCGCATTGTCATCGCCCCACAACTGGTGATACCCATGCGCACCGCCGAAGTAACGCGGCACATCATTCCAGCCTGCCAGACCGAAGGCCGGATGGTTCGGATCGGCGAAGGGACCGTTGTAGAGCAAGGATTGGCCCGTCAGCCAGTCGGCGAGATTTGATCCGATGCGGCTGAATTCGGGCTGCTGCAACACGGAGCCCGCCAGCGCCAGCGCGCCGGCCGATTCACCGACATTGTCCGCCCGACGCCACCACAAGACCGACTGCGATCCGTCGTAATAGATCTTCGAACGAAATCCCTCCAGCAAACCGAGACTGCCATCACCCGCCGCGGCGTCCCGGGTCGCCGCCGGTCCCGCGCGATGTCCATCGGGCCAGTCCGCAGTGGGCGGCCCCTGATTGGAGGGTCGATCGTAACGTGCCTGCCACGACGGATGGACCAGCAGACCGGACTTGCGATACCACGCGGCCCCGCGCTGGAGGGCCTGGCGTTCGACATCGACCGGCAACTCGGCATCCCGGGTGAACGAAGGCTGCACGGTTGGAGTCCAGCGCAACGTCGGAACCTCGGCGTCCGGTTGCACCCAGTGCAGGATCATCCGCCACACCGGTTCCCAGGCGTCCAACGGTGCATAGCGCGCCGTCACAAACTGGCTGAGTTTCGTGGTCGCCACCAACACTCCGCCAGCGGGAGGTTCGAAAAGAATCGGGTGGACATTGGTTTTCGGGAGCCCGTACAGCGCGTCGTCGTAGCCGGCGACCCGGGCGACCACGAGATGCGGCTGGCTGGCCTCAACCGGCAGGTAGTGGCAGTCGTGGATCATCAGGATGCGCATTTTCTTCAGCGCGTCGCCAAAGGCGTCGCTGACCACCACGGTGCGCTCCAGGATATTGCCCCAATGGCCGGTCTTCAGAGGCTGCGGTGCACCGAGTTTCAGCGCCGGAACAAACGACGGGTATTCCACGTAGAGCCGGAGTTTCTTGTCGCGGGCCTGTTCAAACAACTCCGGATCCAGGCGGGTGGTCTGCTGCGGATAGTGATCCGCCAACACCAGCACGCCAGCGCCCGCCGGTGACTGCGCGACGGCGGTCGCGGCATCGTCGAAGCATTCGATACTGGCCCCGGCATCGCGCAGCACACGGACGACATTGTTGTCAGCCCGGGCGACGATGCGCCAAGACGAGTCGGCGCCGGCGGCCGACATCACGTCCAAACCGGACAGCATCAGGAGGACCGAGCAGGCCGACGACCGAACCGCGATGAGGGAGTATCGGCCCACTGACCTTGCGGTGAATTGAGAAAAAATTTGGACAATCTTATCGTGCATAATCGTTCGTCAGATGATGTTACTCGTGCGATCCAATCATCCGCCCCAGCACGTTTCGCGTGATTTGCTGGGCGCGGGCATCCGGGCCTCGAGGTTTGCTGGAGGCCGACGGGCGCACGTAGCCGGGCGGCGCGCTCAAGCCGTCCTCCCACCAGCACGTCGCCGCGTTGAAGACGAAGTGCCCGCGCGGGCCGGGATAGACCGTCGCGGTGAACTGTCCGCCATTGGGTTTGCCATCGAACTACGTGGGGCGGCCTGACGGTCCTCGCTTGGAGGTTTTTGTCTGATCCTGAATTGTTGTTCGACCTGGGACAAGTCCATGTTGCCCTCCACATTATCATTATTTACCGGTTCGTAACATGCTCATGGCCGCGCCGCGGGCAACCGCCGACGCTCCACCGACGAAGTCTCCTTTAGCGTGGATTTGCCGGCGGGCGACGCCGAAGTTGATCGAGTTCCTGCACGGTGATTGCCGCACGGCGGATTTGGAAATCGCGCAACTGGCCGCTGAACTGACCACCGTGTTGGCCGAGGAACTTCGCCCCGATGCCCGCCCGCACTCCCCGGTAATCGCAACTGCAGGCAACCGTTTGTTGGGGTTGGCCGTTCAGAAATCCAGTCGCGCGGCCATCGGCGGAAAAAACCACGGCGAGGTGCAGCCAGGTCCCGGCTTCCACGCCATCAGAAATCAACACCAGCCACTGGCGGCCATCCCAGACCTGCAATTGCCGGTTTGCCAGGCGCAGGGCGCCGCCTTGCGCGATCGGGCCGGACAATTGGGAGAACAGCCGCCGGTCGTCAGTGAGGTCATTGCGCCAGACCCAGGCGGCGATGGTGGCGGGGGCGCGCAACCGGATGTCGCCCAAATCGCAGGCGGCATCCGCCGCTTGTTCGAGCGCAGGAAAATCCAGTTCCTTGGCCGCCACGCCGTCCACCGGGTTCACGTTTTCTTTGGCAACTTCGAAGCCGGCCTTTTGCAAGAACGCCGCTGCTCGCGCCGAATCATCGAGCGCCAGAAACTTGCGAGGGCTCATGGCGCGGGCCGCAAAAGCCTCCACTTCGTGGACCTCGCCGGCCTTTGGTTCAAAGCCCCTGGCGGCGCTGCGCTCGCGCGGCGGAGCGGGCATGAGCGACAGCACGACCGCCGAATCTTTCGGCATATCGTAGAGCAGCGTTGCGTCGTAGCGATACGATCCCAGAAGGCGGCCTTCCCGCGGGTAGAGTTCCACAACTTTGAAGACGGCCGCCGATTGCTTCTCCAACCCCAGCCAGTGATTGAGGCGGATGGCCGCCCGCACCACTTTGGGAAACTGGCGCACGGCGGCCTGGATGCCTTCATCGTTGGCGGGCGAGTGGGAATTGGGTTGGAGGCCGGTGGGGAAGAGAAACAGGAAGCCGCGGTCTTTAACGATGTGGGCGCTGCCGTCCACGCGGCCGTAACCCGGGCAGGGGAACAGTTCCCGCCGGACGTTCAAGTACTCGATGTTTTGGCTGGCCCAAGCGCGCCACTTTTCGAAGAACGCCTGGTTCTCCTGGTGGACGAGTTGGTGCAGTCCGGGGCCGACCTGGCCGTACGGCCCGCCGGCAATCATGCTGATCAAACCGTTCTGAAAACTCGCCGAGTCGCGGGCAAAGAGAGTGGTCATGTTGCGATCCGGCGGGAAAAACCGGTCGTTGTGATTGTGCCAAAGCTGAAAGCGCATTTGGTCGCTGCTGCTTTCCTCGTAATAGTTTTCGGTGGCGTTCAAGGGGCGGAGCATCCACGGACCGCCCCGCTTCAAGCCATAATAGCTCTCCAGGCAGATGCCTGGATGGCGGCGCCGAAGTTCCGAAAGCAGCCGGTTGATGTTCCGCCATTCGCGGTAGGTGTTGTCGCCCGGCAAATGGCCGTGATTGCCGGCGCAACAAGGGTCGTCGCCCAGCGGCTGACCATCGTCCTGCGGAAACTCCCGGAAGCTCAGCCACCGGCCATCGAACCCCCACCAGCGACA
The DNA here is from genome assembly GCA_964539515.1 of uncultured Bifidobacterium sp. Taxonomy (GTDB): domain Bacteria; phylum Verrucomicrobiota; class Verrucomicrobiia; order Limisphaerales; family JADLHS01; genus JADLHS01. The sequence goes on along the minus strand of CAZIJO010000001.1, from coordinate 90,153 downwards.
GCCGTATTTGGTCAAAAGCTCGTCATACAACTGGAGCATGAACTCCGTGTAATCGTCGCGGGCGGGACAACTCACCTGGCTCCAATCATTGTAGCGGGCCGGGCGGCCATCGGGCCGCAGGGAAAGCCAATCGGGCCGGTTGTCAAAATACATCCCCGGACAACAGAAACTCGTGACGTTGACGCCTTGCCGTTTTCCATAAGCGATGAGTGATTCCATCGCGGGCGTGGCGGCGAAACTCACGGGCTGCGAGGGATCCATGCGCGAGATGTAGGGAACGGGCATCGGGTGCTGGCCGTGACCGAACCAGATGGATTGGGTCATCACATCGTGGATGCCCAGCTTGGCCAGCAGGTCAATGACGCCTTCGTTCAAACTCCATTTCTGATTCCAGGCCCACGCCCACCACGAGTTCACCCAGGTGTAATAGCCCGCCTCGGGCAGTGGATGCCGCGGCAGCACGGCCCGCATGAACGCTTGCATCGCCCAGACCTCGCCCCAGTCGAGCACTTCGGGCAGTACGTCCGTGGTGTCGCGATAGTGGCTCACCGAGGTGTTGTTGAAGGTGAGCAGCGCCGGTTTCAGATCGCCGGGAAAGGGCCCGTGCGAGTAACGGTAGATGCCCTCGTATTGATAAACGCCAAGAAAGAATCGTTCACTGGTGAACACTTCGTTGGCGGCCACGGGGAAATTTGGCGCGTAGCCGAGTCGAAATCCCCGCGCGCCGCGCAGTTCTTTTTGCCAATACGGATATTCAAGCCCGGCAAAGCAACCGCCGCGATCCGTGCGCAGAAACAAATTGATCGGGCAATGCCACTTGGTCTGATCGTCATGGAAATGCAACTCCCGGAATTCGGGGCCGAGAACAACATCCTCCAGCACCAACGCCTCGAGAAAATAGGGGGTGCCGTCGCGATGCCGGACCTCCACCCACTTTTCGACGAACCGGTCTTCGGGGCCGAGCCGATAATGCAACCGGGCGTCAAAGCCTTCGCCATTGAAGGTGAAAACCTGGGAGGACTCGGATCCCTCCCGGCCTGACGCCTGCGTTGGCCGCCACGCTCCGGCATCGGTACGGATGGTGAACGGGATGCCCTGGAAGGAATATGTGACCTGCGGTTCCCGATCTCGAATGGCCCTGAGCGCGCCGGTGTCTGCGTGCAGTTCGACGGCGATGTGCGCATTTTCCAACCGCACGGTTCGCGCGCCGGCCGCCACCGGCAGCCCCATCGTCGCGGAGATGGCCAGGCTGACGATCGCCAGCACCAGGCAAGGCTGCGCACCCGACGGCCGCCCGTCGCGCCGTCTTGCTTGGCCGCGCTGCGCTGCCTGCGCCAGGAGGAGCGGGAGTTTCATTGGTTGCGGCTCTGCCGCGCTGGGTTTTCTACTTCGCATCTGCCTTGAGGGTGAAGCCCGCATCCACCCACTGGATCAACTCACCCGGGTTGAATTCACCGACGTGCGCCGCGGCCAGGCTGATCACCCGACTGCCCGTCGGGATCGGCACATTGAAACGCCATGGTTCTTGGGAAATGCGCATCACCGGACTCTCCGCCGCCACGCGTCCGTCAATCACGATTTTGAAAACCACGTGGGGATACATCGCCCGCTCCCGGCCCAGATCATTTTTCAGCAGTCCCTCATCCACGCCCGCCCGGGCCACGAAGCGATCGAACTCCGGCTTCACTTCGTAGAGCAAGTGGGAGGGGGCGCGCAGTCCCATCCCCCTTTTGTAGTCCACGCCCCGCAGGCGCAGCGGGCCGTCGTCGTAGGCGCGATCCGGGCGGGGGTCCGGACGTGACGCTTCGGCGTACCACTCGCTCCAGATCGCCATGTTCATCTTGAGCGGCTTGAGGTCGGAGAGGAAAACCTCCGGCAACGGCGGTTTCGGCGGCATGCGGACAAAATAGCCTTCGCTCTCCAGTCCGACCTTGCGTCCGTCGCGAAACGGCGCGCAACGCAGCGTCGTGGTGTCGCTCAAGGTAAGCGGGTTGACGTAGCGGGGCGACTGCGGGGCCGGTTCAGTGCCGTCGGTAGTGTAACGAATTTCGACACCAGCCAGGCGGGGGATTGAAAGGCTCACCGCTAACGTGGTGTCGAAAAACTTGGGACGCAATTTGAATCCCCAAGGCACGAGGATTGGCGCATCGACGAGGGCGTGTTCATCCCAACAACCCGCCCGGCGCAATTCCTGGACAAGATGGATGGACGGGCCAATCAGTTTTTCGATGTATTCCACCGACTGCTCCGTTGCCCGGTCGGCCGAGCCCGGCGCGGTGAACTCGCTGTGCGCCTCCGTGATATCGCGGGCCACGATGCCGTGGTAGCCGAGCCGGATCATGGCCAGCATGGCTTCCTGTTTTTGCAAAAGACACATATTGGCGGCGCCGCCGCAGTAGATGATGTGCTTGATCCCGCGCGCCACGCAGAGGTTGTTGAGTTCGCGTGGCCCGCTCGATACAAAGTCCGTTTCGGCAATCAACAACCGCGGATCCTCGCGCGTCCAGCCGTAATTCGCGGCGCACGGGTACGGCCCGCCACACATGCAGCCGCCGCCGAAGCCCAGTCCCCACGGCGCCGGCGGATTGAAATCGCTCGGCGTAGGTAACGGACATGGCGGCAAACCCGCCATGATCTCGCGTTGCGGCGTGCCGGCGTGACCGCTCGAACAATCGGTGGGCGCATGCACCACGGTCATGCCCAGCCGGCGCGCCTCGATCAGGGCCTGGTTCATCCGCGGAATCATCACGCCGGCACGGCCCACCCAACTCGCGCACCAGTGATAGTTCCAAAAGTCAATCATCACGATGGCCACATTTGTCGAGGCCACTCGTTCGGTGGTGACGGTGATGGCACCCGACTTGGGATCCCGACGTTGGAGCTGAAGCTCCAACACGCGGGAGCCACGGGCCGGCTCAGCGGCGGGCACCGCCGGCGCCGGATGCAGGAGGGAAAGGGCCAGCAGGAACGCAAGTGGGATGGGGCTCCTGAACGTGAACGCTCGGGAAATGCCTTTTGGCGCCGGCGTGGTTTGCTTGAAGTCAGTTGCCATGAGTCATTCGTCTTGGCCGCCGGTTTGCGCGTTCGAGCTGTGAGTCAATAGTAGTAAAGCGTCACGCCATCGTCGGCACCGACGGCGCGCTGGCACAACCGGGTCTTGGGACGGATGACCACGCTGCCATCCGCGTGTTCACCACGTATTTCACCTTGGGGCAATCCACTATGCTTTGGGAGCCAGTGCCGGGGCGGCGGTGGTAGTCGGGGCTGGGGTCGGCATCCAAGAGGAACCTCCCGGCACTGTCGTCCGCATACAGGATCTGGCTGAGGTATTGCTGGCGAATGTTGTTGCTGCAGGCGGACCGCCTGCCCGCGTATTTGGCGCGCGCGAGCGCGGGCAGCAGCATCGCCGCGAGGAGGGCGATCATGGCGATTACCACCAGCAACTCGATATGGGTGAACCCGCCGCCCGATCGCGGCGGTCGTCGGATGCGCCGGACGGAATCAGACAGGTGGGCGTCAAAATTCATGAGCCAGATCTGGGTTTGCAGGACAGGGAGAACCTTATCTTACCAGCCGGCGCAGGTGTCAAACAATTCTCCACGCTCCGGTCGCGCGTCCCCCGCTCGCGGATCAAAGGTTGATCGGGGTCTGATGTGACGGGCTTCATGGGCACGGCGAGTCCTGGATGCTCGTTTGCATGCAAGTCCGCACAGATTTCTTGGGCCCTGGTAGCCAGAGGTCTTGAAACGTGGATCATGGAGGTCGTATCGCCGCTTGGCTTGCGCGTTCGGGTTCACGCCAATATTTCTTTGATGACGTGGCCATGCACATCGGTCAGGCGGCGGTCGATGCCGTTCTGCCGCACCGTCAGGCGCTCATGGTTGATGCCGAGCAGGTGGAGAACGGTGGCATGGAGGTCGTAACAATACGTCTTGTTCTCCACGGCTTGATAACCCCAATCGTCGCTTTGCCCGTACGCGATGCCGGGTTTGATGCCCGCGCCCCAAAGCCAGGTGACAAAACTGCCGCCGTTGTGGTCGCGACCGACGCCACTTTGCGCAAAGGGCGTCCGCCCGAACTCAGTGGTCCAGATCACAAGCGTGTCGTCGGCGAGACCGCGAGATTTCAAATCGCGCAGCAAAGCGGCGATCGGCCGGTCCACGCTTGCGGCCATCGGCGGGAGTTCCTTGGGAATGCTGGCGTGGTTGTCCCAATTGCCCGTCGCGCCCTGAGGTCCGCTCCAGACTTGAACAAAGCGCACACCGCGCTCGACCAATCGGGCGGCGAGCAGACAGCGGCGTCCGAAGTCCTCGGTGACTTTGTCATCCAGGCCGTAACTGGCACGCAGGGAGGCCGGCTCCCGCATCACATCGAACGCTTCGGGTGCGGACAGCTGCATTTTGGCGGCGAGTTCGTAGCTGGCGATGCGGGCTTCGAGCCGGGAATCGCCGGGGTGTTGTTCGGCGTGGGCGCGATTCATCTTGTTCAACAGCGCCAGGCTCGCGGCATCCCCGTCCCGCTTGGCGAAGGCGAACTTGTCGCCCGCGAACAAATCCGGCACGGGCCGCGGGCTTGCAGCATTGATCACGGTGCCCTGATGCACGGCCGGCAGGAACCCGGACGAAAAGCAACCGCGCTGGTTGTAGGGCAGGCCTTTCGCATCCGGCAGGACCACAAAGGTCGGCAGATTGTCGGTGAGATTTCCGAGGGCATAGGAAATCCAGGCGCCCATGCACGGGAACCCGGGCAGCAGGAAACCGCTGTTCATCATGTAAGTGCCCGGACCGTGGACGTTCGTTTTCGACTGCATGGCCATGAGGAAGGCCATTTCGTCCACGAGCTTGGCTTGTTCAGGAAAAACACTGCTCACCCAGCGGCCGCTTTGACCGTGTTGCGCAAATTCGAACGGGCTCTTCATGATCGCCCCCACCTCGCCGGTGAATCCTTCCGGCTTCACTTTGGGCCCGAGCATCTGGCCATGCAGCTTTTCCAGCATCGGCTTGTAATCGAACGTGTCCATCGGGCTGGCGCCGCCGGTCATGAACAACTGAATCACCCGGCGGACCTTGGCGGGATGATGCGCCACCCCGGCGGCGAGGGCGTCGCGCACAAACAAATCCGCCAGCGCCAGGCTGCCGAAGCCGGCGCCGATGGTGCGGAGAAAATGACGGCGCGAGATGGGGGCGTTATTGCTCATTCGACAAAAAGGAATTCGTTGCTGTTGAAAAGCAGCCGGCACAGCGCCGGCAAACCGTGGGTTTGGGCAAAACCGGTGAACTCGTGCTGTTCCGCGGCCGTCAACTCCCGCAGCCAGACCAGTTGCCCGGCGCGGTTGACCTGCGACTCCAGCGTGTTGGCTTCCGTTTCAACCCGCTTCGCCAGAACCGCACTCTGGTGCAGGACGAAGTCATTGTTGTAAAGCACGAGCGCTTGCAGCGAGGACGCGGAGAATCCCCGCACCGGCGAGAGCAAACCGAGATCCGGAAAATCGAGCGCTTCCATGAACGGGTCGGCAATGCCGCGCCAGACATAACGGTAAATGCTGCGGCGCGCGGCTTCCGGTCGCGACCAGTCGTAAACGGCATAATCGAGCGCCGGCGTGAGCTGCGGCCCCGGCCCTTCTTTGAAGTGTTTGATTGCCGCCCCCCCCATCTTCAGATCGAGCGCGCCCGAAGCAGCCAGGGTGAAGTCCCGGAAAGTGTCCGCCTCGAGACGGTGGCGGTTCTGTCGCCAGAGCAGTCGGTTTTCGCCATCGACGTTCGCGGGGGCTTCCCGTTGCTGGGCGGATTGCCGGTACGTGGCGCTGGTGACGATCAGCCGGTGCAGCTCCTTGAGCGAACCCTTCGCCTCATCGCGGAACCACACCGCCAGCCAGTCGATGAGTTCCGGATGCGACGGTGTGCCCCCCATTTTGCCAAAGTCGCTGGGCGTATCGCAGAGGCCGCGGCCAAAATGGTAATGCCAGACACGATTCACAATGCTGCGCCAGGTCAGCACGTTGTCCGGGTGCGCCAGCCAGTCGGCCAGCGCCGCGCGCCGCTCGCCCTCGTCCTTTGGATTCTTCGGCGCAAAACGCGCCGGCAGTTGCGTCAGCGCCGAGAGCGCCCCGGGCTCGACCACGGAACGCGGTTTGTCGAATTCACCGCGCTGCAAAACGTTGACCACTTTGGGTTCGGACACGGAGCGCGTTTCACCGCCGACGATCTTAACCGATGCGGCGGCCGCATAAACCACGGCGGGCGGCGGCAGCCTGGCGAGGGCTTCATTCGCGGCGAGGCGCAGGGCGTACGCCGCCAGCGCGACCCGATGCGACTCGGTGCGCTCGGCCGGCGTCAGCGCAAGGGCGGCGTCGACTTCCAGGGGACGGGCCGCGGCATTAGTAGCGTTGTCGGCGGTCGCCGCAAGGCTGAAAGCGCCGATCAGATGGCCGCCCCCGTGCGCTTGCTTGAGAATGACGGCGAGTCGGTCGCCGGCTTTGGGCGCGAGAGGGTCCGCGAGTTCGAAAACCGCATGATGCGATTGTCCCACCGCGGGGTGAATGCCCCAGGCCGTCTTGATGTCACCGTCGAGCGCGCGCTCGATCCCCCAGTCCTTCTGGTTGAAGTCCGCCGTGGCGCGCCGGAACTTCACCGGCTGCGAATTGGTGGCCCCACTCTCAAAAACGCGCAGCTCGATCTCGGAGAGATGCAGGTTGCCGTTTTCGTTCCGCCCGGGACCGCGCATCGGCAACGATTCGTGGGCGAGCACGTCCAATCGCAGTGCGGTCAGGTTCGAAAGCGCCGTGGTGGCGGTGAGGGTATAGGTGTCCTTGTCCGGCCGCGAGCCGCCCGCAAGGAAGCCGCCATTGGTCATGCGGGTCAACGTCGACCCATCGGTGGCAAGAAACGTTTCGACCGCCAGCGGTTGCCAGTTCACGCCCCGGCCCTGCTTCGCCAGCCAGGCACTCACCAGCGGCTCGTGTTCCGCGGCGAGAAGAACCGCGGGGTCCTTCTTGTCCGCGGCGGTCAGCAGGCTCTTCCAGCGGCGACGCTCATTCGCCACCGCGGGATCTTCATCGTAAGCCACGTCCCCCTTCAGCACGCCGGCAAAGACCGCCTGCAATGCGTAGTAATCCTCCTGCGAGATGGGATCGAACTTGTGCGCATGACAACGCGCGCAGTTTGCGGTGGTGCTGACGAAGCTCGCCATCGTCTGCGTGACCATGTCATCGCGATCGAGATAATCGAAGGTGACCGGCCCCGTGGTGAAGGTACTCAGATCAAACGTGCCGGCCCCGAGATAACCGAGCGCCGCCGTGAGCCGGGGAGCGTCGGGATAGAAAACATCGGCGGCGAGCTGCTCGCGGATGAAACGGGGCCACGGGGTGTCCTGGTTGAAGGCCTCAATCACATAATCGCGGAAACGCCACGCGTTGTCCCGGCCGAGGTCGTGCTCGTAACCGTGCGAGTCCGCAAAGTGAATCGTGTCGAGCCAGTGCCGCGCCCAGCGCTCGCCATAACGCGGTGACGCGAGCAGGCGGGCAACAAGTTTCTCGTACGCTTGCCGGTCCGGGTCCGCCACAAACGCCGCCACCTCCTCGGGCGTGGGCGGCAAACCGGTGAGGTCGTAACTGACGCGCCGAATGAGCGTGCGCCGGTCCGCTTCGGCGGAAGGTGCAAGGTTTTTCTCCTTCAGCCGGGCGCGGATGAAGGCGTCAATCGGGTTTCCCTTCGCGGCCGGCAAAGCAGGCTTCACCAAAGGCGCCAGCGACCAGTGCGGAGCGCCATCCGCCGTCGCGCCAGCCAGGGCATCCGGCCAGGCGGGGCCGGCATCGATCCATTCCCGCAACATCTGCACCTCGGCCGCGCTCAATCGTGGGGCCGGGCTCGTTTTGGGTGGCATGACCATTTCTTCGTCCTCGCCGCTGACGAAACGAATCAGCGGACTCGCCTTCGCATTGTGCGGAATGATGGCAGGGTTGCCGCTGTCCCCGCCTTTGAGGGCAATGTCGCGGACATCAAGGCGGTAGCCGTTCTTCTGCTTCTCCGGCCCGTGACAACCAAAACAACTTCGCTCCAGGATTGGGCGGACCTCCTTGACGAAGTCCGGCGTCGCCCACCCCGCGACGGGGGCAAGGGCCGCTGCCCAAATGGCCAGGCCAATCGGCTTCAAGCGAGGATTTCCTTGATCACGTGGCCACGCACATCCGTCAGCCGGCGATCGATGCCGCTATGGCGGAAAGTGAGCTTCTCGTGGTCGATACCGAGCAGGTGAAGAATCGTGGCGTGAAAATCGTAGCTGGTCGTCACGCCCTGAATTGCTTTCCACGACCACTCATCGCTTTCGCCGAAAGCCACTCCCGGCTTGATGCCGGCCCCGGCGAACCAGGAGACAAACGTGCCGCCGTTGTGATCGCGGCCGAGCGTGTTGCCCTGGGTGAACGGCATCCGGCCAAACTCGGTCGTCCACACGAGCAGGGTGTCGTCGAGCAGTCCCCGCGTCTTCAAGTCCACGAGCAACCCGGCAGCCGGAAGGTCCATTTTGCGGGCGGCCGCCGTGAGTTCCTTCGGGATATCGCCATGGTTGTCCCAATTGTCCGCGCCCCCGCCCTGACCGCTCCACACCTGCACAAAACGCACCCCGCGCTCCACCATGCGCCGCGCCAGCAGGCAGCGTTTTCCGAAATCGGCGGTTTCCGATTGGTCGATCCCATAAAGCTTTTTTGTCGCTTCCGTCTCGCTTGCCAGGTTCAGCAATTCGGGCGCGGAAAGTTGCAGCCGGGCGGCGAGTTCGTAACTCTGGATGCGCGCCGTGAGCCGGGAATCGTCCGGGCGCTCCGCGGCGTGCGCGGCGTTCAGTTCGCCCAGCAGCGCGAGACCGGCGTCCCGGCTGGCCGGCGTGATGTGCGGCGCGCCCGCCGGCGGCTGCAGATGGGTCATCGGCTGGGGGGCGGAGGGGTTGATGATGGTGCCCTGGTGGTTCGCCGGCAGGAAACCCGACGTGAACGCACTGCGGCCGTTGTAAGGCAGTCCGCGGGCATCAGGCAACGCGACGAAGGCCGGCACATTGTCGGCCAGACTGCCCAGCGCATAGGAAATCCATGCCCCCGCACAGGGAAAGCCCGGCAGCAGGAAACCGCTGGTTTGGAGATACGCCGCTGGACCATGAACGTTGGATTTCGATTGCATGGCCATGAGGAAGGCCATGTCGTCCACGTGCCGGGCGAGATGCGGCAACGCGCTGCTCACCCAGCGGCCGGACTGCCCGTGCTGCGCCCACTCAAACGGGCACTTCATCAAGGCGCCCGGGACGCTGACGGTGGCCTCGACGCGCTGGCCGGCGCCAGGATCGAACTTCTGACCGTGCCGCGCGATGAGCTGCGGTTTGTAGTCGAACAGGTCGCACTGGCTTGCCCCGCCGTTCATGAACAGTTGGATGACGCGCTTGGCCTTCGGCGCGTGATGCGGCGGCAGGGCGGCGAACGCCTCGCCCCGCATGAGCGAGGTCAGGGCAATACCACCCAGGCCGGCGCTGAGCGTGCCGAGAAAATCGCGACGAGTCTGGAGGGCAGAAATATTCATGGCAGAAAAATGGATGGCGATAAAGGTTCTGGTTCCGGATCGGGTGGCAGTTCTTCCGGGAATTCTTCCGCACCAAATCTCTTGGCCCCGGTTCCCGTCTTCTGGAGGGTCGTGAAAGTCACCCGTTGATTGGCGATGTTGACCCACTGGATTGCGCTGAGCGGGAGATGGCGCAGCAGCCTTTGGCAATGGTCGGCGAACGTAGCCGGCGGCTCGGAAAAAGTCGTGAGTTTGAACGCTGCTTGGCCGAAACCTCGGGCGCTGAAAAATAACGAAACGGACGGCAGCGGAGAGAATTCGAAGGCGCAGCCCAATCGCCATCGGTTTTCTTTCCATTTTCCTGCGCAAGATGTTTCTGCCGTCTTAATCCACATATAGAAATTCGCTGGTGTTGACAAGCAATTGGCAGGCGTTCGCGAGCCCGTGGTTTTCAATGTAGGCAGTGAATTTGGCGCGTTCCGGATCCCGCGCTCCGCGCAAAAGGATGAGTTGGAAAGCCGCCTCCGCCTGTGCCGCCGGCGCACCCCCTTGGGCGGCGATGCGTCCGGCGATGTGCTCGCACTGCCGGATGAGGAAGGGGTCGTTGAGCATTGCAAACGCTTGTTGGGCCGTCGTGGACACGCTGCGCACCGGCGTAAAAGTGCTGCCATCGGGACAATCGAGCGCATCCATGAATGGGTCCGGCACGGTGCGGAACAGGAAACGATAGATGGCCCGGCGGCGAGCCGCAGGCGCATCGGGGTCAAAATGCTCGTAGTCGAGAAACGCCGGATTGCCCCCGGACATGAAGGTGGCATCGCCGCGCGAAATAAATTGCACCGCGGAAGGGCCGCCCATCGTGAGATCAAGTTTCCCGCCCAGGACGAGCAGTGTGTCCCGGACCTGCTCGCCCGCCAGCCGCGGACGATTCTGCCGCCACAACAGCCGATTGTCGCTGTCGCGGGCGTCACCGTGGCGGGCACGGCTTGTCTGCTTCCAGGTTTCACTGGTTACGATCAGCCGGTGCAGCGCCTTCAACGAGCCCTTCGCCTCGTCGCGAAACCAGACGGCGAGCCAGTCGAGCAGTTCCGGGTGACTGGGCGGGCCGCCCATTTTTCCGAAGTCGTTGGGTGTGTCGCAGAGGCCGCGGCCAAAGTGCCAGGCCCAGACACGGTTCACGATGCTGCGCCAGGTGAGCACATTGCGCTCGTCGGTCAGCCATCGCGCGAACGCAGCCCGACGGGCGGCTTCGTCGGCGGCATCGGCAATCGCGAGTTCGGCTGGTAGTCCCGGAACGCAGCGGAGGGTGCCGGGGCCAATCAGTTCACCGGGCCGGCTGAGTTCGCCGCGGGCAAGCAGGTGGATCGGGCGGGGTTGGGGCGAGGGCTTGAAGTTCTCGCCATCCGGCGGGAAATCCCGGGTCACGGCATAGACAAATTGCGGCGCCGGGAGCGCGGCGAGGGCGCGCTGGTTTTCCAGCTTGAGCACCGCAAAGGCCAGCTCCTGACGCTGGGCGGATGTGCGATTCCCGGCCGGCAAACGCAGAATCGTCGTCAGTTCAACCGGCAATGGCGCAAGAACGGATGGACCGGGCGCGGCATCGCTGGCAGAAAGACGAAAACGCCCAATACCGTGCCCCGGCGCGCCGCCTTGATTCTCGAGCAGAAAGGTGAAGGTCGTTCCCTCCGGAAACTCCACCGGGTCCTTGATCTCGAAGACCGCCTCGTGCGGTTCACCGTAGCGCGGGTGCACCCCCCACTGGGTGTCGTTCTTTCCGTCAATCGCCTGGGCAGCGGAAATGGTCGGGCCTTCATCGTAGTCCGCGATGGCGCGCGCAAACCCAATCGGCTTGGCGCCCTCCGCCCCCCCTGCCGGCGCGGCGAAGGCCTTGAATTCGGTGAGATGAAAATTGCCATTGTCCCACCGGCCGGGACCATTTTTCGGCAGCCGGTCATCGGGCAGCACTTCCAGCCGCACCGCGCTCAGTTTTCCAGCCCGGCGATGCGCCGTGACCATGTAAGTATCGCGCTCGGGCCGGGTACCGCTCGCAAACCACGAGCCGTCCGTCTGCCGCGTCAGTGACGCGCCGCCCATGGAAACAATGCTCACAACCTCCAGCGGCGCCCACGCCTCTTCCCGGCGCGCCCACGCCTGCTCCCATGCCGCGACCCTGGCGATGACCGCCGGGGTCTCAAGCGCAGCCAGCAGCGCTGGCTCGCGGTAGTCCAGGGCACGCTTTTCGGCCAGCAATCTTCGCCGTGCCGCCTGCGTCCCGGGGTCTTCGTCGAACGGCCGGTTCGCCCGGTCCACCCCGGCAAACACCGCCTGGAGCGCGTAGTATTCGCGCTGCGAGATGGGGTCGAATTTGTGATCGTGACAGCGTGCGCAGTGAACCGTGAGGCTTTGAAAGGTCCCCACCGCGGTGCTCACCATGCTGTCGCGATCCAGGTTTTGCGCCGAGCGATGATCCACGGTGTCCTCCCGCACCGTGACCATTAAAGTGTGATCCCATGGTCCGGCCGCGAGGAAACCCAGCGCGACGGTGGCCTGGGCGTCGTCGGGAAAGAGTGCGTCGCCGGCCACCTGCTCCTGCACAAATCGCGTGTAGGGTTTGTCGTCATTCAGTGAGCGGATGACGTAATCCCGATAGTGCCACGCGTTCGAACGGACATAGTCGTGGTCGTTGCCATGGGTGTCCGCGTAGTTGGCGACATCGAGCCAGTGCCGGGCCCAGTGCTCGCCGTAACGCGGTGAAGCGAGCAGGCGCGTGACGAGTTGCTCGTAACCGCGCTCGTCTTCGTCGGCGCTGAATAACGCGGCCTCCTCGGGTGTCGGCGGCAATCCGGTGAGGTCGTAGCTGAGGCGGCGGATGAGCGTGCGGCGATCAGCCTCCGGCGATGGGGCGAGGTTCGCCTCTTTCAACTTCGCGCGGATGAAGCCGTCGATCGGATTGGACGCGCCTTTCGGCACCGCGGGCTTTGCCAGGGGCGTCAGCGACCAAAGCGGTTTCGTATCGCCCGGCGCTCCCGCGAGGGCCTCCGGCCAGGCGGGCCCGGCATCAATCCAGTCGCGGAGTATTTGAACCTCGGCGGCACTCAGTCGCGGTGACTTGCTCTTTTCCGGCGGCATGACCAGGTCCGGATCCTCGCCACTTACCAGGCGGATTAGCGGGCTTGCCTTGGCATTATGCGGCACAATCGCCGGCTTCCCGCTCTCGCCTCCTTGGAGCGCGATGTCCCGGACGTCAAGCCGGTAACCGCTCTTCTGTTTCTCGGGTCCGTGACAAGCGATACAACTCCGTTCCAGGATCGGACGAACCTCGCGCAGGAAGTCCGGTGCGGCACACGCAAGTTGGGAAAACGTCAGGACGGCCGCAGCAACCGCGCCCAGGCGGCGCACCTCGACAAATCGATGCCAGCACCGGCAAACCAATGATCGACGCGAACCGCCTGACCGCAGTGCCGGTCGCCACACGGCCGGCACCTCAGAGTGCGGGCGCAGTCCGGTCCTGGCTGAGCTGCGTGATCTTTCCATGGAGCTACGCCATTTTGATTATCGAAATAGCACTGGCAAGGGCAAAAGCTCCAAAAACGAAGAGGTGGCCAACCAAATGATAACCCCCGGGAAGTGCGCTTCCGGATTTGGCCCGGAAGGGATCAAAGCTTGGCGGACATCCCCTGCAGGATCGCCAGAGGTAACGTGACGGAAGTCATGTAGATGGGATTTTGAGCGGCGGCCATCTCGAGCCCGAAACATTCCCAAGGCGCACCGCGACCACCGCCCTTCCGGAAGTCGCCCTCACGCAAGTGGCGGAGGTAGCGATCACAGACCTCCCGGGCCAGTGCCGGGTCGGTCGCTTGGAGTGCCTCGATCAGCCACCCGGTGGGGGTGTGCCAGAACGCGCCGCTTTGATAAGTATTCACGGTGCCGCCACCGGCTTCCCAACATTGGTTCGGCCGGAAGTAACGATCGGACGGCACGTGACGAACCGCGCCTTGATACTCGATGACATTGCCCGGAGCCCGGACTGCCGCGGCCACAGTTTTCCGGGCGCGATCGGCGGCTTCGGCGGGCAGCACCCCCAAGTGCAAGGCGAAGAGGGTGGCCCAAACATCCGGCTGTTTGCCGACCTCCGTTGCCGCCAGCAACCAGCCGTCCCGTTTGGCGGGATCGCCGAATACGGGGACAATGTGAGTGGCGATCCTCTGCGCGGTTTGGGTGTACTCGCCAGCCGCAAGCTCCCTCCGGTGAACCCGGCACAACTCGGCCAATTGCTTCGCCGCCCGATAACGCGACAGCGTGGCGAATGACATCGCCCCGAGCAGCTGGACGGAATCCTGAAAACCGAAACCCACGGCGCGCCGCTCTTTGTTGGTGACCACCGCGCCGGTCTTCGGGTCGGATGACGGCGAATGAAACGCACGCGCCAGGCGGTCGAGGAGTCGGTATTCGCCAATCCGCTCCTCCAGGAATTTGGCATCGCCGGTGTCGCGCCAAAGTGCATAGGCAATATGGATGAAATAAAAGTGATCGTCGATCGGCGGCAACGGTCCCCAGGGCGGCGCGCCCTGGTCGTCACCAGCCGAGTACGTGCCCGGATAAAACACCGCCCCACCAGCCAGATTGACATGATCCACGATGGCGAACGGCGGAATAATCGCGCCGCTGGGCAGACGCCGCTCCTCGGCGTCGTTCTGGCATCGGGCGATCAACCGTAATTGCGGCTGGATCTCCGCCGCCGGGATCAACCCGCAATCCAGCGACATGGCGAAGTCGCGCGTCCAGAGGGCAGGATAGTTGCCTCCAGGGGTGATCAATGTAATCCCGGTGCGGTTTGGCCCCGTGCCGCCGCGCGATTGGTTCGGCCGGACGCGCGCGGATTCAATGGTCGCGGCCGCCAGTTCCTTGAGAAACGCCAGCGATGGTTGATCGATCGGCCCCACGGCCGCTCCTGCGGCCGGCGCCGAACGGGGGAAAATGCAAACCAGCGGCGTCGTTACCGTCGCTGCCGCCGTCAGCACGCTGCGCCCAAGGAAAGCCCGGCGGGAAATCCGCGACGACGTTGGCAGGCCTTTCCGTAACATGAGAATTGGCTTTGAGGTTGGGCTTGGATGCCGTTTACCGATCGGATTGGCTTTTCAAGCTGCCGGTCACGCGCTGCAACGAGTCGCTGCCAGCGACGCGCCGGCCATTCGCAAACACCTGCAACCCCTTTCCCTTGCCGTAACGCTCGCCGGTCTTGTCGTAGAGGATCGTGATCATCTGCCCGTGGTAAAGCACGCGGTCGAGGCAGAAATAATCCCACGTGCCGTCCGGCACCAGCGGGTTGACCTCGACGACGTCATCCGCCCGTGGACGCAATCCCACCAACCCGGAAATGACGAGGTCACAGAAGGTGGAATGATTGTAATCTTTGCCGCGCTCATCGGGCGGCTGGCGGCGTTGCTTCAGCAGCGTCCGGGCGATCCAGTCGCCCGTGTACGGATTGAGATTCTCATCGATCCACGGCTGGCGGGATTCAATGCGCTCCAACGGCTGGCCAACATGGTTCAAGGCGCTTAGTTTCGCAGCGTAGATGTCGCTGTAGGAGGCGGAAGGAGTAGCCGCCGTGGCCACATTGGTACCCGCCTGGAAAACGCGCCAGTCAAGAATTCCGGCACTCTTCCCAGCGGCCGTCCGGGCTTCCAAACGCAACGCCTTTGTGGTCACGGGCTCGAACCCGACGCGGTTGTAGCAATCAATGGCGTTCCCGTACGGATTCGTTGCTTTCACTTCCCGCCATTCGTTTCCGTCCTGGGCCAGGATCCTCCAAGCCGCCGGCGGGTCGATACCGTGGGGGTCATCGTACCAAAAGACTTCGCTGGCCTCGATCCGGACGGGCGCTGGGAAGTCATACTGCACCCACTCCGTACCACCAAGCCGCCCCTCGGCCCACCAGGTGTGGCGCGGCACCGAATTGTCGTACGAGCGCGTGAGGCGGGGGACTTGCGTTGCCGGGGGAAGCTGCCGGAAACGGTGGCTGCGCAAATAACATTGAAACGTTTTCCAATAGTCCGCTTTGCCAACGACGTTTTGGGAGTAATGGTTCAGCAGGTTCGCCATGGCCGTCAACGTGACCGCGGTTGCCAGCGGCCAACTCGGACCGTTCCACTGACATTCGTGGCCGGCGTAGGCCACCTTGAATCCCGGATGCCGCTGTTCCGCCGTGGTGGGACCGTAAGGAGCAAAGAAGCCCTGGGGATCGAGGAGTTGTTTCCACGCCGCCGATTGGTCCGGATCGGGAAGATTGAAATACCACGGAGTGTAACCGTGCAGTTCGCGCACGTTCGCCAGATTGGTGCTCCCGCGCGGCAGGACTTTGTAGAACTGCGCCTCTCGGTCCCACAGTTTGTCCTGCATGAGCTGCTTCAGGGAGACGGCTTTTTCCCGCCATCTCCGGGCGAGGTCAGCCTGACCGGCGCGTTCGGCAATGCGGGAGATCGCCATGGCGTCGCCAAACTGGTAGCTGTTGATCGTCGCGCGGCAGCCGCTGCCGCCGATCGCCACCTCCATCCCATCGTTGCCGTCGTTCTGCCAGAACAGCCCGCAGGCATCGAGGTGGTCCTTCTCCCAGGCTTCGTAATTGGCGATCAAATCCGGCAACAGCTCTTTCGGCAGGCGGTCGTCACCCTGAACCTGGAAGCGCGCGTCCATGGCATCGGCGGCCCAGAAACTGTACTTGCGCGGCTCCCCGCCCTTGCGAAACCAGAAGACGGCGTAGTCATCGAGGTAGCGCGGATCATGGAGCCAGCGGCCCTCGTAAAAGTGATGGCCCGCCGGGCAATTGATTGAATTATGCTTGCCGCTCCAAGGCACGGGCGGCAGGAATTCCGTCACGATGAAACCATCCGGCGTCTGCTTGATGTGCTTCCGATACGTCCACCAGCGGAAATAGTAAATCTCCTCCAGATCCGGGTCGGGACATTCAAACAACGGCACGTTCTGCGTCAACCAATCCCAAGCTTTCGCATTGGGAATGTGGTTGATCACAGTTTCGCGATCGTTGCGGTTGAAGGCATCAACATAGTGCCGAAAGGTCTCCGGTTTCAGGACCGCGGCACCAGCCCGGGCATCGCCGACTTGCGGGCGAATCCAGACCGTGCCCGCGCAATCACCCGTGCCGTCGGCGGCAATTGCCACTTTCAGCACGGAACTGGTTTCCTTCGTCACCTGGGCGGTCCGGTTGACATTGAACGAATGCGCGGCCGCGAAGCGTGTGAGCAAACCGGGAGTCGCCGCTTCGCCTTCATAGAACAGCGTGGCGTTCAGGATGCGAAATGGATTTTGACCGCCGGCCTGCTCGAACTTCACTTCGTACTGGCCGGGCTTGGGAATGAACGGGCTGAGGTCCAGCGTCAACGTCGCCTTGCCGTCGCGAAAACTCGCCGCCGTCCATTCGCCACAACGTTGCCAGTCGTGCGCGGGCAGGCTGGAAATAAGCGAGCCTGCCGACAGACCTTCGACCTGGAATACCGCCAGGCGGCGGATGATTGGCTCGGCAGCAAATCGGGTGACCCGCAACCGCACCCGGCTGACTTCCGCCGGGCGGAAGCGATCAATCTTTTTGCGCCCAACGGATGTGCCCCGGCTAAGCTCCTTCCATTGCCCGTCCCTCAAGCCTTCCACGATGTACTCACGAATGCGCTCGCCTTCACGGTAGTCCTCCATGATGACCGCGTGGTTGATCGTTGTGGGTTGGGGCAAACCCAACTCGACGCTGGGGCCACGCTGGTCGTTGACCTCGGCCACAGCTTGGCTGAAACGGCGCTCGATTTCCTTGCCGAACGCTTCGTAGAGCTTCAGGTCGCCGTCGGGGATCAGACCGTTTGTGTTCGGGGTTGAGTTGAGCAACAACACGCCGCCGTGGCCAGCGGACTTGTAGTAGATGTCCATCAGCTCGTTAAGGCTCTTGCGTTTCTTCTCATTGTCCGCCGCCCAGAACCAGTTGTGGTCGTAGAGCGTGGTGTCCGCCTCCAATGGCGCCCAGGCGTCGCCATCGGGATCACCCTGCGCCGCCGTCGCGACCCCGGTCTTCAGATCCTGGCTCGGGAGCGAATTCCAAGCCGGGTACGGCAGTTTGCCACTCTCGGTGCCCGGCCAGCGGATGGTCGCGCTCGGGCCCTGAAAAATCACGGCCTCGGCGGCGTGCTGCTTGAGAATGTCGCGGACATCAATCACGCAGCTGCCATCGAACCACACCTCCGTGATCTTTCCGTAACGCGTGAGCACCTCGGTCAATTGCTGGCGGAAGACCTGGTTGTAGGCCTCCTGCTTCGCCGGATCTTTCGTGCGCCCGCCGCTGCCCATCGGCGCGCCCCAGGTGTCGTCGCCCGGATAAACATAGATGCCGAGGGTTAATCCATGCCGGCGACAGGCGTCCGCCAACTCCGCCAACACGTCACCTTTGCCGCCCTTCCACGCGGTGTCTTTGATGCCGTACTTCGTCGTCTCCGTCTGCCACCAACAGAAACCGCCGGTATGCTTGGCGACAAACAGGATTTCCTTCGCGCCCCAAAGTTTGGCCGCGCGACACCATTGGTCGGTGTCAAGTTGGGTGGGGTTGATCGCGGAGAGCGGCGTGGAATGATTGTCATACTCGCGCCCCTGCCAGGTGGCCGGATCCAGGCAGGCAAACATGATCCGCTCCTGCTCGTGCCAGGCATATTGCTGGGGAGTCGGCCGTGCCAGTTTAACCGCTGGCGCAGCGGCAGCAGCGGCTGGACGAAAGACCCGTCGCAGTTTCTCGATGTTGGCCCGGATATTTTTCTGGGTCGCGTCCTGGGGCGGATCCGGAGGCAGGGTGGTCTGCGGGTCCGGCCACGGTGCAAAGCCGTAAAGGCCCACCTCCTGGTACTTGGGGTTGTCGAGCACCTTCGAAGCATCGTATTCGGTGCTGCCGCCGGAGACACATTGGATCAGCCTAGCGTGCGGGCCAACCATCTGCCGCGTGGCGTCGAGTTTCTCCGGGGTGGGCGTCTCGTTCATCACCCAATCCACTTCGCGCAGCATTGCCGTACCGACGACCTGCGGGTGCGCCAGGTCGAAGCAACTCAGCCAGATGATGCAGTCGGGCTTGGTGGATTTGGCCGCCTGCTGAATCCGGCGCCAGCAACGTTCCAGCGCGCGGCGTTGAAACTCCAATGTCTCCCGGGCATCGACCTTGTCCTTTCCCGGAAAGGGTCGATCAAACAACTCCGCGTACATCGTTTGCTCGCAAGGCAGCCACCGAACGTTCTTCTCGTCCATCAACAGCGGCGGGCTGAAGGCCCAATCGATCATGAAACCGTCAATGCCGGTTTTGGTCAGTGCATCCTCGATGCAGCCCGCCAGGTAATCGAGGTAGTCGCGGGTGAAAGGAATGTGAATGCCGCTGGGGATGCCATAGCTCTGGTCGGGATGCTTTTGTCCCCAGTATGTGTTCGCGCCGACGCAGAAGTAGCCCATCACCTTGATCCCATCCTTATGGGCCAGCGCGGTGATCTGCTTCAGGAAGTCGTGTTTCAAACCCGGTTGCACGGGCGCCATGGCACTCCCCTGATACCACGCGTACCCATTGCAGCTCACGCAGAAGGTCTGAATCACGTTCACCCCCAGATCCTTGTAAAACTGATAATGGACCGCGGGGTCGGCCGAGGCAAAAGTGCCCGGCGCGGGAAATCCATTCGGGCCGCCGGCCCCCCAGTTGAAATCGATGCAGAACGACTGGATGCGGTCGTTGGTTGCGGCGTGAGCGGACGCGAAACTCGACAACATCGCTGAGGCGGCGATCAAGCAGACCGCCAAGGAGCCGGGGGCATGACGCTTCATGGGAGTTCAGGGTTGGGACTCACCTTTGAGCCATGGGCTATAACTAGAACGAACGCCGGCTAATCCCAAGCGCCAAATTGCGACCGTCAAAGCCTGGAATGCAACGCAACGCTGCTCCTCAACCATTTCCTGATCGCACCAGCGGAAGGTGGCAAAGGCCGGCCTTGCCCGGCCCCACGCAGGTTCAAATCTGGGCGCGTAAGAACCGGGGAAGATTCAGGCACAAGGCCCCAACGGGCCGACAGGCGTGGCATGTAATAAACATGCGGCGGAATAGCCGGCGCAGAGGAAACCTAAACTGAGAACTCAAGAGTAAACAACAACAAGAACCGAGCCTTTTCAGAACTGACCTCCCGCCTTAATGGGCGACCTTTTTCCGGCCTCCCCTGCAGCTGGAGGGCTAAGCCAAGGACTCATAGCAAATGCACGCAGCAGCGGCAATGTCACGGTACGTCCTTGTATGCACAAACTGGTTGAGCGGCATGTCCTTGTCCGGGTCGAAATCATGAAACCCGCGAATAACCGCATCGTATCGAGCCAATGCCGCCATTTCTCCTTCTGAGAAGATCATAGCGAGCCCGGGGTCTGCCGGATTCACCAACGCGTCCCACCAAGCGAATAGCCCGTCCGCAACAAGCGGAGCGCTAAGGGCTGCTAGATTCAGACCAGCAGCACGGGCAAGCAGGCGACTATCCGAAGCGACATGTGAGAGATAGTCTTTCGTACCGTGGCGCACGGCTTTGATTGTCTCTTGCTTAGTCTGGTCGTACTGCATAGAACCGTGATATCTTAATAAGTGACCATGCAGAATTGGATATCCAGCCGTTTGGCATGATATCCAAACGGCTGGCAAGCGCAGATGAATGCGGTCGCTTCATCAGGAGCGAGCTTAGTCCCCGGCGGGCCGGCGTCAACAGATTCACGCCCTTTCTTGGCTTGCAGGCATCCATACGCTCGCGGAAAAGGCGTCGCGCAGCTCCTTGTGTCGATCACTCAGTTCGATTCTGCGGATCATCATGGCGAACGCGGTCGGAAGATTTGAACCCGACCAGCCCAACATCGCCGCCAGGCGGCCATCGAATTCTACGCGAGGAATGGTGTGAGGCCTCGGCCATGCCCCACCCGCAATTCCTGTGCGGCTCGCGCCTTCGGCCCAAACTTCGCGCCTCGGTAGATTTGTCAACGGACTGGCAATTTGCACGCGCCGAAGCTCCCGTCGCAAATCGCGCAATTGGTGCGGCTTTGACTTGCTTCGCCCGCCGCGACTGCCTGTTTCAATCCGCCCATGCCCTGCTTGCGTCCGCTCTCAATCTCCAGCGTGATCACCTCGCGCTCGGTTTTGGTCAGGCGCATCATTTCCAATCTCTGGCTCACCCAGCGACGGATCAACCCTTCCACCGCCCGGCGGCGTTCCTCGGGCTGCTGACTGCGTAACTGCTTCCGGACGGCTTCGTCGAGGCCCGCCCCGAAGGTATCCACGCGCGCTTTCAGTCCGAAAATCCGCTCCCGCTGCCGATACAACCGCAAGGCCTCGAACGCCGGATGACAGAGCGGACACGCATAAACAAAGATCTCCTGGTCGAATTTGGGTTTACCTCCCTCACCGGGCGGAATCATCAGGTCCACATCGCTGTTGGTGACGCCGTCGCGGTATAATCCTTCCAGCACCGCGAAAAAGACCAATTGGCTGGCGCGCGTTTCCGGCCACATTCTGGCGGGGCCGGGTTTGGGGGGCGATGCCGCTCCGCCCACGCTGAGAGTGACGACCGTCCCAATGGCCATCGCCACAACGAGCCAGAAGCCAAAGCGACACGTCCGGGATTTGAATGTGATCATGATTTCATTGTGCCATGGAACGACCGGATTCGCTGCAAAAGAGTTTTAAGCTCCACGGCTTGGGATGGGCGGGATTCGCGGATGAATTCACCGGCGGCTCGCCGGGAGTCTCGCCCCACCGAGACCTGGTGCCTGCCCGTCCATCCGTGGCAGAACGCGGCCTGGCCGCGGCGAATGCCGCGGCGGCGCCAGCGCAGCAGGTTCGTTGAAGCCATCGGCGAATGGCAGCTGGGGCCGGGGCCGGGCGGCACCGGGGTAGTTTACAGATTAAACGCGGTGAGCAACGGACGCGTGGTGGGCCCGGCTTGGCCGGTTAGTTCGCGGAGACGAGGGCATTCGCGATTGATGCGTGACCGGCTTCAGACTCTGGAACGGGCGGGAGCCCAGCGCCCATCCGCTCCGTCGGCTACGAAAGCAGGCGAATGAGTTCCTCCCGGATCATTTCGAGGCGGTGGCGGTTCGTATGGCGCTTTTCCTCCAGCATCCGGGCCAGTTCCGGTTTCCCGTAGAGATGCACCTCGGCCTGTTGCTGGACTTTGATATCCACCATTTCGTCGATTAACTTCACAAACTTTTCGGCACTCATATCGGCTGGGCGACAGGAAGCAATAAGTATGCGCGGCAATCCCGCCCCGGTTCGGGCCAAAAAAAAGACCATAACCTCCGCTCGACCTGGATGATGGAACGAACCTGAGATGCGGACAGCCCGCCAACGAATTTGCCGGCCATCCGGAATGCCCGACCAGCATCCGTCATCAATCTTCTGAGCTGCAACCGACTCCGTGCGGGATACAGGAAGGCGCGGGGGATCGAGACGCTCGAGGTCAACCGGCACATCCTTGCGGAAGTGGACACCAGGATGGGGATTATCCCCGGGGATTTGCCTCGGGTCATTGAGCGTTCCAGCCGCACCGTCAAGCCGCTCAGAAGCGTAATCGGGGCGCGGTCCTCGCAACGGCGATTTTCATCCGGGCTCTGGATGCGCCCGGGACCGAGTCCAAAACCTCGCCTCAGGCCGGGGAAAACAACCACGACCAACATTTCTCCGGCGGCGGAGCGGGCGCAGGTCGGAGACGCCGGTGCTTGTCTTGCAGAGCCCCCTCGCCCACCCTTGGGCCACGCGGCGCCGGCAAGGCCGGCCAGCCGCCCACGAAAAATGAGAACTCCATTCCGCGGCTTCACGGCCATCCTGATCAAGGAGTTCTCGGTCGTCTTCCGCGACCCAACGACGTTGTTCTTCATGTTCTTCCCGCCGTTGATCCAGATCATCGCGTTCGGTTACGCGCTGGACAACGACGTGAAACACATGGCCACCGTGGTGTTGAATCAGGATCGCACGGCGGAGAGCCGGCGGCTAGTGGAAAAATTCGTGAACACGCAGACATTCCGGGTCGTGGGCGAAGTCACCAGCGCAGACGCCCTATCCGCCGCCATCCGCGAAGGCAAGGCGTACGTCGGACTGCAAATCCCGCCGGACTTCAGCCGCAACCTGCTCGCGGGCCGGGGGGCGCAGGTCCAGGTGCTGATTGACGGCTCGAGTTCCACGATTGCCTTGCAGGCGCTGCAAACGTCCATGGGCCTCGCGCTGCGCGAATCCCTGGAGACGACCATGCGCGAAGCCCGGCGGGCGGAGATGCCCATCGAAGTCCGGCCGCAAATCCTTTACAACCCGACCATGAAGAGCGCGAACTTCTTTGTGCCCGGCGTCATGGGCATTGCGCTGCAGATCGCCACCGTGTTTGCCACCGCGCTGTCGCTGGTGCGCGAACGCGAACGCGGCACGCTGGAAAACCTGCTGGTGGCGCCCCTGTCGCGCTGGGGGCTCATGCTCGGCAAGCTCACCCCGTATCTCTTGATTTCCATGACGATGGCCACCTGTATTTTCATCGTGGCGCGCTGGGTGTTCGGCATCCCGATTCGCGGCGACGTGAGCGCCTTGTTCCTCGCGACCTTGCTGTACGTCTTTACGATGCTCAGCCTCGGCCTCCTCATCTCGTCCCGGGCCCAAAACCACATGCAGGCGTTGCAGATGACGATGGCGCTGCTGTTGCCGGCGGTGTTTTTTTCGGGATTCATTTTCCCCATCGAGACGATGCCAAGGTTTTTTCAATGGATCAGCACGCTGATTCCGGCGACGTATTTCATCGGGTTGATGCGGGCCATCATGTTGCGCGGGGCGTCGGTGACGGAATACTGGTCCAGTTTTGCCGTGCTGGCGGGAATGGGACTGGGTTTGTTCAGCCTGTGCGCGCTGCGGTTCCGGCAGAAGATTGCGTGAGCCCGCCGCGGCCGGCCGCCGGGCGCCATTTGACAGACCGGAATCCTTACCCGTAACCTGACCGCCGTCGGCTGATGAACAAGCCCATCCCACAATTACGAACCGTCCTCGGCCGCGGGCTGCGCCGGCGTTGTCCCCATTGCGGCAAGGGCCGCATCTTCCGGGGCTGGGTTAAACTCCACGACCACTGCTCCGAGTGCGGCTTGCAGTATTTGCAGGACCAGGGCGATCTGTGGGCTTACCTGGTGGCGATCGACCGGGCCCTGTTTATTTTTCCGTTGATCGTTCTCATCTACTTCCGGCTCTACATCCCGAGTTCCGCCTGGTTTTGCGTGCTCGCCGCCGGGCTGCTGGCCGGGTTTATCTACACCCTGCCCCATCGCAACGGGCTGGCGCTCGGGCTGGATTACCTGGTGCGCCGGAAATGGGGCGACCTTTCGGCGGCCGCCAACCCTCCGCCACCCACCCAACCGACGTGACGAACCTGGCGGCACGGGGCCGAAGACCCCAATCCGAAGGACGCCCGCCGAACCAAAGCAGCCAACAAAGCAACTCGCGCTGAAAGAATCATCGTTGATGCGCAAACCAACCTCCGAGTCCGCCAGTTCCCAGACGACCCGGCTCCGGCTTCGTATCTCCGCGACCGCAGAATCCATTGTCCGCGGCGGCCATCCCTGGGTTTTTGCCGACAGTGTGCGTGACCAAAATCGTGCCGGCACGGCGGGTGAACTGGCAGTGATTTACGATCGTCAGGACAAATTCCTGGCCGTGGGCTTGTTCGATCCCGAATCGCCGATTCGCGTGCGGGTGCTGCACGCCGGCAAACCCGTGACGCTCGACCCGGGATGGTGGACGGCGCGATTGGATGCAACGATTCACCGAAGGGACGGGTTGTTCGACGCGCACACGACGGGCTACCGGCTCATCAACGGCGAAAGCGACGGCTGGCCCGGGTTGGTGCTGGATCGCTACGACACAACCCTGGTGCTGAAGATTTACACTGCGGCGTGGCTGCCGCGGTTGGAAGCCGTGGTGGAGCTGATTCAGCAACGACTGACGCCCGAACGGATCATCCTCCGACTCAGCCGGAATATTCAGCGCGCCGCGAAAGGACACGCCCCGGATGACGTCGGGGCCGGAAAGACGCGGGTTGAGGGCGCAGATCCAAGGGCGGCAGCCGGGGATAAAAGTCGCGGCCCCGTCGCGTCGCCGGCCACGCGAAGTTGGAATGATGGCGACGTGGTGTATCAGAAAGCGTCGGCTGCGCGGCTGATCGCGCCAGTTGTTTTCCGCGAATCAGGGCTGCGGTTTGAAGCCGACGTCTTCCGCGGGCAGAAGACCGGGTTCTTTCTCGACCAGCGGGAAAACCGGCGACGGGTTGAATCGCTGGCACGCGGGCGGGCGGTCTTGAACGCGTTCAGTTTTTCCGGCGGGTTCTCGCTTTACGCGGCTCGGGGCGGGGCCAGCTCGGTGACCGATCTGGACATCAGCCGGCACGCATTGGAATCGGCAAAGCGCAATTTTGCGCTCAACGAAACCGAGCCGGCCATTGCCCGCTGCCGGCATGAATGCGTTCAAACGGATGCCTTCGAATGGCTGGCGGGAAATCCGGATCGCCAGTTTGACCTCATTGTCCTGGATCCGCCCTCGCTGGCCAAGCGGGCGACCGAACGGGCGGGCGCGGTTCGGGCGTATGGACAGCTGGCGACCGCCGGTATCCAACACTTGTTGCCGGGAGGAATCCTGGTTGCCTGTTCGTGCTCGGCGCAAGTCAGCGCGGAGGAATTTTTCGGTGCGGTGCGATCCGCGGCGCCGAGATCCGGGCGGAAGTTTACCGAATTACAAACGACCCGCCACGCGCCGGATCATCCGGCACGCTTCCCGGAAGCGGAGTATTTGAAGGGGATATACCTGCGCACAGACTAACGGCGGGCAGTCCCCGCGAGGGGCCAATACCAAGAACTGGGTGACCCCTTTCCGCCTCAGTTCAGGGCTCTATGGTGCGGTAGAAGGCCTGGCTGGGGAGCGGGTTGGTATCGTGGAATTCGATGAGGCCGGCGGCGGGGGCTGTGTTGGTGGCGAGGTCGGACCAAGGGCCGGCCACGGTGGGAGCGCGCTGCAAACGGTAGGTGACGTTGGACACGCCATTGACAGAGAGGAAAAATCCGCCACTGCCGTCAGGCTTGAGCGTCAGCACCGGCACGGAGATGTATTTGATCGTGGCAAAATCATGGTAAGTGTTGCCGCCACTATCTCCGTCTGTACTGCCGGTGACATACACGCTGCCATCCGGGCCGAGCGCGAGGGATTGTTTGCCCCCTGGCAAATCGTCTCTATTGGCCGGCCCGTTGTAACGATTGGTCCAGAGCGGCACGCCGGCACTCGAGTACTTGATCGTCGCGTAATCGTAAGAACTGGCGCTGCCAGCCGACTGTCCGGTCACGAACACGCTGCCGCTGCTGTCCACCGCCACGGCTTTGGCGCGATCTTCGTAGTTCCCCGGCCCGTTGTAACGGTTGGTCCAAACCGGCACGCCCGACCCCGAATACTTGATGACCAAAAAGTCTGACGTGGTGATTTCATCAGCGGTGTAACCCGCCACGATGACATTACCGTTGCCATCCACGGCAACCGCTTGGGCTTGGTCGTCGCTGATTCCTGGTCCGTCGTAACGGTTGGTCCACAACGGCTCGCCCGCGGACGAATATTTGATCGTCACAAAGTCGTTTGCCGAATACCCGGTCACGAACACGTTGCCGCTTTTGTCCACCGCCACGGCGTTGGCGCTGCCATAGTCCCCTGCGTCGTAACGATTGGTCCACAAGGCCACGCCCGCGCCCGAATACTTGATCGTCGCGTAACCGGAGGAAGTGTAGCTGTCAAACGAAGACCCGGTCACGAACACGTTGTCGCTGCCGTCCACCGCGATGGCGTTGGCGCGGTCCCCGTAATACCCCGGCCCGTTGTAACGGTTGGTCCAGAGCGGCACACCCATGCCCGAATACTTGATCGTCGCGTAGGCAGCACTTACTCCTCCGCTGTCATACGAATACCCCGTTACGAACACGTTGCCGCCGCCGTCCACTGCCACGGCGGAGGCGGAATCAGCGCTGTTTCCGGGCCCGTTGTAATGGTTGGTCCAGAGCGGCACACCCGCCCCCGAATACGCCATCGTCACGTAATCGCCCGGATCTCCGAATATAAAATTGAAATCATCCTCAGAAGACCCGGTTACGAACACATTGCCGTTGCCGTCCACCGCGATGGCGGCGGCGTAGTCATGTTTCCCCAGTCCATCGTAACGGTTGGTCCACAACGGCATGCCCGCCCCTGAGTACGCGACGGTCGCGTAATCGTAAGAACTGCTGCCGCGCGAACTCCCAGTGACGAACACGTTGCCGCTGCCGTCCACTGCCACGGCGAAGGCCTGATCATTTGCGTTAACTGGCCCGTTGTAACGGTTGGTCCAGAGCGGTACGCCTGTTTCCGCGAGCGTCCAGCCAGCGTACAACCAAAAGCATGAGAGAAGCAGCCAATGCGCGGCTCGATTTTTTGCGAGGCACGCTGCCTCGAATGGAATTTGTGGTTTCATACCAAAATACGAAAATGCGTCAGTTCTTGGTTTTGATCACTCACAGGTTTTCAGTTTAGCTTCCCCTGCGGCACCGAGGACAATCCACCGACTGTTCACGACCCATAGCGTGCCCATCCGCAGCCGTACCGCAATCCCATTCATCGGCAGACGCCAGCGGCTAGTTCCGCAGCCGCCCCCCGCGACCGCTACCATACATTGCGGCTGCACACGACCGTCACCCAGTTTTGATGCAAACCTCGCCGGGCATATCCAGAAACCGCTTCCCGGCCTAGTCACACTTTCAGATCAGCTCGCGCCGATTGTCCCCCGATCCATCCCCGGGGAAATCGCCCCGGGAAATTCCACACTTAGTTTCCGTGCCATGACTCGCAAGGGTGCGCGCAGGCCCGCGAGTAGCCAATACCAAGAACTGAACCATTCGCTCCCTTTTCGATTCAGCCCTTTTTTGTCCCGGTTGCAGCATCAATGCAAATCCTGAAAGTTCACAGCAACGTTGGTCGGCCCGATTTCAAAGGTGAGTCGACCAGCTTTCTTTTTGTCGTAAACACCGGCCAGGGCTACGGTCTGTGTTCTTACCACGCCACTGGGTTCAACCCAGGTCACCTCGGCCGAATCACCGATATCTGGCTCGAAGAACATGTGAACTGCAATTGCGTTTACCGACAAAATTCCGGCGTACGAGCTGTGTGTTCCAAAGCGAATATTGACTTTGTCCAACATCATTGCCGTGTGGTTTTTGACCGCCACATCAAGGCGTTGTTCCGACGCGGTTTTCTGGCCACAACCTGCAGCAAACAACATGGCTAAGACAATCAAGTGTCGAATGTTCATGGATGATAATAATTCCTTCGATCAGCGTGTCGGTTCAAAAATGTGCTTCTGTGAGGTTGACCCATATTCAAAACGCTGACAGCAGAAAATAAGGCCTGATTCCTTGAGCCTGTAGCGTTGGTTAATAGCAGTTGTCTGCTGGGCGCACATAACCAATTTGAAAAGAGAAGGCGACGCAATTCGCGAGCCGCCTCTTTCCCGTCATCCTTAGTCGCCGTCATCCTACCGCAGCAGGCGGTCCGATTTCGACTCCCACTTTGCCGGCTTGTCACCGTGCGATTCGGGGAGGCGATACATCTCCCGGAACGTCCTGTAGCCCAAAGCCTGATGCGGTCGCTACACATTGTAACGGACGAAGTAGTTGAACATTCCGCTCTCCAATTCCAGTCCCTCCTCGCAGTAGCGCAGGTAGCTGTCCGCATCGTTGAGGCTGCACCAAACCGTAAGACTGAGATTCGTACGCTCATGGATGATAATAGACTGTTCGTTCGGCACTCCAAAATGGATTTGGTGCCATACCCCACAATGGAATGTTAATAATAGGCCCAGCCTTGTCGTTTAGCCACCGAGAATCGTGAATCACTTCGTCCTTTGTATTTAGATACGCTTCCGGTACAGGGCCAAACGGAACTTTATGAAACATGCCATCTTTGTGCATCCTCTGCAGCGCGGCGTTGGCTAACCCGCGATGATCTCGGTAACCGCCGCCTATATCTGAATGTGCACCCCGGAGAGTGATTTCTTGGTAATTCCGATTACTGGGCCTTGCGTGAGGTCCCCTCCATATGGAGGCAAGTGGAAAGAAGTAGCGTGATTCGTCACCAGCGACCATGTGAAAAGCACGTTCCACATTACTTGGAATACCGAGTTCATAGCCTATATCCGCGTCATTGCCTCCGATGCCGAAAGAACCAACAGTATCGAATAAGCCCAGCCAGCGCACTTTGACACAAGGATACTTCCTATTTAGCTGATTAACAAAATCACGCGCCATCGCCGCTCCGCGACTGAACCCGATAACATCGGCAATGTCGTCACCACCAGCTAGAGACTCCTCTACACCTTTAAGCATCTCTGCAATGCGTCTCTTCCCGCCATAGCCTCCTGCATTACCGAGCATATTCTTAATCCCGCTGCTTTCACGCGTACCCACCCCGTTTAGGTAATACCTAAACCGTCCCTGATAAATCCCATAGAGAATTCCCACATTAGATGGCCCATTCGCCGCTTTTGGATTGTCCATGCGATCGCGATCACGGTCATTATTTGTTCCATCGAATGCATATAGAGCCAAGCCATTTACATCAATAGCATTGAGTGGATCATTCCCCACAAATGCAAAAAGATTTGCGCCGCCGGGTTCCTCCAACGGATCACGTCCGAGCCAGCGCCCGGTGCTCGGATCATAATAACGATACCCATAGTAACAGAAGCCAGTCTCCCAGTCGTAATACTTGGTCGAGAACAGGAACGGATTCTCCAATGCCATTGGCCCGGTCGCCCGCAACAACTCGCCAAAGGGACCGTATTCATAGTGCGCGGCAATCGCACCGCTAGCCACGCTCACCAGCGTCGCGACGTTGCCATTTCCGTCGTAGGTATAGAAGTAAGTGCCAGCGTTTAACCCAACGTGCACTGTCATGGCCACGAGTCCCCCGACTCCGCCCGCGCCCTGCTCCGTGAGACTGGCATCCAATCCCCACGCGAAGGAATAAAGCAAGCCATTGGTGTGATTCAAGACGGCCACCAGGTTCCAACCATCGTAGATGAACAGGTTGGTGCGTTGCACCTCGTTGTCTGAACCATCCCCACCGGACACGATTTTCTGTACCCGCCGGAAGGCACCGTCATACTCGCAATCGATGCGGATATTTGCCCCGGACGCAGAGTTGCTGACGCGCGTAAAAGATGTCGCTCGATTCTCGGCGTCCCAAGTGACCGTCCATCGGCAATCGCTAGTCAGGTTGCCATCGTTATCGTAACTCGAGGCTTCGGGGGACTGCGCTACGAATACCTTTCCCGTCACACTGCTCACAAGATCCGCGGTAGCGCCGTTTTTGAGAACCGCGAGATTGGTAACGGCAAGAAATACCGGGACGCCGGCATTCGTTACCGACAACTCAACCCGGAAATAGTCACCGTGCCGGTAGCTTGGCTGATTATTGACCGTCACCGTGGCGGTGTTGGTGGCCGAACCCTGGATGTCCACGTAGCCGGGCACATCCCGCCGGGTGAGTTGATTCAGCAGATTGTTCGTATAAACCGCACCGCGCAAGTTCGCGCCGTTTTGATCGCCACCTGCAGCCGTGCTCCGGCGGTTGCCAATATCATCGAAGGTGTATTCAAACTGTTGACCCGCCACCAGCGTGCCGTCGCTCCAATACTTCCGGCCGGAAACGACCTGTCCAAGGTGGTCGTAGGCATAAACCCAGCGGGAACTGTCGGCATGGGTGATGGCCGTGCGCTGGTTGGAAGAATTGAGCTGGTAATTGAAACTCACCGCGGCGTCCGCCGAGGGCGCGGAGGAAAGGAAGGTCAGGCGGTTGAGATGGTCGTAACTCTTGGTGGTGGTCAGCCGGGTGCTGCCGCTTTCCTTGAACGTGATGGTATGGAGCAGTGGCGAGTTGGCGAGATAGCCGTAGGCCACGGTGCTCGATCCATTCGTGACGGCGGCCAGACGCGAGGCCGTGTCGTAGCCGTACTGAACCAAACTTGACGGTTGGGAGTCGAGGGCAACCGCCGAGCGACGCATCAACGAATCATAGCCGTTGGTAACCGCCAGCCCGCTCCACGGCCCGCCGGACCAGGTTTCCGCGAGCAGCTGCCCGAGATCATTGTAGGCGTAGGTGCATGCCAGCGTGGTGTCGTTGGTCACCGCCACCTGGCGGCCCAGCCGGTCGTAGCCGTAGCCAAGGTCGGGCGTGCCATCCGAGTAATCGACCCGCACCAAGTCTCCCGCCCAGTTATAGGAGTAGGTGGTATTCGTGCCCCGCGCCCAGGTCCGCGTGGCCAGCCGACCCGCGGCCGTGTAAGTGTAAACCGGCCCCGCCCCGCCGCCTTCGTACGTCTTGTTCGTGAGCCAGCCGCGGTAGCGGTCATAATTCCAGGTTGTCGTGGCCGCGCCTTTGCCGCCGGCAAAATCCTGCCAGGTCTTCATCGTCTTCAACCGGCCCTGAGGGTCGTAGGTGTATTCCACCGGATAGGTGCGCGAGCCGTAGGTTTTCTTGAGCTGACCGGTGGGGTGGTATTCGTTGGTGACACTGGTGTTGTCGGGGAAGGTGGTTTTCCAGACGCGCCCCATGTTGTCGTAGTCCACCGTGGTGGTCTGGGCCGGGCCCGGGCCGGCGCCATCGGGATCGGGCGTGGTGACCGAGGTGACCTGATCGGCGGCATTGTAGGTGTAAGTGGTGGTTCCGGTGCGAGCATCCGTAACCGTGTTCCGGCGTCCATGGGCATCGTAGCCGTAAGTGGTTTTGCCGAGTTGCATGCCCGTGGAATCGTAGGAGGCCAAGGAAACATTGGTGCCGTAGCGCATGATGGCGACGGAGTAGGAGTTGTCCGGCGCGATGTTGGTGGTGAAGCGATAGCCGTTGGCGGCGTCATAGACCACGCGCGACTGGCTCGTGACCGGCGCGCCGTCGTGCCACAGCGTGTGCCACGAGCGCAGACCGTCGGTGGAAACTTCAGCGGAAGAAACCAGGTTTGACGCGTTGGCGCTGTTGCTCCAGACGAACGTGCGGGTGCGCCGGACATCCGCCACCCCATTGTGGATGATATCATTGGTCACGTAAGTGATGCGGTCCGGTCCGCTGAAATCAATCGTGGCGTTCCGATTGGAGTTCAGGACGCTGTAAGCCAGCTCAGCTTTGCCGTTGTAAGCGAAGATGGTCGAGATGCCGTCGGGATCCAGGGAATTCGTGAGCTGGCCTTGGTGGTTGAAATAGGACATGGCGGAGGGCGTTCCGGCGGCAGCGGCAAATTCCCGCTTGAACACCCGGCCCACCGGATCGGTGTAAGTCTTGACCCATTCGTTGGTGCCGCCACTGGCGTCAAGCTGCAACTCCACAACAAACCGGCGGCGTTCGATGCCATCCAGGATGCCGTACTGGTAGCGCACGGGTTGCGCCGCGCTGCCGGTAACTTCGAGCAACGAACCGTCCCGGGCGTAAAGATTTGTCACCGTGCTGCGATCCGGCCGGGTGGTGACCCGCACCGTTTGATTGCTGACGATGGTTTCTGAAAAAGTTGTGATGGCACCCAAGGCGTTGGTTCGCGCCAGCAATCGACCCGCGGTATCATACCCGGAACTCTCAACTACAATTGTGGAACCGTCCGTCCCCTGGCGGGCGACGGCAAGCACCCGACCAAAGCCATCGTAGGCGTAAATGGTCGTGATGCCGTTGCGAGTTGAAGTAACCAGACGCTTGAGGTCGTCGTAGGTATAATCCGTGCGACTGCCATCGCGTTCGATCTCATACGCCAGTCCGCAGCAATCATAACTAAATAGTTGGAATGTGCCGTCGAGATAAGTGGTGCGACCGGGGCGGAAAAGTTCATCGAAGTCGCTGTAAATCTCCCGGGCGAGAATGACGTTGGTCTGCGGCAAAGCGCAAACCACGTTGGAAAAAGTCTGCCCCGCCAGCCCGACGAACGTCACGGTCTTCGTGCCCTCAAGAATATTGGTCGGGTTGACCGGGTCGGGCTGCCCATTCAACATCGTTGTGATTTTAAGGCTGGCGTTGGTTTCGTAGAAGTAAACCGAAGCGGTGCCGTCGGGTCGGTAGCTGCTCAAGGGGTAACCGCCGAAGGCGCCGTTGGTATAAAAACGGTTGGTGGTCAGAAGATTGCCGGCAGTATTCCAAGTCACCGATTCATTCTGGCCGACCCCTTCGATGCGCTCGCCGGGCCGACGAACGAGAAAGTGGCGGGAGACAGGCAATCCCATGAAAGAATGGTAAACCGTGCGGGCTTCGGAATTGGTTGCGGATCCGTCATCTCCACTGTCGGCCAGCACTGCATAGTCGTGGTACGAGAAACTGCTCACGCTCTGGCTCTTCGTTGGCGCTTGATTGGAAAAACTGGAAGAGTAGTTGACTAATACCCGGCCTTGCGCGTCATAGAGGTACGCGTCCCATGAACCATCGCTGCGCGTGACGGTGTCCAGCCGCGGCGCGGTGGTGCTATTTACGTACGTATTGGTCGTCGTCACTTCCGCCCCCGGCAAACCAATCCGGGTTTCGCTCAGCGCCATCCCCATCGCTTCGTTCCCGGCGCCAAAGGCATAAGCCTGGAATTTTTTAACTTCCTGGTAAACCAGTTCGCCCGAACCGCTGTAGGTCTGGCGGATTTCCGAGCGAAGCTTGCGAGCCGCATCCCAAGTGACGGTCTTGGTTTCCGTGCGGAGTCCGTTGCCGGCGATGAAAGTCCAAGTGTGGTTGGTGGCGGACCACTGGTACTCGTTGGTGATCGCTTTGCTGCCCCGCGTCTCCACCACTTGCAACCGGTTCGTGAATGAGGCGCCATCCGGGTTGCGCACCGTCCAGACGGTATGCGGGGTGTTGCTGACCGGGTAAAACCCGCCGACTTTGGCGCCCACATTGGTCACGGCGTAAAACCTGATGTCGTAGCAGTAATCATTGGTCGCCACCACATCCGCCAACGCCTGCGCCCCCAAAACCTGCCGAATACCCCCGGCATCGTTGAGAACTTCAAACTGGTCCGGGTCACCGGCAAATTTCAACGCCGCCGGCCGGGCAGAGGAATCATCCAAGGCTTCCTGTTTGATATAAAGTTGTCCGCCCCCGAGTCCAAAGCGGCCTTTTCCGAGACCGAATTCCACCTCCACGCTCTTCAAACGGGCGGCGCCTTGCCCGGCCGCCACCGCACCATTACAGCAATCCCCGCCGCCATTTACAGTTTTGATCACCAAACTGGATTTATCCACCATTCGACTGCCACCGACATTCAAGGGCGGGAGGAGAATGATTTCCCCGGTGGTAATTTCATCGCCGGTGCCCTGCAAGGCAGCCTCGGCCGTTTCCTCTCCGGCCAGATTACCCGTCGAATCATAGACCAGTACTTTCCACGACAGCAGATAGGTCGTACCCCGTTCGGTCCGGGGAATCTTGATCTGATAACCCACCTTCGTCACGGTGACCGAATTCCCGATCAAAGTGCTGGTAGCCGCCACCGCGGCCGGCTTCCAACCACCCGCCGGACAATCCGCCAAGTCCTCCGCGATAATACTCTGCTCAACGGCTTCGCGTTTGTATTCCAGGCTCAGGGTGCGAGTGCGGGTCGCCGTCGTCCAAAGAGAAGCATTCGCGTACGCTTCCGTGGTAGCCGTCCGACTTTGGAGCACCAAGGCTGAATCCAGCACGAAAGGTGGCGTGGTGTTCGTGGTCCAGGTGCAATTGGTAGTGCATGAAATGGTTTGCGAGCCCATGGTCGCGGGCACATAAACAATGCTGGCCGAGGCTCCGGCAGAAACAAATTGCTGCACGCTGGCGGGAACCGTGCCGCGGTCTTTATAGAACACTTGATCGCCAGGGCTCGCGTAATTGATGGAAGCCGGCCAATCGATGCCAAACCGACATTCGAAATTCCAATTCGTTCCAATGCCACATGTGTTGCCGGTGCCGGAAAACGTGATTTGCCCGGTCGCCGAATGATACAAGCCCTTCCCGCCGGCAGCGCCATTGCCGCAAAGAGTCCCCGACCACGTATATCCGCCGGCCGTATCCTGCTGCGACAAGGTCCGATATTTCGTGCGGGGCGTTGAGGTGGTGAACGTGTCGAACCCGCACCAAGTCCGGCTGGCGGAACAACTCCGGTATTCGAACGAGTGTTGGATGCATGGGGAAGGCTCACCGTTAGCGCTCGCTGCGCTCAACCCCAAGACAATGACCCAAAACGCCAGCCTGCTCCCAAACGGTTGTCTGGCCGGAATGAACGCCACCGCACCCGCTATCCAGGCAGACCGTCCGGGCCAATGTCTCTTGAAGAAATTTTTCACTCGGCGGCTTGGCAACATTGAAGGAGTAATCACTATCTTAACGGGGTGAATACTTTCAATTTCGTCAGATTGCCTGAATCCAAAAGCCCCCCAACCGTTGGGCGGCGGCCCTGGATGAGCTCGGTGCCGTCCTCTACCCCATCGCTGTCCGTATCGGCCGCGTTCCAGTTGGCAATGTCCCCGGAGTTGTAACTTCCATTGCCGTTCCGATCTTCGAGATAATCGGGCAACCCGTCCCCGTCGGTGTCAACCGGCCGACTGGTCAGCCCATCGGTTGCCACGTAGTGAAAGCCAATGTCCACCGTCGAGTTGGTTTCCTTCGCCTGATTTGACATGGTGGTGTAGTGAAAAAGCCCGGCGTCGCCGGCCTTACGGCTGCCAGCGTTCAGCAACAGGTTCATCGACGCTCCGTTGGTTGGATAATAATGATTGCCCAAAAAACTGGTCTGGTAAGTGGGCGCGCCCGATAGCACCACGTCGCTGGAATTGGGCGGGGTCAGACGACTCGAGCCCATGACGTAGGCATTGTGGCTGTGGACCAGAGTGCCACCCTGGTCGATGCTAGTTTCGTCGAACAGATTGTCCCGGATCGTGGATATCCCGCCATCATAGTTGGCGACCTGCACTGAACCACCCCGGAACAAGTTGTTGTAAAGATCGTGGTTCGGCTGATTCTTCCAATTCCCGAGGTTAAAACGAACCCGCTCCCACAGGCAGTTGGTCAGTCCACCGTCGCGGTCACCATAAAAATAAAATCCGCCCCCGCCAAATTGACAGTTCCGGAAACCGAACGAGCCACTCCCCGGTTTCAAAGCGTAAACGTGATTGCCATTGTTCCCCAAGAGCGACCACGCCGTGAATTCAAACCGGGTCAGCGCCCCGAGTTTGACCGAAGGGGCAACGCTGCCCGCCGACCAGTTGGTCGTGCTTTGCTCCTGAACGACATTGTAGCGGGCGATCCAGTTCAATTGGGTGGGCCCACCTTCCGACACCAGTTTCCCGGAGATCATCCCCAGTCCAAACGAAGACGAAGGGCCGTACGTGCCCACCGCCACGCCGTTGGTCAAGGTCAGATTCGCGGACACCGTCCGTCCGCTCATCACGTAATCCAGGGGATCGTAATGATACCCCAAATCCGGTAGGTCCGCGTCGCGGAGCGCCTGCGGGGCAAGGATCGTGTTGGCGGTGAAATTGGTGGTGAGCAAGAGGGGCGGACACGTGGTCCGGCTTTTCAAAGCTTCCACCAGCGCGGCAGGGATATTCGTGGTGCCCGCGTTGCGGTAAGTCTGGTCCGCTAGGTAATGGCTGGCCGCCCCGACGGTTTGAAAGACCCCCGCGGGACAATTTGTAATCAACACCGTGCTATCGGTGGTCACGGAACCGAGCATCTCATCAGACTGGCCCCAACCGTTGGTCGCGGCCACAATCAGGGAATTAGTCAGATAGAGCTGCCCGGCCCCGGCGAAAAACTCCGGATCGACAAGACTCGAACAGTGATTGGCCGTCAGCTGCAGGCCCCGCACCGTCAAGGATTGTCCACCATGAACCACATGAACACTGGAATAAAAAAGGCTGTTCTCAATCGCGATGGTGTTCGCGTCCTGTCCGCTGGAATCGAGCGGGTGCTGACATCTTACGAACTGCACATTGGCCAGTTGAATCAGCCCGGCCGTGAACCCCAAATTGACCGCGCTGCCAGCGTAAAGAAAACGGAGATCGTGGAGCGCGTTGCCCGGCGTGATGACGGTCAAGCCATTCCCGTAGTGGTTGGTTGGACTCCCCGTGCTGCCGGCAATGGTCTCCCCGACCGTGTTATCATCCTCGCCGGTGAACACTGCCGGCCGATACGCTCCCGTCTGGCAATTGATGCGACCAGTGATGTCAATCCTGGCGGAAGCCGACCGGGCAAACTTGATTACGGCCCCGCCCTCAATGGTTGTGTTGGTCCCACTGAGATGGACGGGGCCGTTGACGTAATGAGTCGTGTCCCCGCGGAAAGTGTAATTTTCATCGCTGCTCGCGATGATGTAATCCAACACGACTCCTGGCCCGCTCAACGGTGCGCTAGCCAGCAGCAGGGACCCCGAGACTTGCTTTGTGGGTTGGACCTCGGGCAAAAGTCGCCGGGCCGAAACCCGGTGAAGCACGCCATCCGGGGAAATCCTTCGCGCAGCCGTCTTCCGCGGCAAGGACTTCAGTTCCGGCTCGATGGATTTGTAAGGAATTTGCTCAATCAGGAAAGTCCGTCGGTCCAGATTGCCCCACTGCTTCGTTACCGGAATTTCGCCCCCGGTCTTGCCCAAAAGAAATACCCGCCCGTTTCCCATCTTGAGATCACCGAAATCCAAGAATTCATCGGCGTCGCCGGAAACCATCCGCACCCGCTTCTTCGGCACCGGCGGACTGATAAACTCGGTCAGGACTTCAAGGACGGTCGTCGCCGGATTCAACTCGTACTCGGCGGGGGAAGGCGGATTCTCGCGAAGGATGATGTCTTGTTCCAGCCCGGCCTTGCTGTTTCTGTAGCGCACATCCGCTTTGAGATCGGTGAAGGCATCGTAATAAACCACTTCGTTCCGGTTCTCCATCAGCAGGCGACCTTCGGAGTCCTTGATCTCCGCTATCAAGACACTTTTCCGGGAGCTACGGTCAAAAAAACCGAGCCCCAAGATTCGTGAACGCAGACGTCTCCCGTCAGCGCTCAGCAAATCAATCGCCACCGGTGAGTTGCAGTTTGGGGCAAAATGCACCCGGTGCCGGGTTTTTCGTGCGATTCCACCTGAATGAATGATCTCAATTTCGTCGCTGGCTTCCGCCCAGGTGCCATCGGGTTGTTTTACGTGCATCCCCGTTTCCAGTTCGGTGTAGGCGGAGTTGGTCAGCGAATAGGGTCTGCCTTCCTCATCCCGCTCCACCGTGACCCGCTGCCAGACCCGATAATGGTCGCCGCGTTCGGAGATAGAGGCCGCGGGTCTCGAGGACTCTGCACCAAAACCAAGAGTCTGGCCCCAGGCGAGTCCGAACGTGATGAACCGGATGAGTTTCACGGAGATCAAAAGTCAACCGGTCGGTCCCCATGCGGGGAAGAGGTCTGGGACACGACCTCCTGGCACGGGCCCGGGCAGGCAGCGAGGTGACAACCAAGCCTTGATAAATGAGTGAACGAGCAGCGGCGGCCGCCGGCATTATTCCCCGTCCCGCGAATGTCGCAATAAGCCATAATCCCCGATCCACCCCAAAACAAACCCAACGAGATACAGCCCGTAACAACAAAGCGCTGGCGGTTTTGGATGCTATTCCGAAGATAAGAATGGGACGATTAGCATAAGTCTATAAAAAGTTATTAAAAAAGTTATTAACAATCAAACGGTGGACAGGCAGCGGGTGGACAGGCAGCGCGCAAGCAATGAAATCCACTCCGTTTGCCGGTCTGACGGCCGCGCGGTGCTTATGGCTGCGATGCGGGCGAACCGCAAGGGTCATTCGCGGAAGCGGCCGCCACAAACCCAGTGGCGACCAGGTCGCACCTCGATCGGCTTGGCACCGATCGGTGATTAAGAGCACACCAGATGGCAGCGATGCCGACGCCGCAATCGGTGCGAAGCCGATTAAAAGCCCTTTTCCTTGGCCGCCCATCCCTGCCGCATCAGGCCGAGCAAATGAGCCAGGGCTTCCTCGTAACTTCGCCCCTTCTCCGCCGCCAACTGATGCGCACGCTTTTCCAATTGCGCCGCCATCGCCATCGACTTGTCCGGCGGACAGCCCAGAGCAACGAGACCGGCAGCGAGTTCGATTTGATCCATGAACCAAAAAAACAACCGCGAATGAAGCCGTGGCCTCATTCGCGGCTGGCAAATCGGACGCCGTTACTTAACCGAATCGCGCGGTACGATCTTGACGCTCTCCAGATTCATCCGCTTGAGGGGGCGGTCGCCCGGCGCGGTGGGCGTGGTGGCGATCTTTTCCAGCACGTCATCGCCTTTGATCAACTTGCCGTACGCGGTGTATTGCCGGTCCAGAAAACGCGGATCGCCATGGCAGATGAAGAATTGCGAGCCGGCGGAATTCGGGTCCTGAGAGCGCGCTGCGGAAAGCACGCCGCGCACATGGGCTTTGTCATTGAACTCAGCCTTGATCTTGTAACCGGGATCCCCCGTACCCCAGCGGCTCTGGTTGGCCTCATCCTTGGTAAGCGGGTCGCCGCCCTGGATCATGAAGCCCTTGATCACGCGGTGAAAGCAGGTGCCATCGTAAAAGCCCTGCTTGGCAAGCTTCTTGAAATTTTCGACATGGCCCGGGGCGACGTCCGGCCAGAATTCGAGGACCATTTCGCCTTCGGAGGTTTTGAGGACAGCGACTTCGTTGGTGTTCACAGTTTTGTTATCCGGTTTGGTTTCAGGTTTGGTGGTCTTCGGCTCGTCGGCGGAGGCGGCGACCAGTCCCAGCCCCAGGCCCAAGGTGCAAAGCAGCAGTGATAGTTTCATAATGCGGGCGGAATGTTTCAGTTTCCCCCGCCAAAGTCACGCGTGGATTTTTAACTTTTGGGGCCGGATGGCCTGTAACCAATTTGCCCCGGCGGCGTCTCACGTTACAGCCGCCGCGCCATGAAGGAGCGGCAAAAAAAGAAAGAAAGAGGCAGATGATGAAAATGCAAAAAGTTGGAATAATGACGGCCTTGGCCGCCGGGGCGTTGATCGCGTTGAGCCCCATGGGGCGGGCGGAAGACAAGCCAGGTCCGCCCGAAGGCCGGCCACCCCAGGGGCAACGCGGGGAGATGGTCAAGGAACGCATCGCCAAGATGGCCGAGGAACTCAAGCTCACCGACGAACAGAAGACGAAGGTAACGACGGTGATGAAGGAACAAGCCGAAGCCATGCGCGGCTTGCGCGATGCCACCCCGGAAGAACGCCGTGAAAAGATGAAAGCCGGGCGGGAGGAAATGCAAAAGAAGATGAAAGAGATTCTCACGCCGGAACAATATGCGAAGTGGGAGAAACTCAGGAAAGAAGGCGGCCCGGGCGGCCCCGGGCGACCCGGCCGACGTGGCGGTCCCGGAGGTCCGGGGGCGGAAAAGCCGGCGCAGGAGTAGCCGCTGAATTGGTTGGTTGGCATGCCGGAGGGACGATCCTGGTCGTCCCTCCGTTTTTGCTGTCGCGAGTCAGAACAAGTTGTTCACCAGGATGCCCAGGACACTCAACGGGCCCTGGTCTTCCAAACCCTCCGTCGCCTTGTCCACTTTCTGCAAGGTGAGCTTGGCGTTCTTGTAGAATTCCTGGTCGTTGATGAGTTTGCCGACCGTGCCCTGGCCGCTGTTCATCTTTTGGAGAATTTCCTTGAGGTTCGTCATCGAGGCCGTGGTTTCGGCGTAGAGCTTCTCATCCTTCACCAGTTTCCCGAGCGAGCCCTCTCCGGCATTGACGCCATCGATGATCTTGCGGGCATCCCCCAGGGCAAGTTTGATCTCCTCCGTCGTGGATTGCAGGCTGGTCACCGTGGTCAGGGCGGAGTTGTAGAGCGCATCGTCGTAAATGAGTTTGCCAAAGGTGCCCTTGCCCTCGGCGATCTGGCCGGACATGGCCCGAAGGTTGGCGATGGTGGCCGTGAGCGGAGCGGTATTCTGTTTGATAAAATCCGTCAGAGGGCCAAAGAGGTTCTCGATTTTGTCACCGGTGAAACTGCGGGTGAGGTTCTCCACCCCGGTGGCCACATTGTCCAGCTTCTGCATGATCACGCTCAGGTCGGGTTGCTCGACCGTTTGCAGAAAGCTGTCCGGGGTGGCGGGCCGGCCGGCGGGGGTGCCGAAATCGAGCGCGACGAAACTCTGCCCCATTAAACCGGCGAACTTGATCGTGGCGGTCGTGTCGGTCTTGACCGGGGTGTTGGCGCGGAGGCTCATGGTGACGCGCACTTTGCCGTCGGCGAGTTCGATCTTATCCACTTTGCCGACCTCGACGCCGGCCATTTTCACGCGGTCGCCCAGTTTCAATTCCTGGGCCGTTTTGAACAAGGCATGGACCTGGAGGCCGCGCTGGAATTTTTCAAAGCCGCCCAAAATGTACATGATGATGAAGGCGGCCAGCACGATGAAGGACACGAACAGGCCGAGGCGGGTTTCAAGGGTGTTTTTCATAGGTTGGGTTCCGGTCGTCGAAAGTCGGCATGGAGGAATTCACGGATAATCGGATGATGACTGCGCCGGACCTCGTCTGGCGAACCGACGGCGAGGATTTCCCCTTCGTTAATCACGGCGATGCGATGGGCGATGCCGAAGGCGAGGTCCCGGTCATGCGAGACGACGAGCGAGGTGACGCCGATGCGCTGGTTCAGCGCGAGAATTTCCTCCCCGATGACGACGGCGGAAATCGGGTCCAATTCGCTGGTCGGTTCATCATAGAGAATCAACTGCGGCTCGATGACGAGCGCGCGGGCCATGGCGACGCGCTTCTTCATGCCGCCGGAGAGCTCACTGGGATATTTTTCCTCGGTGCCCTTCAAGCCGACGACCTCCAGTTTTTCGGAAACGACCCGGGCGATCTCCTCCGGCGGGCGGAGCTGATGTTCACTCAGATAAAGACCCACATTCTCGCCGACGGTGAGCGAATTGAGCAGGGCGCCGGACTGAAAAACCATTGCCATGCGGAAGCGGTCCATGACGCCGGCCGCCTGGATGGACTCGCCCCCGACGAGAATCTCGCCGGCATCGGGCACTTCGAGGCCGATGACATGGCGGAGCAATACGCTCTTGCCGCTCCCGCTCGGCCCCATCAGC
This sequence comes from uncultured Bifidobacterium sp., assembly GCA_964539515.1. GTDB lineage: Bacteria > Verrucomicrobiota > Verrucomicrobiia > Limisphaerales > JADLHS01 > JADLHS01. The sequence goes on along the minus strand of CAZIJO010000001.1, from coordinate 48,444 downwards.
ACGAAGATTTCGCCGGCGCGGACGGCGAGGTCAATCCCCTTGAGCACCGGCTGCTGGCCGAAACTGCGTCGCAATCCGCGGATTTGAACGCTGACGCCGTGATTATTGTTGGGGGGAACGTTCACCAGTCGAGCAGGATGCGCGTGAGGACGAAGTTGAAGATAACGATTAACACGATCGAGTTGACCACGGCTTTGGTGACGGAGCGCCCGATACCACGGGGACCGCCGCGCGTGATGAGGCCTTGGTGACAGGAAACAATGCCCACGATCCACGCGAAGCAGAAGCTCTTGACCACGCCGTTGGCAACGTGCTTGACCTCCACGACGTCCTTCATGGTGGTGAAGAACGACTGGATGGGAATATCGATCTGGCCGGTGACCGTACAGACGACGGCGCCGCCAAGCCAGCCGACCAGGATGGCAAAGATGACGAGCATGGGGAGGGCAATCGCGATCGCGGCGAGGCGGGGCAGGACGAGGTAGTTGACCGGATCAATGTTCATGGTCCGGAGCGCATCGATTTCCTGATAAACGCGCATGGAGCCGATTTCGGCGGCCATCGCCGAACCGACGCGGCCGGAGATCAGAATGGCCATCATGATCGGCGCCAGTTCCTTGGCCATGGCGATGCCGACGAGCCCGCCCACGGCATTGTGCAAGCCCCGCTCGACCAGGAGCGGACCCGTTTGCAGCGCAATCACGCCGCCCAAGAAGAACGAGAGCACACAGATCATGAGCAGACTGGCATTGCCAATCTCGTAGAACTGGTCCATAACCTTGGCGCGCTGCGACCAGATCCGCGGCAGCGCGCACAACGTCCTCCAAAAAAGGAGCACCATTTCACCGATGTTCTGAAACATGAGCGGGAGAACTCTGTGATTTCTTCTGCGGGAGGTAAAATAACCGCCAGCGTTTGGTTTCGGCGCTGGATTCATACTGGATAAGCCCGAACAGGAGCGAGCTTTTTTTGCTCGTGGGCGCGGTGTCGCGCCGGTACAGATTCCAGAGCAGCGACTCGCTGGCCATGCCGGTCCGGGGATTTTTTTCCGCGCGCCACACCGACCAGAGCGGCGAGTAATTGCGCTCGATGCTCTTGCTGGCCGGCAGCAAAGGCTCGAGCGGGGCGAGGATTTGCAGGCGCGCATTGCCGTTGTAATCGCGCTGGTGCGTGAAGAACGGCCATACCTCGGTCCGGGTCCGGAAATTGCCCGTCTCGGAACTCTTCGCGATCGTGTGCGATGCCAGGAACAGCAGGATGCGCGTGCGGCCATAGTCAAGCGGGGGCGAGTGAATGCCCTTGTATTTGTAAATCGGCCAAAGATAGAAATTGCTGTCCAGGCGGCTTTCCGGTGTGTCCGTGTGAACCAGACTGAAGAAGGGCCAGACCCGATCGGCGGTTTTGCCCTCGCCCCGGGCGAAGACGATGAAGGGCCAGGGGGCACCCACCTCGTGGTACTTGCGCGTGCGGTCATCCGTGATCGTCAGGCCAATCGGGGTCAGGTAACTCGTCGAGTCGCGCATGGGGGAACGCAGGCGACTGTAAAACGGCACCACCCCCACGTGGTCCTCGGCGTTGGTTGTGCCGGTTTCGCGTTGCTGATTGAAATAAAACGGCCAGAGGACAAAGCGTTTGTCGTAACCCGGCGTTGTCTCCAGGTCGCCCCACACATTCGTCTTGGTCGTGATCTCCTTATGCTCGTGGCCTACGAACGGCCAGAGCTGCCAGCCTTTCATCCCGTCCCCGTAACGCAGATGATAGAAGGGGTACACGTAGTTGTAGGTGGTGAAGTCGCCCCGGCGGGCGTCGAGAAATTGCCGCCGCAGATTTTCCTGCGGCCCCAGCGGCACCGGGCTGGCGGAAGGGCGCCGGACGGTTTTCACGTAAAACGGCCAGAGCACGAAATCGATCTCGCTGCGAAAAATCCGTTTCTTCAGGTGACCGTAAATCGGAAAAATGGCCGTGTAGTTCTGGTTTGTGTCGGCCGAACGTTGCTGCATGTAAACCGGGAACAGGTTGAACTGGCGGCGCATCACCTCGGACTGATCCTGGCCGCCGCTAAAGTTAAACAACTGGAAAAGGTGCCAGCGATACTCCCGGCCGAAGCGGTCAAAACTCAGCAACGGATACAGGACATCGTACTCCTCGGCGTCGAGGTCCGGACGGACCGAGTGCGAAAAAAATGGCGGGAACGCCAGAACTTCTTCCGCTTCACTTTCTTGCTCGTAATAAAACGGACCCGCCGCCTCAGTGCGGTCGCCCGCCTCCAAGGTGAGCTGATGACGGGAAAATAGGAACCCGGCGTCCACCTCCGCCTCCTGGCTGCCGTGAACAAAAATGGAGCAGCCGCCCACCAACCAGGCAGCCAGCAACCAGCTGTGGTGTTTCCAATTGGCAGGCAATAGCTTGCTCGGACGAAGCCGCCCGCCGGCACCACCCTTAAAGCAAGGGAATTGACATTGCGGTTGCATTATTTAAAATTGAGCTCGCGCTTGAGGATTTTTCCCCGGCGTGAGGTTTTTACCTCGGTTCCTCCCAACCCAGGGCCGATCATGCATTGTTGGCACTGGGTTGGTTTTTTTTCTCGTTTCGAATTTTCATAATCAAGTTCAGGAGTGCCGGCAGGAACGTCAATCCGGCGAACATGCACGTGGCCACACCGGTGGCCATCACATATCCCAGACTTTCAATGCCGCGATGTTTGGCCAGCGCCAGGCTGCCAAAACCCGCAATCGTTGTCAGGCCGGACACCAGCACCGCTTTGCCGGTGCTTTTGGCCAGGATGCTCGGCGTCTGTTCCTCGGCATAACGATTCAGGATATGAATGCCGTTCGTCACCCCGATGCCGATGATGAGCGGGAGCATCATGATATTCGCCGGGTTCAACGGAATGCTGAACCAGCCCATGATTCCGCCGAGCCAGAGCGACCCAATCGCCACGGGCAGCAACGCCAGCACGACGGAACCCAGGGAGCGGAAGTGAAGGAACACCAGAATGGCAATCGCGGCGAGCGAATAGCGTGCCGCCTCCTCGTAACTGCGCTTGAGCAGCGTCGTGTATTCGAGCAATTGCACCGGTGTGCCCGTGACATCGGGATCGATCGTCCGCAACTCGCGGACAAACTCTTCCTGCGGCGCCCGCTGCCAGACGTTGGCCTTGGGATAGACCTGGAGCAAATGCTTGCCATGGACACCGACAAAGCGATCCCGCAAGGCCGGCGGCAGGTCCTCCACGCGCAGCTTCTCCCGGTTGTCCTGCTGCTGCAGGGCTTCAAACGTGGAACGCAAATCATCGAAGAGGGCGCGCTGATACGTTCCCAGCTGGTCGGCGACCGCCGCGTGACCCGCCGCCCCGCCCCGCAACATTTCCTTGCGGAAAATTTCCACCGCCCGATAAAGGGAAGTCAGCCGGGCCGTCACCGCGGCATCGTCTTTCTGCGCCTCCTCCCGGGCCAGCCCGATATAACCGTTCAAGGAGTAAAGACTCTGGCTTAACTCCAGAACATTCACCGGACGTCGATCCGCCTCGTCAAACCGCAGCGCCGCCAGGTCCTTCTTGATTTCGCCAATCACCCGAAGTTTCTCGGCCTGGTTCTCGGTCAGAAACTTGGCGATGGAATCAACCCCCGCCACCGACGGCAGCTGCTTGATTTGCTTTTCCAATTCCACCGCCTGGGTGAGGGAATCGGTCACGACCGCCGCGAACAAAACCGAACGGGCGGCGGCGTTCGTGCCGTCGTCCTTGCCGGCCTCCGCGGTCGCGTCGATCAACTTGGTGGCGAAATCCACGGCCGGCAAACCCTTGCTTTGCATGTTGAGCAAGTTGTAATCGAAAATGACCTTGCGCATCTGCCACACGGACCCCGCGCATAATACCAACGTCACGATGATCACGAGGGCCGGGCGACGCAGCCACAGGTTCTCGATCCGGGCCCGATGATCCACTTTGCCGACCAGGGCGTGGTCCAGCACGTTCTGACGTCCCCGCAAGAGCAGCACCGGCAGCAAGGTCAGCATCGGCACCAGACAGACCAGCAGGCCGCCGCCGCAAATGATCCCCATTTCCTGAATACCCTTGAAATCCGTAAAGCCCATGGCCAGAAAAGCGCCGGCGGTGGTAAACGCCCCGGTAAAGATTCCCTGCCCCGTAAATACCAGGGCCTTCGTCATCGCCTCGGCCTCGCTCTTGCCATGATGCAATTCCTCCTCGTAACGCGTCACCAAATGCACGCCGAAATCAATCGCCAGCCCGATCAGGATGGGAACGAAGGTGACCGTGAGGATGTTCAAATGCCCCACCACCGCCGTGGTAAAGGCCATGGTGTAACCGATCCCCACGATGAGGCAAACCGTGGCTTTGAGCGGCCGGCCGGTCTCGTTGTAACCGTAGATGAAGATCAATGCGCAGATGATGAGCGAGACAACGCTGGCCACCGAAGTGTCACTTTGCGATTGCTTCATTTCGTCATGGACCAACACCGGTTCGCCCGTCAAGCCCACGTTGATGCCGGGCACCTCGGCCTGCGTTTCCTGCACCAACTGCCGCAGCCGCCGCACGGCGGCACTATTCTTTTCCTCCGTCACCGCCTGCGCGGTGACCAGATAAATCTGGCCCTGGGCAAAGGTGATATACACGCTCCGCTCGGCTTCCGGGCCGGCGGCAAACAAGGCAAAAACGCCGGGTGAGGGGGGACTGCCGCCGCGCCGCAAACTCGCGGTGGCCTGCGTTACGATGCGCTCCAGGGCGGGGATGGCCCGGATGAGCGACTCGGTCCGTTCATCCCGCTCCCGTTTGGCAGTGCGGAACTGGGTGTTGATCATGTCGAACAACGACACCAGGTTGGTCGTGTGCGTGAAAGGACCGATGAAAGGCAGGTAATCGTTCAGCTTTTTCCGCAGCTCGAGGAGGTCCGCCTCGGGCACGAACAGGAGCGCCTTCGAGCCGAGCATCTTCAGGTCGCCCTTGTAGAAGACGTGCATGAAGAGGTTGGTTTCCGCTTCCAGTTTCGCCCCGATTCGTTCGACAAACTGGCGGTTCTTCTCGGCGTTTTCGCTCTCCACCACCACCACCAGATCGTCCTGGGTGGGAAACTCCTGCTTGAACTGCAAAAAATTCTGGTGGTATTTCTTGCCGCTCCCGACGAGGTCATTCCGGTTGGTGCGAAACTCCAGAAACTTGACCGTGTAGAGCACGCTGAGGCCGAACAGGATGATCTGCGGCCAAAAAAACCACTGCCGCCGGTGAATGACCGCCCACGCCAGCCGGCCCAGCAGCCGTGCAAATAGACTCTCCTTGCTCAGGGTCTTCATCTCACATCCGGGCGCGGGCCACCCTGGCCGTCACCTCGCCGTTGCCCGTCCCGACGCCGCCAACCGCCCGGGTTCGGCCAGCGTCGCGTCCCGTACCGCCGGGCACGAATGGAAGCAGTTGAATCATGCAGGGAATTTCGCGCTGGAGGAAAGCACCTTCACCGCAGCGACTCCACCGACACCGCCGTGCCGTAGCAAATCACCTCCGTTATGCCGTTGCCAATTTCGGTCGCATCGTATCGCACGCCGAGGACGGCATTCGCGCCCAGCTTGCCGGCATGTGCGAGCATCTGATTGAACGCATCTTCGCGCGCCCGTTCGCATAATTCGGTGTAGAGCGTGATGTTTCCGCCGAAGATGCTCTGAATGCTCGCGCCGAGGTTGCCAATAATGGAGCGGGATCGCACCACGATGCCGCGCACGACGCCATACGATTTCGTCGCCTGGTAGCCAGGCAGTTCAAACGTGGTGGTTGTCAGTGGATGCGTCTGATTCATTGCGGGATTCAATACGAGTTGCGGGAGGCGCGAAAGCTCTTTTCCATGAGACCCTCGGCTTGCACGGGCCGCGACCAATCCTGCGCCGGGCGCTTTCCACGCCGCCCGCCACGCGAATTGATCCGCGGGCTTTTTGCGTTGTGTTTCAGTCACCTCGCTGGGGCGAACGGCGGCAAACTCATGAAATAGGGCGGACGAATTGAAATGAGTGCAGGTGCGGCCGGTCCGGTCAAAACTGAACCTGTTCCAGATACATCAAGCTCTCTGGAATCTGTTGCAACACGGAAGGCGATTCGTCCTCAATAAAATAGTATTTTACGCCCGCCTGTTTGGCGGCGCGGAGCAGCGCCGGCCAGTCCGCCTGCCCTTTGCCCACCGCCACGTCGTTTTTCGGATCCGTGCTGCCGGACAGCGAGCCAGTGGCCACCCCTTTCCTTAAATCTTTGACGTGCATCGAAGACCAGCGGTGGCCGTGTTTTTCCAGCAACTTCACCGGATCCTGACCGGGGAACACCACCCAAACCACGTCCATCTGAAAACTGACAAACTCCGGCTTGGTTTCGCGGACCAGCAGGTCGAACAAAGTGCCATCCTCATACGGCACGAATTCGTAACCGTGATTGTGGTAGTAAAACTTGATGCCGTGGCGGGCCAGCACCTCGCCGGCGCGGTTGAAAACCTGCGCGGTCTCGCGCACCTTGGCCGCCGTGAGGGGGCCGTCGTGCGGAATCCACGCAACTCCGGCGTAATCCAAGCCGAGGGCCTGGGCTTCCTTGGCGACGCCCGCCGGGTCATCCCGAAAACGTTCGTAACTGAAATGCCCCGCAACTGCGTTCAGGTGATTGACTGCCAGCAAAGCCCGCAATTCTTCCGGCACCATCCCGTAAGTGCCGGCCAGTTCCACCTCGCGAAAGCCGAACTCGTGCACCAATTTGACCGTCCCCGGCACATCTTTCGCGAATTGATCGCGCAGACTGTAGAGTTGCAGGCCCAACGTTCCGGTGAAACTGCCCTGCGGGCCGGCGTCCGCGCTTCGCCCGGCGGGCGTACGGCAACCGGCGGTCAGCAGCACGGCGACCAGCCCGACGGCCGCATTTTTCAAGTTCATTTTCATGGGCGCAATTAACACGATTCGCCACCACAAGGAAAGTGAGATTCCGGCGGCTGAACCCCCGGTATCCGTAACGGGCCGGCCGGCCGCCTCATTTTTCCCCGGCGGCGGAATTCGGTTTCCCGTTCTTGAAAACCAGCGCGCCCGTCGGGCAATGCTGCACACACTCCGCCGCCACCTGCTGCAGCCCTGCCTCGATGGCCTGACTAAATGGCGCGCTCAGCTTCACATCAAAGCCGCGCCCGATGAAGGTCAAGCCCAGCGGCTCGGCCGCCATTTCGGTGAGCTTCACGCAGATGCCGCACAGGATGCATTTGCCCGGTTCGAAAATGATGCCGCCCGGTTGCAGCTGCTGGTCAAACTCCCGGCGCTCCGTGCGGAAACGGCTCGCGTTCGCCCCATACGTCTGCGCGTAGTGCTGCAACACGCAATTGCCGGAGGAACGGCAGTCGCAGTGCAGACAACGCGACGACTCCAGGGCCGCTTCCTGCCGCGTGTGCCCGGCACAACGGTCGCAGGGCGACACGCTCCCGCCCGCGTGGGTCGCGCGGAGAAACGCCTTCAGCTCGCCCGGATCCACCTTGCCCATGATGCTGGAGAAGGGCTTTTCCGGTCGCCGCACGGGCTGGCCGCTCAAAAACCGGTGCACGCACTCCGCCGCCGCCCGTCCTTCGGCCATGGCTTTCACGAGTTGTTTCTGCGGCCGCACCACACTGCCGGCAGCGAAGACCTTCTCGATCAAAGTCTGGCAGGTGTTGGGATCCGCTTTGACAAATTTCCCCGCCATCGGCAAGCCCATCCGGGTACCATCTTCCTGCCCCAGCTCTCCCGTCGCCACTAATACCGCCCCAAACCCGCGCGCCAGCCCCTCCACCGTGACGTGCTGGCCAAGTTCCACTCCCAGCTTGAAATCAACGACCTGCCGCGCAAGCAGGGCGAGTTCCGCTTCCAAAACGGAACCGGGCAGCTGGCTTTCACTCACCTCCCGCAAAGTGCCTCCGGCGCGCGGCTGACGATCCACCACGGTGACACCATGTCCCTCGCGCGAGAGATAATAGGCGGCCGCCAACCCTGCCGGTCCCGCGCCAATGATGACCACCGTCTTCCCCGAGGCGGGCTTGGTCCCCGGCACGTAGGGCCCGGCATTTTTGAGATCCTGATCGGTGACAAAGCGTTCCATGTCGCGGATCGCGGCGGGCGAATCCCAGTTGCCCCGCCGACAGCCCTGTTCACATGGATGGTGACACAACCGCCCCAGCACGCCTGCCAGCGGCAAAGCCTGCCGTACCGTGGCGATCGCGTCGTCCAATCGTTCCGCTTCAATGTGCCGCAACATTTGCGGAATGTTCAGCATCAGGGGGCACAACCGGTGACAGGGTGACAGGCAATCGCCCACATGATCGCTGAACAAAAGCTCCAACGCCGTGCGCCGCGCCTCGTGCACTTCCTCCGTCTCACTCTCCACCACCATTCCGGGCGCGACCTTTGTCCCGCAGGACGGCACCAGCTTGCCGTTAAGCTTCACCAGGCAGACCTGGCAGGTGTTGAGCGGCCCGCACTTTTCCAGATAGCAGAGGGTCGGAATATCAATGGCCAGCCGGCGCGCCGCGGTCAACACGCTTTCGCCCGGTCGGACTTGAACCGGCCGGCGATCGATGCTGATGGTGAACGGGTCGCTCATTTCAACTCCACGGCATTATGCGGACACACCAGCCGACATGTGTCGCATCGGGTACACTTGGCGTCATCAATCACGTGCCGGGCGTACGGCAGCATCGGGATCGCTTCCACCGGACACTGCTGCGCGCAGAGGGTGCAACCGGTGCAATCGGCGTTGATCGTGTAATGGATCAGCGCGGTGCATTTACGCGCGGGACAACGGCCTTGCAGGTGCGCTTCGTACTCTTCGCGGAAATAACGGAGCGTCGTCAGCACCGGATTGGGGGCGGTTTTACCCAGCCCGCACAAGCTGCCGGCCCCGACCTGGGCCGCGAGCCGTTCGAGTTCTTCGAGGTGGGAGCGGGTCGCTTTGCCGGTGCAAAGGCGCTCGAGGATGTCGAGCATCCGTTTGGTCCCGATGCGACAGAACGTGCATTTGCCGCAGGATTGATCCTGCGTGAACTGGAGGAAATACCGCGCGATGTCCACCATGCAGCTGGTGTCGTCGAGCACCACCAGTCCGCCGCTGCCCATGATCGCACCCACTTCGCGCAACGATTCAAAATCCACCGGGGTGTCCGCGAGCCGCGCCGGGACGCAGCCCCCGCTCGGCCCGCCGATCTGGACCGCCTTGAACCGCCGCCCCTCCGCCGCGCCGCCACCAATTTCCTCCACGATCTCGCGAATCGTTGTCCCCATCGGGACTTCAATGAGGCCGCCGCGGCGGATCTTGCCCGCCAGGGCAAAAACCTTCGTGCCTTTGCTCTTGGCGGTACCGATGGCGGCAAACTGCTCCGCCCCGTTCCGCAGGATCCACGGCACCATGGCCAGCGTCTCGACATTATTGATGAGCGTCGGCTTGTCCCAGAGTCCTTCCTGCGCTGGAAACGGCGGGCGCAACTTCGGCATGCCACGCTCGCCTTCGATGGAAGCGATCAACGCCGTCTCTTCGCCGCAAACAAACGCGCCGGCGCCCTCGAAAACCGAGAGCTTGAGCGGGTAGCCAGCCGCCAACCCCTCACCCGGCTTCGCCACCCGCTCTCCATCAGATGGGGAAGAGGATGGGGTTAGGAACGCTCCCACCCCCAGCAGTCTTTCCCCCAACCAGCCCCGTTGCTCCAATTCGGCAATGGCTGCGCGCACCCGCTTCACCGCCAGCGGATACTCGTGACGGATGTAGAAAATCCCTTCACGCGCTCCGACCGCCACCGCCGCAATCGCCAGCCCTTCAATGACCCGGTAGGGAAATGATTCGAGTATCATCCGGTCCATGAAGGCCCCGGGATCGCCCTCGTCGCCGTTGCAGATCACATATTTTGTATCACCGGCTTGCTGGGCAACGACGCGCCATTTTTGTCCGGAGGGAAATCCCGCCCCACCCCGCCCGCGCAACCCGGATTTCTCGATCGTTGAGATGATGGCTTCCCGCGTAACTGCCGATGGCAGGATGCTCTGAGCAATTTCACTTTGCGAGCCACGCTCGCCCTCACCCTGACCCTCTCCCCCAGGGAGAGGGAACAGCAGTCGTCCGTCTACGGATCGCTCCAACACCCCTGGGTCATCTCCGATTTTCGCCTTTTCAAACGCTGGCGAACCATTCCCCCTCCCTTGGGGGAGAGGGTTGGGGTGAGGGCGGTTGTTCAAATCACTACCCAAACATTTCGCCAACGCGGCAAATCCATCGTTCGCCAAATACTCGTCCAAATCCAACGGGTCCAGCCGTCCGAAATGTTCCGTGGCGATGTGGACCTGCCGGTCCAGAAACGCCCGCACCGCCGGGTCGCGCTTGCTCATCGAGAAATGCTGCACCTTGCGTTGCTCGCCCGTGTCGTCGAGTAACAAGCCATCCAAAACGCGCGTCCAAAGCCGACTCGCGCGCTGGACCAAACCGCGCGGTTTGAAATGCCGTTGGACCAACGCCCGGGCCTGCTCCGGCGAAAGCCCGGCGTAAAACTCACCTTTGCCCCCCGGCGTCGCGACCTCAACCATCGGCGTCCGATGGCACATCCCCACGCACCCCACCCGCTTCACCACCACGTTTACGCCCCCCGTCGCCGCGCTCTCGCGCAGGGCATGAAACAGACGGTCGCTCCCCTTCGCCATGCAACACGAGCCGAGCCCGACGTGGATTTCGGCGATGCCGGCACCCCCATTGCCGCCCTTGCCTTCGGTGGACTTCACGGTCGTTGCCATGGCCTGGCTCGCGAGAAAATCCCGCATCAGCTCGGGCACTTTTTCGGCGGTGGCATAACCCATCGTGGATTCGCCAATGCGTACCACCGGTGCGAGGGTGCATGTGCCCAGGCACGCGACCTGTTCGATGGTGAACTGCCCGTCGCGATCGGTATCGGCGTCATTGGGAATTTGCAGATGCCGCCGCAGCGCGTCCTCCACGCGCTCCGCGCCGGCCACGTGACAGGCCGTCCCCCGGCACACCCGCACCACATGTTTGCCGGTGGGCTGCATCCGGAACATGTCATAGAACGATGCCACGCCCATGACCGCTGCGGGCTTGATCTGCGTTGTCTCGCAGACGCGACGCAACGCCGCCTCCGGCAGATAGCCGTAACGCTCCTGCAACGCTTGCAAGATCGGGATCAACGCTTCGGGCTTGCGGCCTATGCGTGCCACGGCCTCGTCCGCAATGGTCAGGTCAATGGGCATTTGATGATTCAACCAGGATCGGATCGCTCATTTCTTTTCCCCCAGACACCACAGGTTGGTCGCCCCGCGCAGATACAGGTGGTTGTTCGCCATCGCCGGGCTGGCGTGGAACGTGTCGTCAAACTTGACCCGGCCCACTTCCTTGAATTCCCGGCCCACGCTCATCAGGACGGCCTGACCCTTGGTGCCGAGCACAAACAACTGGCTGCCGATAATGGCCGGGGACGATTGCACCTCCAGCTCCAATTCCTTTTGCCAGATTAGTTTTCCGTCCTTGAGGTCAAAACACGTTAGCACCCCGCCACTCGTCACGGTAAAAACCAATTCCCCGTTGCTGACCGGACTGGTTACATCGGGAATGCTGTCCTCGGCTGTCCACCCGACGTGGGATTTGGAGACGTCACCGGCGCCGTCCGGACGAAGCGCGAACAGTTTGTTCCCCGGATTGACCACGATCAGCCATCCCCCCGCAAAAACGGGCGAGGGCGTGATTTCGCCTTCCATCAGTTCCGCCCGCCACAACTCATTGCCGTCGGCGAGGGACGAACTCATTACGAACGGCAGCGCCAGCGTGATGATCTGGGACTTGCCCGCCGCTTCGACGATAATGGGTGACGCCCAGGAACCGTGTGTGGGCTTGGGGCGTTCCCAAAGCTGGCGTCCCGTCGCGCAGTCGAAAGCCAGTAGCTTCGAACCACCAGGCGCGCCCTCATCCTGATCGAGTTGCACAATGAGTTTGCCCGGCGCGATGGCCAGCGAACTGGCATGGCCATACATGTTCTTCGGCACGCCGATGTGCTTCGCCCAGGCGAGCATTCCGTCGAACTTGAATGCCGCAAGATCGCCGTTGGCAAACAGCACAAAGGCCCGCCGACCATCCGTGGCCATCGTTGGGGCAGCGTAACCGGTGGCATCGGGAATCTCGGGCAAAGTGGCCGGACTGCCGGGCACATTCGCGACGGCGCGTTGCCAGAGCAGTTTTCCGTCCCCGGCGTCGTAGGCAAACACTTCGCGCTTCTTCACGTCACCGCCGGAAATAAAGATCCGATTACTCCAAACGACCGGCGAATTGAAACCGGGCGCGGGGACCGGCGATTTCCAGACGACAGACCCACCGGACGCCGCGTCGAAATTAAGGATCCAATCGGCTTTCCGCGCACCGCCGCCGTCGGCGCCCCGGAAGCTCGGCCAGTTGGCCAGGAACTCGGCCAGGGACGGAACATCGGCGGCCGCGCCTGCACCGCCGGCGAGCAGCTGGTTGGGGTCCGCAGCGCGATCCGACAACGGGGATTGGCTCGTACACGCCAGTGCCAGCAAACCCGTGACGACGACCGCGCCGATGCCGGTCACCCCCCACCGCGCCCGGGACGCCGCCAGCCAGGCAAGCGATTGGGCGTCTGTCCGGCGCTGCGGCCGGGGGAGCGGTTGGGTCAGGCGCCCGGCTGATCTTGCGGCCACCAACAGCACTCCGACCCCGGCGACCAGCAGCCAGCCGCCGGTGACATTGAGCGCCAGACGGCGGAAATAGCGCTGGCGAAATTTGAGATCGAGCTGACGGATTTCATCCCGCAGGGCTTCATCCGCCGGGGCCGCCCGCAGTTTCGCCTTCAGCGCCAGCAGCTGAGGCGATTTCCACGGATCATGCTCGGCTGCGATCCGGTGTTGATAAAGCATCGCCGCGCAGAGCAGCAGACAAAAGGCAGCTGCCATCCAGGCGGCACGCGCAAGCGCGCCGACATTTCGGACGATGGTAGCAGGGCGCAGCAACGACACCACTTTTTCGGGCGATGCCGGGTTTGCTGGAGGCTGCGTGGCGCTGGGCTTCCCGCCGCCGTCCAAATCGGCTGGATTCAGTTTGGCGGAAGGATTTGTCATGTTGTCACGCCCGTCGCTGTCGCCGGGGGCAGCTCATTCGCGGGCATCAGTCCCGCGCGCACCAGTTCCTGCGGACAAGAACGAAAACACCGGGCGCAAGCGAAACAGGCTCCCCGGTCCGGCTCGAAATCCGTGCGCAAGGTCCGCACTGAGAGACTCACCAGCTTCACGCCCAACACCAAGCCGACCCAGCCACCAAAAGCGATACACGCCCACCCGAAGCGACGGCGCAGGTCGGTGGCGGATTTCAGCAACGCCCCGGGATCGTTTTCGGCACGCTGAAGGGAGAGCGTCTCGGGCGTCATCACGCCGTAATCCATGCGTTTTTCTTGCTGGCGGAGGTGGCGCTCGGCGAGTTCGACGGTCGGATTCAATTTCGAAACCGGCACGGCCAGCTGGCTGCCCAGCCCGGCGCCGCCCGCGATCAGCACCGGCACCAGCAGGACGAGCCCGCCGAGCCGGCGGCGTTCGGGCCCGAGCCGTTTGGGTTCGACGGTGCCGGACGACGGCTCGCGCATCGCCCCAAACGGACAGGCGTTCGCGCAGAGCTGGCATTGGGTGCAGAGGTCGGGGGTGACACGCACGCGCCATTTCGAGGCGAGCGCGGCGAGTTTGAGCAGGGCGCCATAGGGACAAAGGAAGCGGCAGTAGGGTCGCCCCACAAACATTCCCAGGATGAGCGTGAATGCCGCCAAAGCGATGAGCAGGCCCGGACCGTTCAGCCGGAAAACCGGCACGATCGGATCGTAGCGGCAGATCGGAAAACCCGTGCCGGTGGCGGCAAAGGAGAGACCGAAACCGAGAAAGATGAACGGCAAAACCCCAAGGGCGTGTTCCAACCAGGCGGGGACTTTGACCGGTTTGATCAGCAACAAATCCTGCAACGCCCCATGCGGACAGACGCCGGCGCAGAACGCGCGGCCGGCGAACAGGGCGACGACCAGCGGCAGGGCAAAAAACGCGATAACCGTCAGCGGCACCGTGTAGCCGGCATCGAACAGACCCAGAATGATGTTTTGCGGCGCGCCAATGGCGCAGATGCAACCCAATCGCCAGAAACCGAAATACGCGAGCGAAAACAGCGAAAGCCAGAAGAGCCCGCGGCGCGATCGGCGTTGGTAGATCAACCAGACCGCAACGATCAAGCCGCCGGCCAGCACGGCAACGTCAAGGTATTGCAACCATTCTGCCCGGGCCGGCGGTGTGGTGGTGAAGGGCAGCTGATGGTTCGTTTCGCTGAAATCCGGCGGCGGGAAGCGGGATTCCGCGAGGGAGGACAGGTTCACCAGCGGTAACGTGGCTAGCGTGACCACACCCAGGAGCAGCCGAAGAAGTTTACGATTTACGATGTACGATTTACGCGTGGTTGGATGTGCGGCGCGTAAACCACAAATCGTAAATCGTAAATCATGCATGGTCAGTGCGCGTGGGTGGTCTTGAGCAGATACGGCTGGCTGACCGGGACGCGGCGGAAGGCGTCGCCGGGACAGGTGCGGGCGATGGCGCACTCGTTGCAATGCACACAGCGGTCGTGACGGATTTGCAGGAACAGGGAACCGTTGCCGAAGCGATTGCAACCCTCGACGCATTTGGCGCAACCGATGCAAAGCTTTTCGTCAATTCGATATTCGTAATACGGATCCTCCACGAACGAACGTTGGATGGCCCCCGTCGGGCAGAGTTGGTTCTCGGCCGCGGTCGTGAGCGCGTTCGGCTCCGGCTCGAAGTAACCAGTGCAGAGATTGCAATAGCCGCACATGGCGAACGCATGGACACACTTCACCGCGGACTGTTCGAGCACGCACTTCGTGGCGCAATTGCCGCAGCGGAGGCATTTCTGCGGATCAATCTGCCAGACCCAACCCTCGGCCGTACTCCGGCTGGCCACCACGCCGGCCAGCGCGCCAAGCCCGGTCATCGCCGCGATTCGGGCGCCGTTCCGCAGGAAGGTGCGGCGCGTGGTCGGCGAATCGGATTTTTGCTTTTCGCTCATGCCTTGGGTTTCATCACGCGCACATCGCTGGTGACCAGGTCCAGGATATAAATCCGCCCTTGAGCATCCACCGCCGCGTCCAGCCCGCCCGCCGTGCAATCCGCCGGACCGCACGCCTTGCCGTTTTCGTGGAAGGACTCCACGCCGGCAACGACGGACTCGAATTGACCGCCGGCGCTGTAAATCTTCACGCGGGGCAACCCTTTTTCGCAGGTAACGAACCGGCCATCCGCCAGCAGGGTGAAGTTGATGGGATTGCAACAGCCACAGAATCCCGCGATCCCCATCGAAACCGTGCCCCAGGCGCCCTCAAAGTCCCCCTCCGGAGTGTAGAGTTCCATGCGATGGCGACCGGGATTATTGACGCGTAGCAAACCGTCCCGGGCGATTTCAACGTCAAAGAAGGGACTGGGAATGATGAAGCCGGGAATGTTGCGTTCCTTGTCCTTCTCCCCGATGCGCCGGATGAGTTTCCCGGACTTGTCGTAACGCAGGATGATGCGGTTCCCCGCATCGGCCACAAAAACCTCGCTCTCGGTCGTTGTGATGCCGGTGAGCCAGGCTTTTTTGCCGGGCGAATCCCAAGTCGCCTGGCGCTGGCCTTTCGGGTTGAACACTTCGACATGGTCGCGCAGGCCCAGATAGATGATTCCATCGCTTGCGACCGCGGCACACCGCGGCGGCTCGGCGAGGGCGATTTCCAATCCGCGCCCGCCCTCCCGGCTCATCGCGCTTAGATAATTGCCGGCACAGACATGGAGGGTTTCGTCCGGGCCCATCGCGATTCGTTTGGCCTCGGCATGGGGTGCTTTCCAGCGGGCGGTTTCCTCGTAAGCGATGAACTTCGGATCCGTCTTTTGAAGCCGCGAAACATCGTAGGCAAAGGGATTCGCGGGGGTATTTTCCGCCGCCCGGCCGCGCTGTGAAGCAATCGTTCCCAGGATGCCGATGACCCCGGCGGTCTGACCGAAGAACTCCCGGCGCGAGGAAAGTTGGAATTCGCGTTTCATGATCTGCCTCCGGGATTAGCTTGTTTGGCCGAGAGCGCCGGGGGCAGGGCGCAAGCGGCGAACGCTCCGCAACCGCGGCAGATGCCCTGGTTCACGCAGGTCTGGCCCGTGAGTTTCCCGCCGCTGCGGTGGAAAAGCGTGGCCGACACCGTGGCCACCGCGCTGACCAACGCATAACGCACGCCGCCGCGGAGAAAATCCCGCCGACTTTCGCCCTTTTGACCGGCCTCGCTCATGGCACAAAAACACACTGCTCCGGCCCGAAGTAAACCACGAACCGGTTGTCACTTTGATTGACTGCTCAAACCATAGCCCGCCCGCCAAACCGTGCTTGCTTTGGATTGGCAAACATTGGCTCTTTATTGCCCCGGGCGGGCAAGGGGGCGGTAATCGGACGCCGCCAGAGGAGAACAGCCGGCCTTATTTTCGGCCGAGGTCGAGGCAGGCGAGGCGGGTGAAATCGCGGACAATCAACCGGTCCCCCGCCAACGCCATCGGCCCCCAAGCCTCCTGGCCCTTGGCAAATGGCTGCACCTCACCAAGCAGGTTGAACCGGTCCGGGGACGCCTCGATCAATCGCAGCCTCCCTGAATCGTTCAGCGCGAAGATCAAGTCGGCGGCGATGAGAAATGAACCCAAGGCGGGAGAGGGGTCCGCTGGATTGCTGGCCCACGCGACTTTCCCATCCAAGCCGAGGCAAACAAAGCGGCCGTCGGCACGCGCGCCGTAAAGATAGCCGTCCTTGAGAATCGGGGTGTGCTGCGTCGCGCCAAATACTTCGGGTGGCAGCTTGAACAAAGATTTTGGCAGGAGCCGACCATCCTTTTCTTCCAGTTGCAGCATCAGGCTGCCCGCACCGTAACCGCCGGTCAGAAAAATTTTCCCATCCGACAAGGGAACCGGCGACGGCACGTTGGCAATGCTGATTTTCCAATCAACCGTTTCCCAAAGCTGCTTGCCCTCCTTGGCATCCACGCCAACCACCCCTTTGCTGGCGCAATAGAGGTAGAATCGCCGGCCGGCAAAAGCCATCGGCATGATGCTGGAGTGCGTCATCTTCCAGTCGTGCGGATTGGGCGTCTGCCAGAGCGGCTTGCCGGTGACCAGGTCGAGCGCCAGCAGGAGGGCGTTCTTGCCCCCGGGCGCCAAAATGACGTTGTCACCATCCACGAACGGACATTGGCCCGCATACCATTCCGGCACCGTGGCACCAAAATCCCGGACCAGACTCACGCTCCAGCGAAGTTCGCCGCTGGTGGCGTCTACGCAAAACACGTTGCCTTTGGGATCCAAGGCGACCACGAATCGCTCCGTCACCACTGGAACCGTGCGCGTCATGCCGTGATTGCGCTTGATGGTGAGCGGATAGGTGTAACGCCAGAGCTCCTTGCCATCCGCGAGGGAAAGACAACGCAGCGCGCTTTGTTTCGCGTCCCGGTCGTAGTCGAGGAGATAGACACGCCCGCGACTCACTGCCACACCCGCGTAACCTTCGCCCACTTGGAGCCCCCACAACTCGCGGGGCGGAGTGGTTTTCCAGTCGCGGGTCAATCCGGTGGCGACCGTCGCCATTCCATCACGGTTTGGCCCGCGAAATTGCGGCCAGGTTCCGGTCAGTTCACCGGGCTGACCGGGGCCGACTAAAAGTTTGCCCGCAAAAACGGGATTGGTGACGCCCGTCGCGCCGCCGGGTGCGGCGTCGGTGCCGGGAATGCGCAGCTTAAGTCCGCCTTCCCCGGTGGTGTTCCACCACAGCGCCAGCGCGGCGATGCCCAGCGTCGCAACCAGGACCGGAAGCAGCACGCCAGGCGATTTCCAGTTGGCCTTCATATTCCCCTGCCCATGATTCTAGCGGAACGAATACTCCGCCACAATCCAGACTTGGAAGTTGAATAGCGGACTCCACGTTTGGGCGGGCGAGCCGGCATCCGCCCGGAAGTGTCGCCCAGCTAGGCGAGGTTCAAATTCTTCAAGACGCGCACCGTCGAAGCCGCTTTGTTCAAGGTGTAAAAATGCAGCCCCGGCGCGCCGGCCCGCAGCAGTTCTTCGCATTGCCGGCTGGCGTATTCGACGCCGAACTCAGCCGCCGCCGCATCATCGTCCCCCAAAGCGTCAAGCTTCGCCCCGAGCGCGGCGGGAATCCGGGCCCCGCACAGCTGCGTGAATTTTTTGATCCCCGTCGCGCTCACGATGGCGATCACGCCGGGCACCAGCGGTACGCGGACGCCCAGTTTGCCCGCCAGATGGTCGCGAAACTCGAAGTAATCCGCGTTGTCGAAAAAGAGCTGCGTGATGACGAAATCCGCGCCCGCTTCAACCTTCGCCTTGAGATGCTGCCAGTCCACCTGTTTGCCCTGCTTGCAGGCGATATGCCCCTCGGGAAAACCGGCGACGCCGATGCCGAAATCACCCTGCGCGCGGATGAACTGCACCAACTGCGCCGAGTACTCAAAACCGCCGGGTGTTGGCTTGAATTCACCCCCCGCCGGCGGATCGCCACGCAACGCAAGGATGTTGCGGCAGCCGGTCGCTTTGATCTTTTGCAGCAACTCGCCGACCTGTTCGCGGGTGTGGTTGACACAGGTCAGATGCGCGAGCGCGGTCAACTGGTGCTCCCGCTGAATGCGATCCACGATCATCAGCGTCTTTTCGCGGGTGCTGCCGCCGGCCCCGTACGTCACGGAACAGTAGTCCGGCTTGGTTTGCATGAGCGCCGGGATGTTTTTTTCCAGCAGGGTGCGGTCACCCTCGTCGGTCTTCGGGGGAAAGAACTCAAGCGAGATCACGGGCCGACCCGCGGCACGTTTCGTCTGGTAAATATCGCGAATCAATTGCATTGGCGGCGGACTATGGCCCAAGCCGCGGGGAAATCCAAGTTCAAGTACACCATCCGCCAGCGACGATTTTTCCGCTTTGCTCGCCTACGCCGATATCTATGCTGCCGGCGTGCTTGAAGCTCTGACAGAACAACTCATCCGCGCCGGCTCCCTTGCGCCCAAGCAAATCGCGGACGCCGTAACCGCGTTGACCGCCGAAACCATTCCCGTCGAAACCAAAGCCGGATTTCTCACGGCCCTGGCCGATAAAGGCGAAACGGCGGAGGAAATTGCCGGGTTCGCCAACGAACTTCGCGACCGCGCCGTCCGCCCGCCGCTCGATGCGGCGACCCGCGCGCGTGAAATCCTCGATGTCTGCGGCACGGGCGGCGATCGCCTCGGCACGTTCAATATTTCCACCACGGTCGCCCTCGTCTGCGCGGCGGCGGGCGTGTTGGTGGCCAAACACGGCAATCGCGCCATTACCTCCCAGTCGGGCAGTGCGGATGTGCTGGAGGCCCTGGGCATTCGGACGGATCTGACCCCAGCCGAGGCGGCGCACTCCTTGCGTGAGCACGGCTTCGCGTTCTTCTTTGCGCCCCATTATCATCCCGCCTTCAAGCATATCGCGCCGGCCCGCAAACTTTGTGCAGAACGCGGCCAGCGGACGATCTTCAACTTCCTCGGCCCGCTGTTGAATCCCGTACGACCCTCGGCGCAGCTGATGGGCGTGCCGCGACCGGAACTCTGCGAACCGATCGCCCGCGTCCTCCAATCCCTGGGCGTGCGCCGGGCCATGGTGGTCTGCGGCACGGTTAAACCCAGTGCCCCAAACCCGCCGGGGGCAGGGGCTTATCTGGATGAACTTTCCACGCTCGGCGACAACACCATCGCCGAGTTTTATCAGGAACGCGGGTTTGCGGCTTCGACCCTCGATCCGCATCAGTTTCCTCTGCAGCCGGTCAAACTGGACGATCTCCTCGGCAGTGACCGCACCGCCAACGCGGAAATTATCCGGCGAATTCTCCGTGGCGACGACCGCGGCCCGAAGCGTGATGCGGTCCTGCTGAATGCCGGTGCGGCGTTGTTTGTGGCCGGCCGCGCTCGATCCATCGGTGAGGGCTGGGATCAGGCGGCCAACGTCATCGACACCGGGAAGGCCCAGGCTAAACTGCAAGAATTGTCCGCCCGCTAACCGAAGGACGCCCAAGCCCTTCGATCCACCCCCGGCACTACGCCCGAGAATCACCGTCACGGGGGGCTGCCATCCAGGCGGAGGTTCGGGCGACAACACCGCTCCTCCCCATCAACCCGGTAGCAGCGAACGTGAGGCTGCTCCCTCTGAATTCGGGAAGAAGTCAGAGCCGACTCACGTCGGCGGCTACAGTTCAGGGGTTCAAAGCGCGAACCTTGGTTCGGGGCTCCTCACCCCACCGGACGGTGGCCGAAAAATTTTTCTGAGAATCTTTATGGTTGGACCGTTTTTGTCCTACCCCCCCTGCGAGAATGGCGTCGTAAATCGAAAGGCATTTATGACAACAGACCAACAATTGGAACTCGGATTCAGCGGCGGACAACCGGCCCGGCGGTTTGCCCGCCGGGAGCACCGCATGGCTCGCGCGGCCTGGTGGTTCAACAAAATGCGTGCCGTGGTGAACGGCGCGATGGATTGGCCGCCCGCCGGGCCGCCGCGACCCCAACAAGGATGGCTGCCGGGCGCGTATCGGCAGGTGCGGATCTAGCCGAACGCTTTGTCACGCTACACCCATCACGCTTGGGTAGCCCACATATCCGGGACAAGGCCAGGTGCAATCGCGCGTCTCGCCCTATGGAGCTTCCAGCCTCCAACCAAATGGGCTGCCCGAATACGTGCCTCCGGAGCCTTTGGCTCTCAGTCCACAAAGCGCACCGGCGCGTAGAGTGTCCCTCGGACCTTCAGTTCGGCCAGGACCTGCCGGAAACGCTGGCTCACAAGGCACCACCGGTACGCCCGTGCCTTGGTCACTCCGGTTCGCTCGTAACTCATGGCGATGTCCACTTTTTGAAACCACTTCAATTCCTCTTTCCGGTACTTGAACTCGTGAGGGTGATATCCGCCATCGTCCAAATAGCACGACCAATTGGTATTTGGCTCGATTTGGTGTCCTTGCTCATTCACCACCGGAAGCAACGAGCGCGGCGCAACACAGGAACTTGAGAGTTTCAAAAGCGGTTTCCGCGTCTTGCCTTCCGGGAGAATCAAGACGGGTTCGAGCGATAAACCTCTCACACCGGCTTTTTCAAGCTGTCGCCCCAAGGACTCAGTGACACAAAGCCCGTGAAACGGCGTCAAGAAGCCCAATTGAGTGTTGGTGTATTGGCGGTTGTCCCGCTCGGCCACATAGATTTCTTTCTCAACTTGCTCGTCGGTGCCGTCGGTGTGTCTTGCGATCGAGTGGGCTGTGGAGGCAATATACAAGAGTGGCGCATCGTCCAAGTCTTTCTCTGTATATTCCCGGGTTTTTCGAACGCTATAAAAACGGTCTCTCATCTCGGGGGGGGTAATGATCCATGGGGCAGGCTGGTGGCCGTACTTCTGCTCAATGCCTCGAAGGATGAGACTTAGTTTCGGATCTGCTTCGTTCAACTCCAATCTCAATACTCGACGGGGTGTGGACGGACTCTTGACCGGAGGAATATCCACCAGCCTGCTAAGTTCCTCAACATCTTCTGGCTTCGGAACAAAGATCAAACCGGCCGAGAACATTGGCTTATTCTTTGGGTCGTACTCGATTGTCAACTTCCAGATCGTTTTCACAGTCAGTCCGGTATAACAAGCCCGGCCTCCAAGTGGCCGGACTGTTGCATCTTGCGAAGCCAGTCTCTCGCTGCTGGCCAAATGTTGTTTAGCTCCGGCTTCGAAATGTCTGTGTATATTTCACGCAATTCGTAGATGATATCCTGCCTCGTCATCCCCGTGCCTGGTCGAATACGGTTTCGAAGAATATCGGCAATTCCGCCATTGCCCTTCCGGTAGCCGCAACTCAATGATGCCGGATTTGATTTCAGGTGGCAGTATCGCCTGGTACTGTCCCTTGGCCGCCACCGCCCCTGCGTTCTTCGGCAGGATTTCAATCTTCGCCTCGCTCGCCAGCCATTGATCGCTGTCGCTCGCGCGGTAATGCAAACCGGTTTGCAGCTCGACGAAGCTATTGGTCCTGACCAGGACATCGCCGAGTTCGTTCGTGACATAACTGACCCGGGCCCAGACGCGACTGTGCGCGTCGCGTTCGACCACTTCATAACCTGAAACAACGTCAGCCGGCGAGATCAAAGCCGGCGCGGTGGCAGCCACTTGAGCAAACGAGGGGGTCAGTGCCAACCCAGCCAGAGCGAGCATGAGCGCAGGGGTTTTCATAATTCAGGAAAGGTTTGATCCTCCAACCGACAGGAAGGAACGGTGCCGAGAGGAAAGCCCCAAAATGAAGGCCGAGCCCGGGCGGCTATCAGCGGAGAAAAAGATTGCGCGTGGGGGGGGGGCACCGCTGCACCCTCTACCTTTTCCGTGGTCGTCGAAATCGCGACCTTCATGACCCAAGCCCCGTGGCACCCCAGCAATCCCGGAACAGAGAATCCCCGAAAGGACGCTGGCTAAAAACGTTCCTCGCGGAGTCGACTACGACAGGTTGAAGCAATCAAGGAAAGCCATATCTTGGCCTTTGCTTTGCAGTTCTTGGCCACAACCCGGATTGGTGTCGGCATCTCAATAGGAGAATTTGGCCAGCCAGAGTGAAACATCCGGGTTCGCTTTGACGTGCCTTCCCCTCAATGAACGAGGCTAAACAAACTTGCACAAATTCAAAATCCCCTTGGAATCGAGCGCGTGCT
Source organism: uncultured Bifidobacterium sp. (assembly GCA_964539515.1). Taxonomy (GTDB): domain Bacteria; phylum Verrucomicrobiota; class Verrucomicrobiia; order Limisphaerales; family JADLHS01; genus JADLHS01. The sequence continues at coordinate 25,642 of CAZIJO010000001.1, read as the reverse complement.
TCACAGTGCGATGCAAGTGCTGGGCGGCGCGAGAGACCGCCAGGTGCGGATTTAACGGAGGAGCGCGCCGGTTACGCCCCCACAACATCCGCGTAGCCGGCGCGCACAAATTCCCGGATCACGCGCAGCTCCTCTTCGCCCGCGATGGTGTGGGGCTTGGCGAACTCGCGCCATTCGAGGGACAGCCCTGCGGCTTGCAGTCGCTTGATCTGCGGGCGTGTTTTCTCGAACGGCACGACCGGATCAAACGTCCCGTGCGTGACGAGAATACGCTGCTCGCGCGCCACCGGTGAAAGTTCCGCGAGGGCTTTCTCCGGCTCGAACACATAGCCGCTGATGCCAACGACGCCCGCCAGCCGGTGCGGGTAACGCAGCGCAATGTCAATCGCCATCAGACAGCCCTGCGAAAACCCACCAAATGTGGTCTGTTCCGTCGGGTAGCCGCGGGTGCGCAGATCGTCCAGCAGCGCAAACAACAACTGGCGACTGCGCAGGACACCGGGCGCGGAATTGCCGGCAATGTCGTACCAGGAGAATCCGCCGTAGTAATCGTCCGGCGCGTTGACGAGCAGATAATTCAGCCAGGGCAGCCGCATCGCCTCCGGCAGCCAGCGGTAGCCCTCGATGCTGTCGCCCAATCCATGCAGCATCACCATCAGGCGGCGCGAGCCGGTTTTGGCGGCGGGAATCAATTCACTGTGAAGCATGATAAAAGGTACTCACCGTCTGCCGGAACGATCCGAGGGGACGGTTCATCGATCAGCCGCCGGCTGACCACCGGCCGTTTCGGCCGGCGCTCCGATGATTTTCATGATTGCCGGGGGCGGGTTCAATTCCTGGACCGTTTTGTCGGTGGGAGCGCCGGCATCGAGCCACCAGCGCACGAGCGCCATTTCGGCTTCCGTCAGTTGACGCTTGCCATCGGGGGGCATGTGCTCTTCCACGTCGAGCGGCAGCGCCAGCCGTTTGCCGAGTGGACTTCGGTCCGCTCCGGTCGGCTGGAGGACCGGGCCGGAGTCGCCGCCAGCCAGCAAACTCGCCGCCGTGTGCATGCGCAGACCGCCCTTGGCCTTTTCGGGGCCGTGGCAGCTCACGCAAGCTTGCTGGAAGATGGGTTGGATCACGGCCGCGTGAAAAGACTGCGTCGCCAGATCGCCCGGGCGGCCTGACTGGTTGGCGGCGGATTTCGCTTTGGGCCACGAGAGGAAGTCCTTGCCGTGCGTAAGCGAACCGCCGAAGTGGCTGGTGGCGGCCAGCAAGCCCAGCGTGAGAATGAGCATCCAGCGATAAATCCGCGAGGGCCCGAACCGATGCAACCCAAACAGGACGGCACAGGCGAAACCCAATCCCACCCCCAGCCAGCGATGCCAGAAGAGGGAGCTTCCATCGTAATCGCCGCTCTCCGCCAGCAGCCAGCCGCAACCGATGCCCGCCCAGGCAACGGGAAGCGTCAAGCCGAGAACCACCCGGATCGCGGGCCGCAGATTCTGACCCCGCGGTCGCAACGCCAGCAGCTCGAAAATTCCGATCAGCACCAGGAAGCCGATGGGCAAATGCACCAACAGCGGATGAAGCCGGCCAATAAACTCGCTCATGCGGGGGAAAGAGGTAGCGAAAGAACTGGCAACGCTCAACAGCAATGTCACACAATTTGAAGCCCCGGCGGCCGATCAGGACCGCCATTTTCCCGGCCACTGGCAAACAAAATCATTTTCCTCCGGACGCGAAATCCCTAGTTTCGGCGGGTGAATCCAGTTGCATTGATCACCGGCGCGTCGCGGGGGATTGGCCGCGGCATCGCGCTGGCGTTGGCGAAACTTGGTCACGATCTGGTCATCAACTACGCGGGCAACACCGCCGCCGCCAGCCAGACGGCGGATGATTGTCGGGCGCTGGCCCAGGCGAATGGCAAACAAATCCGCGCCGAGGCGTGCCAGGCGGACATCAGCCAGAGCGCCGACCGCCAACGGCTGCTGGATTTCACGCGGTCGACCTTCGGGCGGCTGGATTTGCTCGTCAACAACGCCGGCGTGGCGCCGGATGTGCGCGCGGATCTGCTCGAAGCCAGCGAGGCCAGCTTTGACCGGCTCATCGCCATCAACGTCAAGGGCCCGTATTTCCTGACCCAACTCGCCGCCCGCTGGATGATCGAGCAGTGTCGCTGCCGAGGCAACGAGGCGGACGCGCAGGTGAGGTCGGACCCGCCTCCGCACGTCGGCGGCTACCGACCGAAGATCATCACTATCTCCTCCATTTCCGCCTACACTGCATCGACGAACCGCGGGGATTACTGCGTGAGCAAGGCCGCCCTCTCGATGTTGACACCGTTGTTCGCCGCGCGGCTCGCCGAACATGGCATCAACGTCTATGAAATCCGGCCGGGCGTCATCGCCACGGACATGACCGGGCCGGTGAAGGAAAAATACGACCGCCTCATCGCCGAGGGGATGACCCCCATCCAACGCTGGGGCACGCCCGAGGACATCGGCCGCGCCGTGGCCGCCATTGCCAGCGACGCGTTTCCATTCAGCACCGGGGAAGTCATTAACGTGGACGGAGGCTTTCATCTGCGCAGATTGTAGGAGACGGGGGTGAACCGTCGCCATCCGATCCAAGCATGCATGAGCCGACTCATGTCGGATGCTACAAAGAAAGAATATGCCCATCAAAATCGATTCCAAACTGAAGCCAAAGCAGCTCGTGCCGCAGATTGAGCGCATGTTCGAACTCTCGGCGCAAAAGATCCTGAGCATCGAAAAATCCTGGCGGCCGGAAAAGGGAACGCCGGTGTTTACGGTGCAAGGCAAATACACCTCGCGCGGGTGGACGGAATGGACCCAGGGTTTCCAATATGGCTCGGCGCTGCTGCAGTTCGATGCGATGGGCGACGACCGGTTTCTGGAGATTGGCCGGCGTGGGACGGTGGAACGCATGGCCACGCACGTCTCGCACCTCGGCGTGCATGATCACGGGTTCAACAACATCTCCACCTATGGCAACCTGCTGCGTCTGATGCGCGAGGGGAAAATCCCGCACAACGCGGACGAGCAGAATTTTTACGAACTTGCGCTCAAGGTCAGCGGCGCGGTGCAGGCCGCGCGCTGGACGAAGCTGGCGGACGGCACCGGCTTCATTCACAGCTTCAACGGCCCGCATTCGTTGTTCGTGGATACGATCCGTTCCTGCCGGTCGCTGGCGGTGGCGCATCAGCTCGGCCATGTGCTCATGGGGGAACAGGACGAAAAGATCTCCCTGTTGCAACGATTGGTGGAACACGCGCTCAACACGGCCCGCTACTCCATCTATTATGGCGAAGGGCGCGATGCGTACGATGTGCGTGGCCGAACGGCCCACGAAGCCGTCTTCAATACGGAGAGCGGCGTGTTTCGCTGCCCGAACTCGCAACAGGGTTACTCGCCGTTCACCACCTGGACGCGCGGACTGGCCTGGGCCATCTGCGGATTTGCGGAGCAGTTGGAATTTCTATCCACCGTTCGTAGCCGCCAACGTAAGGAGGCGAAATCTTGGGATCTGGCTACGATTAACCGCCTCCTCACGTCGGCGGCTACAGTTTTCGAGAACACGGCGCGAGCCACGGCGGATTTCTATCTCGAAAACGCCTGTTCCGACGGCATTGCGATGTGGGATACGGGAGCGCCGAACTTGTATCGCCTGCCTCAAAACTACCTCGACCGGCCAGCCGACCCGTATAACCGGTTCGAGCCGGTGGACAGTTCGGCGGCAGCCATTGCAGCGCAAGGCCTGGTCCGGCTCGGGAATTATCTCCGGGCGACGGGCGACAAAAACTCTGCCGCCCGCTTTCGCCAGGCCGGCCTGACCATTGCCCGCACCTTGTTCAGAGAGCCGTATCTCTCCACCAAGCCGCCGCATCAGGGTTTGTTACTCCACTCCGTTTATCATCGCCCGAATGGCTGGGATTACATTGCGCCCGGACAGAAAGTTCCGAATGGCGAAAGCTCCATGTGGGGCGACTATCATCTGCGCGAACTGGCGCTTTTGATTCTCCGGGAAGCCCGCGGCGAGGTTTATCCGACATTCTTCGGTGGGGTTCCGACCAAGTCGCCGGCACCAACCAATGGCGAAACATCCAAAGTTCAAAATTAGCGACTCGTCACCTCGTCTCCGACAATTGAAGCATGTCCGAACCATTCAAACTGACCCGAATTCCGTCGCTCAAGACCGTTGAGGATTTTCGGCACCACATCGCCTCGCTTGGCCTGGATTTACCGTGCGAAGATGCCATCGCCGTGGGGGCAGATTCGCCGCTGACGCAACCAATCGATGGCGCCACTATCAACGGCAAGCGCATCGGCAATCGCTGGGCGATTCATCCCATGGAAGGCTGGGATGCGACCACGAGCGGCGGCGCGACCGAGGATGTGCGCCGGCGCTGGCAACGCTTCGGCGAGAGCGGCGCGAAGTTGATTTACGGCGGGGAGGCCATGGCCGTGCGCCCCGATGGCCGGGCGAATCCGAACCAGCTCATCATCATGGAGGAAAACAAACGCGATCTCGCGGAGTTACAGGAAATCCTGTTGCGGGTGCATCGCGAGCGGTTTGGCAGCGCGGATGAGCCGGTGATCGGTTTTCAACTCACGCACTCGGGCCGGTTCTGCAAGCCCACGGATAAGAAGCGCATGGAGCCGCGCGTGGCATTCCGGCACCCAATTCTGGACCGCAGATTCAACGTCACGAGCGAGGCACAGGTCTTCACCGACGCCGAGATCGAGGAATTGATCCGGTGTTACATCCAGGCGGCCAAAATCGCCTGGGACGCGGGCGCGGACTTCGTGGACATCAAGCATTGCCACGGCTACCTGCTGCACGAGTTTCTCGGGGCGCACACCCGGCCGGGGAAATTCGGCGGCAGCATTGAGAATCGCACCCGCATCTTGCGCGAAATCATCGCGGGCATCCGCGCGGGCGGGAACCCAATTGAAATCGGCGTGCGGCTGAGCGCCTTCGATTTTGTTCCGTTCAAGCCCGACCCCGCGCTTTCGCAGCCAGGCAGGCCCGGCCCCGGCATCCCGGAGGATTTCTCGCACTGCCTGCCGTATCGCTACGGTTTCGGGGTGAAGGCAGAAAATCCGGTGGAATATGACCTGACGGAGACATTCGCGTTCGTGGATTTGTGCGCGCAGCTTGGCGTAAAGATTCTGAACTTGAGCGCCGGATCGCCTTATTACAATCCCCACATCCAGCGCCCGGCCGCGTATCCCCCGAGCGACGGCTATCAACCCGCCTACGATCCACTCATTGATGTGGCGCGGCAGATCAATGTCGTGAAACAGATCAAGGCCCATCTGGGGAAACACCAAACACCAAACACCAAACACCAAACACCGGTTCTGGTAGGGACCGCCTATAGTTATTTGCAGGAATACCTGCCGCACGTCGCTCAATACGTTGTTCGTCACGGCTGGACGGACATGGTTGGCCTGGGGCGAATGGTGCTGAGTTACCCGGAGATGCTGGCGGAGGCGACCTCGAAAGGCGCGCTGACGCCCAAATTGATTTGCCGCACTTTCAGCGATTGCACCACGGCACCACGTAACGGCATGAAAAGCGGCTGCTATCCGCTCGACCGGTATTATGCGGGCATGCCGGAGTCGCAAAAACTGAAGCAAGTCAAGCGTGGCGCGGGCGAGTAAATCTCGGGAACCGAGGCCCGCCCACCGGCAGGGTTGTTGGGCGAACCGCCGGCCCACGGATGGCATTCTTGGCCTGACTCAACTTTGCGCTTCTTTCCGGGCGACGGGCATGATTCATTCTCGCGCGTGACCGGAGCCATTCTGAACGCGGCGGGCATCATCATCGGTGGGGCCATTGGCCTGGCGCGTACGACACCGCTGACGCCCCAGACCCAGAACTTCTTCAAGTTGATGCTGGGGGCGATGACGCTGATCTTTGGGCTGCGGCTCACCTGGTTGAGCGTTGGCGGCACCGCGGGTAGCACCTTCAAGCAATTGGTCATCGCCATGCTTGCTTTGGTGCTCGGCAATTTGCTGGGTAAACTGCTGCGCCTGCAAAAGGCCTCGAATCGCCTCGGTCAATACGCGCGAAAATTGATCGAAGCCCACCGGCCAAATGATCCGCACCGTTTCAGCAACGGATTGAATGCCTGTGCGATTCTGTTTTGCGCCGCGCCGCTGGGGATGCTGGGCGCGCTGCAGGACGGACTGCCGACCGTGGCGGGTGCCACTGGTTACTATCAGGTTCTGGTTGTCAAGGCGGTCATGGACGGGCTGGCGATGCTGGGGTTTGTGGCCTTATTTGGTGCCGGGGCCATTGTGGCGGCGTTGCCGGTTTTCGTGTTTCTCGGCACCATCACGCTCGCCTGCCAGGTTTATCTCGAGCCATTCCTCCGCACACACGGGTTGCTGGATTCCGTCAACGCGGTGGGGGGCCTGGTGGTTTGCACGGTGGGGGTGGTGATATTTGAAATCCGACGAGTGGACCTGACGGATTACCTGCCCGCCCTGGTGGTGGCGCCCGTGATCACCTGGTTCTGGCGGTGATGGCTCTCCAACCGGCCCAGTTACCAGATCGAGGTCAAGCCAAACGGGGAGTGGTACAAATCGGTTGTTCCGTGCGGCAACCGTCCTTGCTTGTCGGCTCGTCGGCCGCCCCGCCCTTCCAAACCAGGCCGCTGCCGCCAAACGCGCTCCTTGCCATTTGCGTTTTCGAGCCGTTCAATAGGTCAGTTTCATCAACCACCCAGTGCCATCATGAAAAACTCCAAACTCGGTTCGCGATTGATTTGTTTGCTGGCCGGAATTCTATCGGCCGGCGATTTGAGTGCGGCGGCAAACGCCACCGGGGAACCGATGGCAGCCACCACGCCACTCGTTTGGCAGACGGCCTTGGTGATTAAACCACCGGGCCGATCGGGGCGTTCCGCGGTGCATAGCGATGCCATCGAGGCGGGGATCATCGCCGGGCGCTGGACGCGACCCTCGGCCGGTGAAACCGTAGCGTCCCCGGAGGGGCAAACGTTAAGTTGGACGAACCTTGCGCTGGGAACCAATGGCTGGTTCGAGCACGAGGCGCTCCGTGGCGGCTACGCTTATATGTCGGTCGTCAGCGAGCAAACCAAGGTCCTGGTGCTCGAAGCCGCCGGCCACGCGATGGTTTATGTGAATGGCGAACCCCGGGCCGGTGACACTTATGCTTACGGCTACGTCCGTTTGCCAGTGTTGTTGAAAAGCGGGACGAATGATTTCCTGTTCCAAGCCGGGCGGGGCAGGTTGAAAGCCGCACTGGTCGAGCCCAAGGCGGGGGTGGCATTGGATCTGGGAGATTTGACGCTGCCGGATTTGATCCTGAATGAGCCCACGAAATCCTGGGGCGCCTTGGTGGTGATCAATGCCACGACCGAGCGGCGCGATGATTTGGCGATCCGCACGGTGCTGATGAACGGCCAACCCGCCGTCACCCCATTGCCCTCGATTCCACCTCTGACCATTCGCAAAGTAGGGATCCGTCTGGAAGGCAAGCCGCCGGCGACGAATGAGCTGGGCGTCCTGGAACTGGAATTAACAACCAAGGACCCGGCGAATGAAATCATTCTCGATCACGCCCGCACGTCGCTCCGAGTACGTCAGCCGTGGCAAAGCCAGAAGCGGACCTTCGTAAGCGAAATTGACGGCAGTGTGCAGTATTATGCGCTTAATCCCGCCCGCCCGCCCCGTCCGGGAGGGCCGCGTCCAGCCCTCTTCTTGTCATTGCACGGTGCCGGAGTGGAAGCCATTGGACAGGCGGAGGCGTACGCCAGCAAGACGTGGGGACATATTGTGGCGCCCACCAACCGTCGTCCGTATGGATTCGACTGGGAGGACTGGGGCCGGCTGGATGCCCTGGAAGTTCTGGACCTAGCCAATCGCGAGTTGGCCCCCGATCCACAGCGAATCTATCTGACGGGCCACTCGATGGGCGGCCACGGCTCCTGGTATTTGGCCAGCACCTACCCGGATTTGTTCGGCGCCGTCGGGCCGAGCGCGGGATGGATCAGCTTCTTTTCCTACGCCCGTCCTGCACGCTGGCCGACCAACAATGCCGAGGCGGACCTGCTGCGCCGCGCCGCAAATTCCAGCGACACCCTGCTGATGGCCACCAACCTGGCACAGTTGGGAGTTTATATCCTGCACGGCGACGCGGATGACAACGTCCCGGTAACCGAAGCGCGGACGATGCGCGATAAGTTGAAGCCGTTCCATCATGACCTTGCCGGGCACGAGCAACCCGGCGCGGGACACTGGTGGGAAACGTCCGATGAACCGGGGGCCGAATGCGTCGATTGGCCGCCCATGTTTGACTTCTTTGCCCGGCACGCACGACCACCGCTGGAGGGTGTGCGTCAGGTTGATTTCACGACGGTGAATCCAGGAATTTCGGCGCAATCGCATTGGGCGAGCATCGAGGCCCAACTCAGCCCGCTGGCGCCCGCATCGGTCAACTTGCAATGGGATCCCTGGCAGCGGCGGTTCTCCGGCACCACCAAAAACGTCGCCCGGCTCGCGTTGCGGCTGGACCAAGCCCAACCGGGAGATCCGCTCCGAGTGACGGTGGATGGACAGACGTTCGAGAAAATTCCCTGGCCGGTAAAGAACCGAATCTGGCTGGCCCGCCAGGACGACAAATGGAATCTGAGTGCTGAACCCTCGCTTGCGGAGAAAGGCCCGCATCGTTACGGACCATTCAAGGCGGCTTTTCGGGATCGGATGATGTTCGTTTACGGGACGAAAGGAACGCCGGAGGAGAAAGCCTGGGCCTTCAACAAAGCCCGCTTTGATGCCGAGTCCTTCTGGTATCGGGGAAACGCGTCAGTGGACGTGATTCCCGACACAGCTTTTGACCCCAAAGCGGAACCGGACCGCGGGGTGATCCTTTACGGCCACGCGGAATCCAACCTCGCCTGGCCGGCGTTGCTGAAGGACAGTCCGGTGCAGGTGCGGCGCGGCGAAATTCGCGTAGGCGAGCGCCGGACCACCGGTTCGGATCTGGCCTGCCTGTTTCTGCGTCCACGCCCGGGAAGTGACCGCGCCTGCGTCGGTGTCGTAACGGGGACGGGAGTGCCAGGGATGAAATTGACGGATCGATTGCCTTATTTCCTGGCTGGGGTGGCTTATCCCGACCTTACCATCATCGGTCCTGGAATGTTGACGGATGGCTTCAAGGGGATTCGGGCGGCCGGCTTCTTCGGGCTGGATTGGAGCGTTGCAAAAGGCGAGTTCGCCTGGCGGGATTCCGAGTAAGAATGGATCAAGGCCATCGCGCGGCCAAGCCACAACCAAAACGCTGGGCAGCCGGATTAAACGACGAGGACTCAATGGTCCTCGCAAAGGCCGCAAGGAGACCTCACCGCGGCGTTCCTCTGCGCCAACCTTTGCGTCCTCTGCGTTAGAAGAATCTTCACAGCCCACGGCGAGGTTGGGAGATGGCACTGCAAAGACAATCAAAGCGTCTGGCAAAACAAGATGAATCGGTTGCGTCGGGATGGTGATGGGGCGGTTAGAAGTGGGCGGGGCCGGAGCGTGACCGTCCCCGGTCAGGGCGAGGTGGAACGCTCGAAGGCCTCTTGGCCAGTTTAAACCTCCAAGCGTGGGGATTTACTGCGCCCGAGGACGTGCGTACCCCTCCAGCGCTGCAACGCCGACTCTGTCTTCACCACCTCGCCGGCTGGGAGGGAATCGCCGCGATCGAAGTTTAAAGTCCTGCTGCAGCAACAACCGTGAAACTATTCGGGACTCGGACGAAAAAGGGACGGATGACGCAGGCTTGTGGTAAACGTCTGTGAAGGTGGGGCCAAATTCCAATGCGGGGAAATTTTTAAAACAATTTTCTTGACCCGCCATGCCGGACTGGTAAAGATGCCTTCAATCCAAAGTTAGACCGAGTTACTGCTCGGGCTACGTTTTGCCGAATTAATCGACTTCGGTAGAAGCATTGGTAAGAAAAAACAGTAAAAACCCTTAAGAACAAAGAATGAAATTAGCCATTAAGACAGCCTTGGTTCTGTCCACCATCGCCACGGCTGCGGTGGGGCAGGTCATCACCCCGGTCTGGGTGCAACACATGAACGGCGAAGAGGGCATGAGTGCGGCCAACCGCCTCCCCATCCTGCGAAAAACGGCGGGCTTTCCAAACAACAGCCCCAACGAAGCAAATAACGGCACCTCGTTGCACGTTTCGTTCGGTAAATTGCTGCCCTACGACAGCACACGTTTCCTGCTCTTGGTTCGCGAGAATGGCATCAACGAAGCGACGGCAACTGGCGCTGACGCGACGTTAGCGACTCAGTATCCGGATCGGTCGCTGATTTGGATCAATGCGGCAAGCGGCGCCCCGATGGGGATTGCGCATGTTTTCGGCATTCAACCCGTGGTAATCACTGGTCAAGGCAACCAGTTGGACTTCTTCAACGAGTTTGGCATTTCCGGTGACGGCACACTTTACTACGGGCACAAGAACAAAATCCTCCGGTATGCAAAGACGGGAACGGACAGTTGGTCGTCCACCCCGAGCTGCGCCTGGACTGAGCCTACGGTCGGCGCGAGCGATTGCGACGGCAACCCGTTGGACGGCTCTACTAGCGGGGACCAGAATCAGAGCTTCCGTTGGCGTGAGTTCCGAGTCACCGGCTCGGGCACAAGCACCCTGCTATTTTGCGGTGGCGGCACTTGGCGCGCTGGCCAGCAACCGCAGTTGTTCAAGACGGCGGATGGCACCAATTTCTTCCCGTTGGCCAAGCTCAACAACCGGGATAATGGTACCAGCAAAGGCGAGTATGCCTTGGGCGGCCAGGCATCCCGAGTTGTCCGCCACGGCCTGGATCCGAGCCGTCCCAACTTGGAGACCGTTTACACGGGCCACTACCCGGGAACCGGATACGGAGCACGTCCCAACCGCTACCAGTCTGATCCCAGTAACCCGGCCCGCATCATCACGCCGTACTCCTATACACCGACTGATTCCATTTATATTTATGACCGTGAGGAAACGGCCACCAACAACCTCCCGGCGTTCGTGTGGGAGGCGGCTGGCAAGGACGGACTGCCCCAAGTCATTCCGGTGGACGGCGAACAATATTATGACGGCAATTGGAGCCAGGCAATCGATGCCCATGAATCGCTCGATTATATTGTCAGCTACTCCATGCCGAGTTGGGACAACCAGTACGGACAGCTTAGCGGCACGAACTATCACAAACCGGGCTGGATCGGGGTGCACCGCCTGGACGGCAGCATCGCCCCCAATGGCGCTTGGAAACTGCCCTGCACTGAGTACGACATCAAGGTGGCTTCCGGAATTGGAAACACGTGGGGGTACTGCGGCGACGTGACGTTGTATCCGGATACCGGTGCGCCGGCAAACTTGGATAAAGCATCGTTCGTATGGTCCGGCGGCGCCTATGGCTTCGGTATTTTCACCGTTCAAAATGTTGCCGCAGCTATTTCGTCCCAGCCCCCAACCTCGATCACCATCAACGAGCTGGATCCACTTACCATTAGTGTTGGCGTGACGGGCAGCCCGAATACTTACCAGTGGACCAAAGGCGGTGTTCCCATTGATGGGACCGCCACCAATGCCGACGGTACGCTTCGGTGGCCCAAAACCGTGATGCAAGGCGCGAACAAGCCCAAGCTCTACAATCCGGCGGCGCGGGCGGCCGATTCCGGTATCTACAAGCTCAACATCGTTAATCCGATCAGTGGGGCGGCCGCCTCCGTTGATGTCAATGTGACCGTGATTCCTGATACCGTTCCTCCCGTGGCTGTCTCAGCCGGCAGCATGGATGGCACTACGGTGGACATTGCCTTCAATGAGAAACTTGATCCCGTGACGGCAGTTGTTCCCGCAAATTACTCGTTTGTAAGCGGGGGCATTGGCATTGGTGGGGTCGAATTGCGCCTGAACAACAAGGGCGTGCGGCTGTATGTTACGGGCCTTTCATCCACCCCGGGCGCCGCCTTTACCATCAAAGTGGCCAATGTGCGGGATTACACCGGCACCCCGGCAACGGCAATTCCTCCGGGTGGACAAAATGTGTCCGGGACCGTGCAGGGCTCCATTACAACCACCACCGACATCTTGGGCAATCCCGCATTCGCCTATGGATATATTTATAACAGCGCATCTGCTGAATTCGAAGTTGAATCCGGCGGGCAGGATATTTGGGGTGCCAGCGACAACTTCCACTTTGCCTACCGGCAGGTCACCGGGGACTTTGACGTCCGAGTCCAGATTGCGGAGGAGACCTTGACTCTCCCCGGCAATCGTAACGGGATCATGCTGCGTGAATCTGCGTCCGATTCGAGCCGATTCAACTACATTACTTGGAATCCAGGCGGTAACGGGCAGATGGGCTTCCACGTTCGCGAGACCGATGCCGCAACCCCGGTATGGAAGAATCCAGAGAATAACTGGCTTCCTAATTTCCCGCCGCCCAATGCTTGGTTGCGCCTGAAGCGGCAAGGAAATCTGACCAGTGCTTTCCGAAGCACCGACGGAATCAACTGGACCGCATTTGGCACCACCACAAATCTGATTGCGGATCCAGCATTGCTGGGGCTGGCTACCTGTAATGGTGGCAATACCACGGTCTTGGGCTATACCAAGTACGCGCATTTTGAGGATTTGCGGGTGCTCAACCTTACATCCGTTGGCGGGGTCCTCACATTGTCCTGGACCGGGGGCGGAGTGCTGAAGACCTCGACCTCGCTGTCGGGCCCCTTCGTCAATGCTCCAAGCCAAAGCAATCCCCAGGTGGTTTCGCCGACGGACGCTTCGCGATACTACAGGCTGGAGTAATCCAAACGTATAGTTTCTGAATTCACAAGAGACCGGATGCAAATCCGGTCTCTTTTTTTTCGTGGTCCACGATATCCAAAAGTGGCGTGAGCCTCGTCCCTTACGAACCTCATCCGGCAGAAATGGGGTGTTGAACAGTTTCTTTATTGGCGTGGAAAGCAGGCCCGGTGAGGGCAAACGCGACGAACTCGCTAATCGTCACGGAGGAACGGGGTGCCTGAAATCACCTTCCAACAGCAGTTCCCGCCGGAGAGGACCGGGGGTTAAAACGTCCCGTTTCACGTCGAAAAACTTGATATTCTGCACCTGCCGGTCTAATGGCTGTACAAGATTCCACTGTTGGGTGAGCCACAGGAGGTATTGCTGCCGTTCAGCCGGCTGGGTATGGCGTTTCGCCATCTCCGCCAGGTACATCCTGCCACAGTGGGAGCGGAGCGTACGGCTGGTGGTATGCCCCACATCCGGGGTGGACAAGAGGTTGATACTCGAGCCGTCCTTGAGTTCCGCAATTATTTCATAGGTGGATGCTTGCGAGGATGGGGCAGAGTACATATGCCAGGTGGACAACAATCCAAAGATGTAACCTACGCTTCGCAGCCGCCGCAGACCGGGCGAATCCAGCGAAGTGTAATAAGTCAGGGCCGAAATCATCACCCAGGCGATCAGGAACGAAGCCAGTGCTTGGTGCAGCCACCAAACCCAAGCCGGCTTGTACGGGAACTGTCGCGCATGGTTACGAACCGATGCGGTGCACAGCTTGGACTCCGCGATCCATGGAATCCCTATGGACAGCCGGTCCCAAAAGCTCGAAGGAATGAATGGCAGTGTCGCGGCGGTTGAAATCCAGGGGAACAAATGCACCTGTAAGCTCAGACCAAAGCCCAATTGGAGCAACCAGAAACTGATGATGAGGTAACCACGCATCCTTCCGGTGAAAACCGGCAGGAACAGGAGCAATGCGGCCGCGATCTCGAAGTAAGCCACTGTCGGTGTCAGGATTCTCAGCAACTCCGGATAGCCGCGAAGAAACTCGCCGAACGGCCGAACCCAGTGACCTTGGGCGAGCGCCGCCTGAATCGCGGTACCGGTCGAATGCCATTGGGGGCCGCTCTTCGTGAACCCGGCACACAGGTAAACGTAGGCGAATTGCAGCAGCAACGCGGCGCTCGCCAGTGAGAGAAACATCGGGCCGGCCAATCTTGGACGTGCGCGCCTGGCGTCAAGTGACCAACGCGCTCCCAAAGGCAAAAGGATGCTCCAAAGCAACATGGCCCGCAGCCAATCGTCACCCCCATTAACGACGTGCAGATTCCGGACGTGCAAAGACGAAAGCAACAGCCAGGAACCGAAGGCGGCCCAGCGGGTTTGGTAGCCAAGGAGCAGCAGCAGCGCGAATAGTCCCGCCAACCCAAATAGAAGGGCCTGGAAAGCGAGCGCCCCACTGAGCAGGTGCAGCGAGAAACCCTGAAGCGGAAGGTCAACCAGAGAGCGTGGGAGCACACCCGCATCGGTATAAAACGCCTCCAGCACCCGAGCGCGGAAGCTCAAATCCGTCAGGACCAACAAGGCAAGTGCAACTCGAAAGGCCGCCAGGGACCGCAGGTCAATCCCGAACAGATCCAACCGACTGGCAGATTTCGGGGACCGGAGTTTCCGTAGGGGCTGTGGCATCGAACTGAGCGGCATTTACCATCTAAACGGCAGACGAGATAAGGAGAATTGCGCTTGCCGTAGCTTCATTGCGCGCGATCTTCCAACTCTATCGGCCAGGTGGCAAGTCCATATAGCAATGTTCAAACCTTGCGTGCAACTGTCTTTGCAGTCGCAGTTAATTCAACCGCCATTTTCGGATCAGGGCAGTGGATCAACCCTTCCTTCAGGGCCGATTTCCAATTCGCGACCGGATGCTTCGATTTCGACCTGGAGGGTCCTTCCGCCCGGCCAGCGGATCTTGAGTGCGGTGGGCTTCGGCTCCGCCGGAATGATCTGTTCGAAGGTGTTCTGCGAAAAATAGCCAGAGCCTGCCTGGATTTCCCGTAGCGGCCCCAGCTTATTTCCCGTTACCACGCGGATGGCGGCCCCGAGCGCATCGAGGTTGCCCGGAGGTCCGGTCAGCCGCACACGCAAGCCGGGCCGTCCAACCGCATTTTTGAACAGCCTGGTTTCGGCTCCGTTTTGGCCCACGACCAGGTCCAGCCGGCCATCGTGATCAAAGTCACCCAAAGCCGCACCCCGTTGTTCGCCGTAAACCTTGATTCCGCTTTCGTTGCCGCTCAAAGCCTGGAACCCGCCACGGCCATCGCCGCGCAGCCACAAACCCCGACCTGCATCGTACCGGGCCGATTCCGGTGGCAGGCCGAAGAAGTTTTGACTCAAAAAAAGATCCTCGTGGCCATCCCCGTCTGCGTCGCCAACACAGATTCCAAATGCTGGGGCCATCTGCGCCTCAATCGGCAGCGGGCGGGCTTCGAAGTGATCTCCTGCGTTTAAAAACACGGTGGATTCCAGCCAATTGGCCTCCAGCACTTTGGTCTTGGGCAACCCGTCGCCGTAGATTTCCGCGAAGCTGGCACGCCCGTAAGCTTCATGCGTCTGCCATTTTTGCCGGAGGAAAGGAAGGGCGGCAGCGGCGACTCGCAGGGGCTGCCACGGCATCCAAGATTGAGTTGAAATATCGAAGTACGATTCTAATACATCCACGCCACCGCGGCCCAGCAGGTCACCATAGTTGATCCGCAAGGGCTGGCCGCGGACCCCTTCGTATTTGGTATTCCGACCCCAGTTAGCCGCCACGATGTCTGGCCGACCGTCACCGTTGAAATCACCGGTAGCCACCCCGTTCCACCAACCGTGATACTTATTCAACCCGGCTTCCTTGGTGATCTCCTGCATTCTCCCCTTCTCATTTTGGAAAAGTCGCACCGGCCCCCATTCGCAGGCCAGAACCAGGTCGGTGTCTCCGTCTCCGTCGACGTCGCTGAACACCGCGCCATTCACCAAACCCACATTCGCCAGGGCCTTGGAATTGTCTGTATCGAAGACCCAGCCGTCCTTGGCTTGGTGAAACAAGAGGGAGGATGCGGCTTCCGGGTATCGTCCGGGGATCCCGCGTCCTCCCACGAACAGACTTAATTGCCCGTTACCGTTGAGATCCGTCAGCGCCAGGGGACCGGTACTGGAAGCGACGCCGGGAAAGTTCTCCACCAATTGTTGCGTCGCCAAATCGTACTGCCGGAAGACGCTGCCGTTGGTTTGCCCGTCTGCATAATTTGACAAGCCAGCCAGGAGCAGCCGCCTCCCCTCGGCATTCTTGAATCCCAAGATTGCGGTCTGATCCCGGTCCAAAATCTGGTTGAAGGGCTGGCCGGTCATTGGCGTGAATCCACCCTGGCGGTCATTCCGGTAAACCCCGAGAGTGCCACCCTGGCCACTTCCAATGATCAGGTCATCCCAACCATCACCGTCCATGTCCCACCAGGTAATCCCAGGTCCGGCCTGACTGAGGCGATGGGGTAACAAAGGTTGCCGGGCAAAATCATCAAAAGTTTCTTCATGATGAACATGTTTGATTAGCGAACTGACATCGACAAACAAAGGCGGAGGCGGGGGAGACGGAGTCGCGAGGGCAACCGCGCGGGTGTCCGGTTCTTCGACCTCGTACAGGTGGTCTGCCTGTGCCGCCGCAATCACACTCTGTTTTCCGCTGCGCCAAAGCACCTCGATCCTCAGCTTGTTGGTGGCGCTCCCCGCTGCAAAAACCCGCATGGGGTCGTCCGAGGAGAGATACCGGCCGCCGCAGATTATTTCCTGGCTCTGCATGGCCACCGCCCCGCCTGACACCTTTATCCGTGCGCCAATACCTTTCGTGTTGGGCTTCTGTCCCTTGAGCCGGATCGCCACCCGCGCCGCGCCGGAGTTGTTCCGATACACCGCCAGCGGGCCGTTCAGGTTGTTGACGATCACATCTTGGTCGCCATCATTGTCGAGATCCGCGAGCGCAAGCCCTTGTGAGACCCCGCGAAAGTCGAAGCCCCAGGACTGACCGGTCTCCACGAATGTCAGATCACCTCGATTCCGGAAAGCCAGATTGGCTGTATCCAGGCGGGGGAACAATGTCCGCGCCTGCAAAATTTCCAGTCCGGAAAGCTTTTTGTCCGCCCGCATCCGGGCCAGGCGCTCGGCCCAATCGAGGTGCCGCGCCGTCCGCTCGTGCCCGTTGGTGATCAGCACGTCTTCCCATCCATCCATGTCCACATCCAAAAACGCCGGCGTCCAGGACCACTCCGAAGCGTCCAGGCCACTCAAATAACCGATCTCGGCATAGGTGCCGTCGCCGCGATTGAGCTGCATGGTGTTAAGGAGGTAATGCGGCCGGCTCTCAATCTCGCCGACCTTCAAGATCGAGCTGAGGCTGTCACCGAGTTGAGTCATGCGCTGGACGTGTTCACGGCTGGCCATGTCCAACACCAGAAAATCGTCAAATCCGTCTCGATTAATATCCGCGAAATCAACCCCCATGGAAAAAAAACTGCCTTTGCGGAGTGCCAGGCGCGGCAAAAGCCGAAATTTAAGCGATCCTTGGTTTATCCAGATGCAATCCTGCGCCTCAAAGTCATTGCATACGTATATATCAGGCAAACCATCCTGGTTGATATCCCGAATCATCACCGACAAACCCCAGTCATACAGCGGGGTCTGCAAGACCTTCCCGTCCTCATCCAGGAATGCGCCCCCGGTAAAGGGAAGTCGCACCCAGTTGGTGCCGCCGACGTTCCGATAAAAGGCATCCTCCTCGCCGTGTTCCTCCACGCCGCCTCGCGAATTGACAGCGAAACGCCCTACCAAATCAGGCTCGGTAACTGGCCGGCCATTGACGGCGGTGATGACTTGCCTGCCTTCCTCGACCTTCAACCGGAACTTGGTGTTTGGCATGTCCATCAATCCGGTGGTCCGATAATTCGCCACATAAAGATCCGGAAAGCCGTCCCCGTCCACGTCGCCCAACGCAAGGGACATTCCGGCTTTGTTTGGGTTCAATATCTGTGCGTCTGGCTTGAACAGGCCACGACCTTGATTGCGAAAAATGTGGGTGCCCCCACCGACGGAGTTTACGACCAAATCCAGATCGCCATCACCGTCCAAGTCAACCAGCGCGGCCCCGGTAGCGTCTAGGTCGTCACAGGCTACGCCTGCCGTTTGGGTCACCTCCGCGAACTTCCAGTTTCCCAGGTTGCGATAGAGCGCATTTGGGCCATCCAGCCGGCAGACGTACAAGTCGCACCAGCCATCACCGTCCACGTCCCCGGCCGCGACCCCGGAACCGTTCAGCAGTATCTGGTTTGTCAGGTGTCGTTGCTGGGCGAGAAGGTTCGAGTGGGTCAGGCCGGTCAGCCCTGAATTCATCAAGGTGAAACCCGACCGACCTGGTTGCGCAACGTTCAACTCCGTGCTCCGGTAACCTGGGCCAGCAAGCCATTGGTATTCGGCAGAAGTTCCAGAAATGTCTCCGAAGATCAGTAAATAACCACAGCTGGCGGCCAGGCGCAGGCATTTCGAGACGGAGATGGTGGCGAAGGTGCGCATTATCCCCTTGCCCGGCGATCCAAACGGCTCAGCAACGATGACCTGTCGGGGACAACGCATGCCAATTCAGCCCGCAACCGTGTGCTCATAAGTTGAAAATGAATGTCAAAAGGAGCCCATCGGGAGCATTTCGCAAAGCATAAAAAGCGATGACGAAAGCGAACTCCGACGAGCTTGTATGCCGGGAATACGGTGGACTATCCTCGCCGCAGTGAATGACCATCAAAGCTCGTGTGCCTGGCCGCCCAGCGCCTTGCGGGCAAAGCACAGCCTCCTCCCCTGCCCGATCAGGTCGAAGGCAAAGCCCGGTGCGATCCATATGCGCCGGCAGCCATACGTTGCCTTTTGCCTTCTTGCCTTCGCCCTGTTCGGTTCAGCTTGTCCTTCACTGGCGGGCCGGCTTGCCTTTCGCGAAGTCCAGGGCCAGCGCGTGGCAGACCTGAGCGTTCCACGCGAAGGCCGTGCCGGCTTCACTCTGCTGCCCCCTACCACAACCGGCATTCAGTTCACCAACCTCGTCCCCGAATCCCGATCGCTTACCAATCACATCCTCCTGAATGGCTCCGGGGTCGCGGCCGGGGACGTGGACGGGGATGGCTGGTGCGACCTGTTCTTTGCGGGCATCGGGGGACACAGCGCCCTCTACCACAATCTCGGCGAATGGAAATTCACAAACATCACCCGCGAGGCGGGGCTGGCCCTCCCAACCCTTGACGCAACCGGTACCGTTTTGGCCGATGTGGATGGCGACGGCGATCTGGATTTGCTCGTCACTTCGATCCGGCAAGGCGTGCATTTGTTCCTCAATGATGGCGCGGGTCGCTTTCAGGAGACTACAAGTGCGGCCGGCCTGACTTCCGTCACCGCTGGCATGACCATGACGCTGGCGGATGTCAGCGGGAACGGACGGCTGGACTTGTACGTCTGCAATTACCGGAACGAAACTTTGCGCGATGGTTTCAGCATGCAGGTCCGGGTGGGCACCGTGAATGGCAAGCGGGTCATCACGATGCTCAACGGCCGGCCCCTGACCGGGCCCGACCTCGCCGGCTGGGTCACATTGGATGAAAAAGGGCAGATCGTGGAGAACGGCCAGCCAGACGTCCTTTATCGCAATGATGGCGGTGGCAAATTCTCGCCGCTGTCGTTCACCAGCGGGGTGTTTCTCGACGAAAGCGCGCACCCCCTCAAGTCGCCGCTCTATGATTGGACGCTGAGCGCCGCGTTCCGCGACCTGAATGGCGATGGCGCTCCCGACCTCTACGTGTGCAATGATCTGGCGTCCCCGGATCGGATTTGGTTCAACCGCGGGAACGGCCAGTTGCGAATGGCTCGTCCCACGGCCTTCCGCGAAAGCAGCTGGTTCTCGATGGGGGTGGATTTTGCTGACCTGAATCGCGATGGCCACGATGAAATCTTCGTGGCGGACATGCTCAGCCGCGACCATCGGCTGCGCCAGGTGCAAGTCGGCGAGCACCAAACCACCGCGTCTCCGGTTGGCAGCATCGCGAACCGGCCGCAAGTCCCACGCAATACGTTGTTCCTGAATCAGGGCGATGGTGACTACGCGGAGATCGGCTATTTCAGCGGCCTGTACGCCTCGGAATGGTCCTGGTCGCCGGTCTTTCTGGATGTGGACCTCGACGGGTTCGAGGATGTGTTGATCGCCACGGGCTTTGAGCGCGACGTTCAGGATGTTGATATCGCCAACCAACTCGAGAGCGCCCGGCGCAGCCAAAAACTTTCCGACGCGGAGGCGCTGCAGATGCGCGCCAGATTCCCACGGCTCGTCCTGCCGAAACTCGCCTTTCACAACCGCGGCGACCTCACGTTCGAAGAGCGTGGTGCCGCCTGGGGATTCAACACGCCCGGCGTCAGTCAGGGCATGGCACTCGCCGACCTGGACAACGATGGCGACCTCGACGTCATCGTCAATAACATGAATGACGGAGCGGGGGTCTATCGCAACGAAACCACCGCGCCTCGACTCGCAGTACGGCTCAAAGGTCAACCGGCTAACACCCGTGGTATCGGCGCCCGCATTTCCGTCCATGGCGGCGCGGTGCCGCTCCAAACGCAGGAGATGCAATGTGGCGGCCGCTACCTTTCCGCTGACGAACCGATGCGGGTGTTCGCCGCGGGTCAAATATCAAACACCCTGAGCGTGGAAGTGATCTGGCGGAGCGGAAGGAAAAGCCGATTGGAAGGCGTTCGCCCGAACCAGATGGTGGAAATGGTAGAGCCGACCGGCCTTCCATCGCCGCCGCCAGCCAAGCCTTCGCCACCGCCGGCAATCTTCGAGGACGTCAGTTCGCTGGTAGCCCAGATTCATCACGAGGAGAACTTCGATGACTTCGCCCGCCAACCATTGCTGCCGAGAAAATTCAGCCTACTGGGCCCGGGAATCGCCTGGTTCGACCTCGATGGCGACGGCTGGGACGATCTCTTCATTGGTTCCGGCAAGGGCGGAGCATTGGCGGCATTTCGAAACAACGGCAAAGGTGGTTTCGAACGGTTAACCCAGGAGCCCCTGCCACAATTGGTGCCCCGTGATCAGACCACCATTCTCGGCGCGCAACTGGTGCCCGGTCGCTCAGTGCTGCTGGCCGGTTCCGCCAATTATGAAGATGGACGACCGGAAGGCGGGGCGGTCAATTTGTATGACCCGGCCGCAGGTAAAATCCAGGAGTTGGTTCCGGGCACAGCGTCGAGCGTCGGTCCTTTGGCCTTGGGGGATTACGACGGAGATGGCGATCTTGATCTATTCGTCGGCGGACGACTGGTTGCGGGGCGCTACCCGGAGCCAGCATCCTCGCGGTTGTTTCGGAATGACGGAGGCAAACTCGTGGAGGATGCGGACGCCGCACTTCGGCTGCGCGACCTCGGGTTGGTCAGCGGCGCCGCGTGGTGCGACCTGGAAGGCGACGGTTATCCGGAGCTGATCCTGGCCGGCGAATGGTCGCCGATTCGGGTCTTCCGTTACCAGGACAAGCAGGCGTGGCGGGAGATCACGGCCGACTGGCGCCTGGATCGTTACCAGGGTTGGTGGAATGGCGTCGCGGCCGGAGATTTCGATGGGGACGGCCGCATGGACCTGATCGCATCCAATTGGGGGCAGAACCACAAGTACCATCCGTACGGCCAGCAACCTTTGCGGCTTTACTATGGCGATTTTACCGAATCCGGCGGCGTGGATTTATTGGAGGCGTACTACGAGCCGGCGATGGCGAAGATTGTGCCCTGGCAACACCTCGGGCGGGTTGGCCCGGCCCTGCCATTTGTCACCGGACGCTACGACACTTATCGCAAGTTCGGCGAAGCCAGCATCAGTGAAATCCTAGGTGACAAGGCGCGCGGAGCGAAGGAACTCCAGGCCAAATGGCTTGAAACCACCCTGTTCCTAAACCGGGGCAATCATTTCGAAGCTCATCCGCTGCCAATGGAGGCGCAACTCAGCCCGGCCTTCGCCACATGCGTCGCGGATGTGGACAACGATGGCAACGAGGACCTTTTCCTGAGTCAGAACTTCTTCGCCACCGAACCATCGACCGGCCGCTATGACGCCGGGCGCGGACTCTGGTTGCGCGGCGATGGTCAGGGTGGATTTCGTGCCATCCCTGCGGCGGAAAGCGGGGTGCGAATTTATGGCGAGCAACGTGGGGCGGCCGTGAGTGACTTTGACCAGGATGGTCGCGTTGATCTATGTGTCAGCCAAAACGGCGCTCCGCTCCGGTTGTTCCGGAATACAGGGGGACGGGCGGGCGTTCGCGTTCGTCTGCAAGGTCCACCGGGCAACCCGACCGGCATCGGCGCCCAGGTTCGATGTTCGCACCACCCGGCGATAAAAGAGATCCACGGCGGTTCTGGTTACTGGTCCCAAGACTCAGCGGTCCTGGTGTTCCCATCCTCACCCGCAGCCTCCGAGATAACGGTCCGTTGGCCAGGCGGCAAAAAGACCATTGGCGGCTTGCGGCCGGGTAATCGGGAGGTCGTGCTAAAATATGCAGGCCCGGAAGCACAGTAATTAGCCCGAATTCAAGGGTTCGACGATCCGGCGCCGGCGGGGCGAAAACTTTCCGCTTTCCAAGACCCCTTCGGACACTATGGTATTCCGCCATGCCCGACAAATTTCCGGCCCGGTGGTTGACCTCCGCGCGGAAACGGAAACCGGCGGCGGGCGCCGCTCCGTTCGACGATCGGCTTGCCCGGTCATCAGCGCACTGGACGGCCTCGATTCCAGGTCGGTTGCCTAACTTGAACTACGGATCGGCCAATTTGCATTCAAGCAGCCCATGAGCTTTAAGTCGTACCCGGAAAGGCGGGTTGCAATCGGCATTTCCCTGTTGATGTTGGCGGGTACGATATCAGCCCAGGAGCCGGATCTCGGCGCCCGGACCATGAAAATCCTCCGGCAGCGCCAGGAATATCAGCGGACCACCTCCCAAAGCCTCAAAGCATTCCATGCTTTCAGCTTTCAAGACGGCTTTGCGCCGAGTCAGATCAATTTCACGAACCGGGTGGTCGATGATGCTGGCAAGGATTGGAAACCGGCGCATTACGACCATGGCAACGCCGTGGCCGTGGCGGATGTGGACGGGGATGGCCGGCTGGATATCTATTTCACCACGCAACTTGGGGAAAACCAGCTGTGGCGCAACCTGGGGCGCGGCAAATTCGAAAATGTCACGGCCCAAGCCGGCGTGGCGCTTAAGGACGCCATCTCGGTGGGCGCCGCCTTTGCCGACATTGATAACGATGGCGATCCGGATTTGTTCGTGACCACCGTGCGCCACGGGAATCATTTGTTCGAGAACCTGGGCGGCGGAAAATTCCGGGATATTGCCGGGCCGGCGGGTCTCGATTACTCCGGCCATTCCTCCGCGGCCACGTTTCTGGATTATGACCTGGACGGGCTCGTCGATTTGCTCGTCTGCAACGTGGGTGTCTTCACCTCCAACGAACAAGGCCGGGCGGGGTTTTATCTGGCGCTGACCAACGCTTTCGCCGGTCACCTTTTTCCGGAACGCACGGAGCGCAGCATTTTGTACCGCAACCTGGGCAACCATCGATTCAAGGATGTGACCCGGGAGATGAATCTGGTTTTCAACGGGTGGAATGGGGAAGCGACGACGGTGGATTTGAACGGCGATGGCTACCCGGATCTGTACCTCACGAACATGCAAGGCGACAACCACTACTTCGAGAACCAGAAAGGCAAGGGCTTTGTGGCGAAGACCGCCGACCACTTCCCGAAAACCCCCTGGGGGGCCATGCAGGCAAAGTTTCTGGACTTCAACAACGATGGCCGGATGGACCTGTCCGTGGTGGACATGCACAGCGACATGAACGACGTGCAAATGAAACTGGCGGGCACCATGAATCCCAAGGTGGAAAAATCAAAGAGTGAAGCCTGGTGTACCGCGCAATACGATGAAGCATTCCTGCAGAGTTCGGCCAACAACATTTTCGGCAACGCATTTTACGTCAATCTGGGAGATGGCAAGTTCGAGGAACAATCCGACGCCTTGGGAACGGAGACATATTGGCCCTGGGGCATCAGCGTCGGCGATTTCAACGCTGACGGATTCCAGGATATTTTCGTCAGCGCGGGCATGGGATTTCCCTTCCGGTACGCGATCAACTCCCTGCTTTTGAATCAGAATGGCGAGAAGTTTTATGACAGCGAGTTCCTGCTGGGCGTGGAACCAAGAATCTCCGGCGAGGTGGAGATCGACTACTTCACCCTGGATTGCTCCGGAGTGGACAAGGACCATCGACTGGCCCAGGGCAAGACCGGACGGGTCACCTTCAAGGGGACAGTCAGTACCCGTTCCTCCGTCATTTTTGATTTGGATGACGATGGTGATTTGGACCTTGTCACACTGGAATGGAACTATCATCCGCAGGTGCTGCTCAGCAACCTGAGCGCAAAGCAGCCCATCAGCTTTTTGAAATTAAAGCTCGTTGGCACCCAAACCAATCGTGACGGGCTCGGGGCCTTCGTTAAGGTTCATGCCGGCGGCAAGACCTTTACACAATATGCCGACGGCAAGTCGGGCTATCTCGCCCAAAGCGTCATGCCCTTTTACTTTGGTCTGGGAGAAGCAAGCGAGGTGGAGAAAGTCGAAGTGCGTTGGCCCACCGGCCGAACGCAAACCGTCACCCAGGGTTTGGGCCGGAACCAACTTTTAACCATCCGGGAGACGCCCAATTGACCCCGGCACCGTTGGGAATTTCATTACACGAATGAGCGGCCGGCTCCGATTTTGCGCGTTGCTTCTGCTCCTGTGGGGGTGGATGGGCAGAAACTCAGGGCTGGCCTTGGATTGGAAGGAGCAGGAGGGTTACCGCATCGCTTCAATCGCAATAGCGGCGAAGGGCAAGCCTGGCTTCAGCCTGCTTACCAACCACACCCAAGGCATTTTCTTCAGCAACACCCTCTCCCTGGCGCGCGCCAAAGTGAACAACAACCTCCTGAACGGCGCGGGCCTGGCGGCGGGGGATTTTGACGGGGACGGCTGGTGTGATCTCTATTTTTGCCATCTGGATGGCACGAATGCCCTGCTGCGGAATCTCGGCAACTGGCAATTTGAAGATGTCACGCTGGCGAGCGGCACCGCCTGCCCCGGCTCGGCCAGCACAGGTGCGACGTTCGCGGACTTGGATGGAGATGGCCGTTTAGACCTCCTGGTTTCTTCCTGCGGCGGTCCGGTGAGCTGCTTTGCCAACTTGGGTGGCGGCCGCTTTACCAACATCACCGCAGCCAGCGGAATCATCGCGGGGAACGGCGCCACTTCCATGACCCTCGCCGATACCGACGGGGATGGCGATCTCGATCTCTACGTGGCCAACTATGCAAAAATGTCACTGCTGCGCAGCGGCGGGGCGATTGCCATGCGCCAGGTCAATGGTCGCACCGTCGTTACGGGTCCCGGTTCCGAACGCATTCGGATCGTCAATGGCAAGCTGGTCGAATTGGGCGAGCCCGATGTCTTCTATCTGAACGACGGTCATGCGCATTTCACCCCGGTTTCCTGGACCAATGGCGCTTTCCTGGATGAACGCGGCCAGCCCCTCAAGGCGTCTCCCCAGGAATTGGGATTGTCGGCCATGTTCCGGGACATTAACGACGATGGGGCGCCCGACCTTTATGTTTGCAATGACTTTGAAGCTCCCGATCGGATTTGGATCAACGACGGTCGGGGCAAGTTTCGGTCTTTGCCGTCGT